>JAZUIX010000167.1:0-19095 GCA_045642445.1 Bacteroidales bacterium | reverse complement strand
GATGAATAAAGAAATTGCGGAGATATAAAAAAATATTTTCTTCATAGTAATTCTTATTCAAAATAGTTAATGATTACCACGACCAATGTTCACTTCCAAATTGTTCATTTTGGTTTGAATTGTCTTCTGAGATGAATAATTGCTGGTCTTCCGCAATTCTCATCGCATTACTAGCAGCAAAACCTCTTTCTGTCTTAAATTCAACCACCTTAAGTGTTGGTGGAGTGTATTCTAATTTTTTATTCATAATTATTTATTTAGTGATTTACAATATGTTACAATTATAGTAACTAAAAAATCATGTTCAAATCATTCTTGATTCATATCATCGTCGATTCGTTGGTGTCGTGGCACTAAACACCTGAGTCTACGAAAAAACTAAAGCTGAGAATCAGTGATAGAAATAATACGTTTTTTTCATTGTGTATTTTTTTAGGTTTATATTTGTATTTTTTAGATGGTTTCTGTTTATATGTGAACAAAAAAAGAACCGCGAACTTTTTGTTTTCGTTTCGAGGTCCTGGAATTACCTATACAGCCAAACAAGAAAGCCCACGGTATTACCGCGAGCATTTCTGCTTTCTCGGGCTGTTGTTAAGAAATTTCCAGGTTTCGAAACGAACAAAGAAAAGCAAAAAATGCTTTATTTATGTGATTTCTATATTTTAATTTTTACATACTTTTATATTTATCAATAACTTGAATTAAACATTAAGACATAAGTCAACATTGCAAATATACACATAATTTTGGATTTCGAAAAGCGTATTCTAAAATAATGAATTTTTTTTGAATTGTTATCTACATAATTTTGAAATCTTTTACTCGTCACTAAGTTTGTGCAAACTAAGCTCCAATGAGATGAAAAAGTTGTCGCTTTTAGGATTTATGACTGAAAAAGAGTAAACTTGGTTGGTAATTAGAATTATTGGGGAAGTTGTTTTAGTTTGCACTAACTTTGCACTATGTCTGCACTACAAACACATGGTATTTTTGTCCTTTTTGTCCCTATAGCCTTTTTTAATGTCGTTTTTTTATTGTATTGTGTTGGTTTTATGTATTATATATGACTATTGTAAATCTAAGAACAAAAATACAACCGTTTCATTTGAAAAAAAGTCGTATTTTTGCATCATGAAAAAAATAATGATAATAAACGGTCCTAATCTCAACCTTCTCGGGGTTCGCGAGCCCGATGTTTATGGCCATCGTACTTTTGAGGACTACCTTACAGAACTGCGTTCCGCCTTTCCTGCGGTGCAAATTGACTACTATCAGAGCAATGTCGAAGGCGAGTTGATCAATAAGATTCATGAGGTGGGCTTCACATACGATGGGATTATCCTTAACGCAGGAGGCTACAGCCACTCCTCTGTGGCTCTTCATGACGCTATTGCTGCTATCACAACCCCTGTTGTCGAAGTCCATATCAGCAACATCTTCGCTCGTGAGGAATATCGCCACCATTCCCTCATCTCCCCTGTTGTCCGTGGTGTCATCTGCGGATTTGGCTTATCTGGCTACCACCTGGCTGTCCAATATTTGGTGTAATGAGTCCCCGATAGTTCTTTTTGACGTATATGTCAATTCAAGTAATGAGACCACGCAAGCGGATATTGATAGGGCTACTCGTGTTCTAAGTGATGTAGGTGTCAACAATGTCATATATCGCAAGGACATACCCATCAAGCACTTCTCTGACCAAGAGTTGCGCCTATGGGCCAAACAAGAGAAATCGAAAGGTACCAAGTTTGCAGAACTCTTCAACAAGATGGCTCCAAATGGTATGACTGTGAGCGATGTGAGCAAACAATGGCATATAGTGAAGGAGGTATATGGGGTGAAATGAAAATAGAAAGGCGGGGAGTTCCCGCCTTTTTCAGTATCTTGCCATTGTATGTTTTATTTGAAACGAACCATGTCGATGAGGCGAACACCGTCGAGCCACACGGTGATGCAGCCCACAACGCCCTTGGCATCCTCCCAATCCTGAATGGGCTGGAGGGTGGTATCGTCAACAATTTCAAAGTATTCTGGTTCGAATTTCAGCGATTCATCAATGCCGTTGATCTCATGGAACGAGGAGAGGGTGTCGATAACCCAGTCGTGCACACTTTCCACATCCTCGCATTCCGACATTTCGACAGCTTGCTGCAAGGTGGCGTAGATGTTGGGGGCCACGGCACGGGCCTCAGGGCTGAGGCGCATGTTGCGGCTGCTGAGGGCAAGGCCGTCATCGGCTCTCACAATGGGGCAGGGAACCAGCTCGATGGGGTATTTGATCTGCTCCAAAAGGTTGCGGATGATGGCAATCTGCTGGTAGTCCTTTTCGCCGAAATAGGCTCTGTCGGGCTGTGCAAGGTCGAAGAGGCGGCGAACTACCACGGCAACACCCGAAAAATGACCAGGACGGCGGGGTCCTTCCATCACCTCCTCGATGGCTCCGAAATGGTACACCGTATTCACGGGTTCGGGATACATCTCCTCCACCGAGGGCACAAAGGCGATGTCGGCACCTGCCGAAGCAAGTTTCTCGCAATCAGCCTCCACGGTGCGGGGATATTTGGCCAGATCCTCCTTGTTGTTGAACTGGATGGGGTTGACGAAGACACTCACCACCACAAGGTCGTTTTGCTCGCGAGCCTTGTGGATAAGCGAAAGGTGACCCTCGTGCAGAGCGCCCATTGTGGGTACGAGGCCTATGGTTTTATTGTTTTTCTTTGCTTCCTGGATGGCTGCGGTGAGGGCAGCCGTTGTAGTTACGATTTGCATGATATAAATGTTGTTTTTAGTCGTTATTGTTCTTCGTCGTCGTGGATTTCCTCGTAGGGCGAGAAACCCTCCTCGTCGGTGTCGGTGTGCCTGTCGATGGCTTCGTGGTTCGAAGGCTCGTACTTCGGACTCCTCATCAGCCGATTCGGTATCTCCAGCAAATAGTTTAAAAAAGTCAGCAGC
The DNA here is from genome assembly GCA_045642445.1 of Bacteroidales bacterium. Classification (GTDB taxonomy): domain Bacteria; phylum Bacteroidota; class Bacteroidia; order Bacteroidales; family P3; genus Colimorpha. The sequence continues at coordinate 16,140 of JAZUIX010000167.1, read as the reverse complement.
AAACTGAAAATGAAGGCGCTGCCGAATCCGTAGACGTGGAAATCATTCACCAAGCCCGAAGCCAGCATGATGATTACCGCGTTGATTACCAGCAGAAACAGCCCCATGCTGAAAATGGTGAAAGGCAGCGTGATGACAATGAGGATGGGGCGGATGAAATTGTTGAGGAGCGAGATGACCACAGCCGCAAGAATAGCCGTCCTAAGACTGTCGATACGTACCATAGAGTCGGGCAGCACATAAGCCGCCAAGAGGGTGGCCAAAGTCATCACAACCACTTGTGCCACAAATCCCAGCACCCCCGAATATTGGTCAGGCCTGTTGCGGATGGTAAGCCTCATAAATCAATCTCTCCTTTCCCGTAGCGCAGCACTTCGAGGTTCCCTCCCGCGCAGTTCACCACCGTTGAGGGCACATCTTCGCCCAAGCCCCCGTCCACAACGAGGTCCACACGGTTGGCAAAAGCCTCGTGAATCAGTTCGGGGTCGGTGAGGTATTCGCTCTCCTGCTCCTCGTTTTCGAGGCGCACCGAAGTCCCTATCAGCGGGCACCCCACGGCCTCGATGATGGCCTGCAGAATGGGGTTGTCGGGCACACGCACCCCGATGGTCTTGTTCGGGTTCAGATAGTTTCGCGGCACCTCGTTGTTGGCATCCATCACAAAAGTGTAAGGCCCTGGCAGACATTGTTTCAAGAGTGCGAAAGTGTCCTTATCCATGGGACGGAGATACTCCGAAGCCATGCTGATGGAGCTGCAGAGCATCGAATATTTGGCCTTCTTGAGCGAAAAGCCCTTCAGCTGGGCGATAGTTTCGACCGAATGTTTGAACTCCATGCTGCACGCAAAGGCGTACAACGTGTCGGTGGGGACCACCACGATGCCGCCGTTCGTGATCACGTCGGCCACGCGCCTCACCTCGCACACATTCGGATTATTTGTATATATTTTACTAATCATTTGCGGGTGCAAAGGTACAACTTTTTTTTCAACAAACGCATAATTTGTGCCACAAAATTTTCTTTGTGCCAAAACAGCAGCCTTCGAGGTGCCGATCGTCGGACCCCGTAGGTTATAATATGTGTCCTCGTGATTACGCCATGAATCCGATATGCTTCCGATATAATTCCGATATGATTCCGACTTATATATCGGATCCATATCGGAACCATATCGGAAGCATATCGGAAGCATATCGGAATCACTTGGGAGGATAGGCGAAGGAGAGGGGAAAATTGAATATTTTTTCGGGGTGATACAATAAAGTTTGCCTTTTCGAGTTTTATTATTCAGCCGAAGGTGTTTTTGCGAAAAGCAACAGCGCCGTGGCTGCAATTGGTTTGGTTATGAAAAGACTTTTTATTGCTTTGATATTGGGCTCGATGATGCTTGCGGGCCCTCGGGCCGAGGCCCAGAATGTGAAGTTTGGCAAGTATTTCGAAAATGCCACGCTTCGCTGTGATTATTACCGTGTTGGCAATCGTCAGCACGACTCTGTCCGTATCGCGGCTTTTGCCAAGACGGGCATTTGGGCGGGCTCGCAGACGCAGTTGCTGGATCCTTTCGACAACGGCGATTACAGGGTGCTGGTGCTGGAGCCGGAGAGCGGCAAGGAACTCTACAGTCGTGGCTACAACAGCCTTTTCCGCGAGTATAGGGACACCCCCCAGGGGCGCGATAGTGTGGCTTCGTTCGAGGAGGTGGTGCGCCTGCCGTGGCCGAAGAAGATGGTGGACATCTGTTTCCAGCATCGCGATAGCAATCAGCTGTATGTCACCCAGTTCGTTTATCGTTTCGACCCCAAGGAGGAGCTGCCGAAGATGCTGTTTGAGCGTAATGCTTTCAGGGATGGGGCCTCGATGAAGTTGCAGTATAAGGGCGATCCGCACAAGAAGATTGATGTGGTGATTGTGCCCGAGGGGTATGGGCCTCAGGATTCGGTGAAGATGATGAAGGATCTGCAGCTTTTTTGCGAGTATACGCTTGGGCAGGAGCCTTTTGCGGGCCGACGTGACGATTTTAATGTGTGGGGTGTGCCTCTGTTTGGCGAGGAGAGCGGCATCACGGATCCCAACAAGGGCATTTTTGTGAACAGTTTGGTGGGTTCGAGTTTCAACACCTTTGCTATCGACCGCTATTTGATGACGATGCGGCTGTTCAAGTTGCACGATGCCATAGGGAGCACCCCTTGCGACCATATTGTGATTATGGCCAATACGAAGACTTACGGTGGGGGCGCTATCTACAATTTTTATGCCATGAGTTCGCTCAACGAGATGGCTTACATGGTTTTGCCGCACGAGTTGGGGCACTCTATCGGAGGCCTTGCCGATGAATATGTGGATGAGGATATAAGTTATTCCGACCTTCATCCGAACACTTTTGAGCCTACGGAGCCGAATATCACCACGTTGGTGGATTTTGAGAAGAAGTGGAAGGATATGCTGCCTCAGGGCACGAGGGTCCCTACGCCCGACGATAAGTATGTGTACCCGGGCGAGAATGGGAAATTGGGTGTGTTTGAGGGTGCGGGGTATCATTCCAAGGGGGTGTATAGACCTGTAATGCATTGCATGATGAGGGATTATGCCCCGTTCTGCCCTGTGTGTGCAAAACGATTGAACGAGATTTTTGACCTTTTCACAAAATAATAATATTTATTTCGCGTTATTAATAAATTATGCTGAAACGTCTGACATATTTGATTCTTGCTTTGGCCACGATACTGGTGTGTTCGTGTGCCAAGGAGCAGGTGTTTGTGTCGGACGATGCGGCGATGCTTGATTTTTCGTGCGATACGATGGCTTTCGACACGGTTTTCACGCAGATGGGCACCACTACGAGGCAGTTCAAGGTGTATAACCACGGCCACGAAGGGGTGCGCATTTCGGAGGTGACTTTGCGGGGAGGCTATGGGTCGAGGTTCCGCCTGAATGTGGATGGCGATACTTCGATGGTGGCCCGCGATGTGGATATTGCTGCTGGCGACAGCATCTTTGTCTTTGTGCGAGCCAATATCAACCCCAATAGCAGCACCGAGCCTTTCTTGCTGGAGGATGCCGTGGAGTTCCGCATCTCGCCGACCAATGTCCAGCGTTTGCCCCTCACGGCTTACGGCAGGAATGCGGTGTACCATATTCCCACCGACACGCTGCATACTGTTGATGGTGAGTATCTTGTGGATATGTTTGGTAACCCGTATGCTTATAGTGTTATCGATTGCGACAATTGGAGGCATGATTTGCCGCATGTTATTGTGGGATATGCCGTTGTGGATTCACGACAGACGCTTCACCTGCAGGCAGGGGATGAGTTGTATTTTTGTGAGGACGCCGTGTTGTGGGTGTACGATAGTGCCACCCTCGATGTGCACGGATCGGCGGACAAGCCTGTGGTTTTCACCTCGGTGCGCCATGATGGGTGGTATGACTATCTGCCAGGGCAGTGGGGATTTGTGTGGCTCTCGGTTGGCAGCAAGGACAATGTGATGGATCATGCTGTGATAGAGAACGCATACGTGGGCATCTTGGCCGACAGTTGTGCCAGCAATAATCCGACCTTGGCTATAAGCAATGTCGATATTCACAATCACACCCTTGCTGGCATTTTGGGTCAGACGGCCCATATTGTGGGGAACAATTTGTTGGTCACCAATTGCGGAACTGCCACGGTGGCAATGCAATATGGTGGCGAATACGATTTCAGGAATTGCACTTTTGCCGATTATTGGACGTATGAGAGCCGCACCTCGCCCAGTGTGTTCATCACCAATTATCGAGATTACGGCAATGTGCACTATGTGTGGCCGATGCAGGCATCGCTGACCGACTGTATTGTTTACGGCAATAGGACGGAGGGAGAACTGTATGTGGACCTTGATGACCGTGCGACTGTTAAGACGGAGATTGTGCACAGCATTGTTCGTGGAGGCGATTGGGACGAAGATCCGCTTTTTGTGGACCCCTCGGAGGGCGACTATCACCTGCAGGAGGGGAGCCCCGCAATGGGAATTGGTTATAACTTTGAAAATTAGAGAGAAATGTTTGAATATATATCAGGAAAACTTGCTTCGGTAACTCCCGCCAACGCTGTGGTGGATTGTGGAGGTGTGGGCTATCTGTTGGAGATATCGCTCAACACTTTCAGCGCCATACAGACAAAAGAGCAGGTGTTGCTGTGGGTGCATGAGGTGATACGGGAAGATGCCCACTTGCTGTATGGTTTCTTCACGGCAAAGGAACGTGAGATGTTCCGCTTGTTGTTGGGGGTGAACGGAGTGGGGGCAGCCACGGCTCGGATGATGCTCTCATCGTTGTCGGTGGAGGAACTGACAGGTGCCATTGCTTCGCAGGATGCCAAGATGATACAGCGTGTGAAAGGCGTTGGGGCGAAAACGGCACAGAGAATCGTCCTCGAACTGCAAGACAAGGTTTCGGATATGGGTGTTGTCGCTTCCGCATCGGCGGCACCTGTGAGCCGCAATAAGGAGGAGGCGCTCAGCGCTTTGGTGATGCTGGGATTTCCCAAGGCGGCAGCCGAGAAGGTGCTGGGCCCTATGGACGGTACACTTACCGTTGAATCGCTTATCAAGGAGGCATTGAAGAAATTGTGATTAGCGAATTGTTCCATAAACTGTTTCGATGTGTGTTGTTGTTGCTCATGACGACAATGGCTTTTGCCGTTCATGCGCAAACTCCTGCCAATATGAAGGATTCGGTTGCCTATGACCCTCAGTCGGGCACCTATACTAAGTTTGTCAAGGTGGGGGATATGATTGTGAGCCGTGAGTATATGACGTTTGAGGAGTATCAGAATTGGCAGATGGATCAGCTGATGAAGAAGTACTGGAAGGAGAAGTCGGAGGTGGGTGACTCGGGAGCTGCCGATGGGGGCTTACTGAGCAAGATTCCAGGTTTTAGCGAGATCAGCAAGAAGGTGGAGGGACTGCTGGCTATCCCCGATATCAAGATTTCGCCTTCGGGTAGCGCAGACCTCACTTTCCAGATTGTCAACAATTATCGTGACGACCCTGCTCTCGATGCTAACAAACGTAGTGTCAACACGTTCGACTTTGACGAGAACATCCAGGTGAGCATGAATGCCAAGATTGGCGACCTTTTTGATTTCGACATCAATTGGAATACTCAGGCGACGTTTGATTTTGAGAACAAGATAAAACTCAAATATGAGGGCAAGGAGGACGACATCCTGCAATTGTTTGAGGCTGCAGACATCTCTTTCCCGCTCAACACCACCCTCATCCACGGCAGTCAGGAGTTGTTTGGTTTCCACACCAAGTTGAAGTTTGGCAAACTGACGGTGGATGCCGTGGTGTCGAAGAAGGAGACGAGCACCGAGAACATGCAGGTGCAGGGTGGAGCCACAACGCAGGAGTTCCAGATTCGAGCTGATGAATATGAGGAAAACCGCCACTATTTCATTGCGCAGTATTTTTACGACAACTATAACAAGGCCATGGCCACACTGCCTACGCCCAACACCAATATCAAGATCATCCGCATGGAGGTGTGGCGTACCAATGTGGGTGCGGCTGTTACCAATAACCGTAACATCTTGGCTGTTACCGACCTCGGCGAGAACAGACCCAGCAGCGAGTATCTCGTAGGTGGTTATTCCGAGAAACCTTCGAATCGCAGCAACAACTTCTTCGACCTCATTGCCAGTGGTGCCATAAGGAGCATCAACAACGTCACCTCATATATGCAAGGGCTCGGATTTACGTCGGGTAGCGACTACGAGAAGATTGAGAGCGCCCGTCTGCTCAACAGCAGCGAGTACACCTACAACGAGCAGCTGGGCTTCATCACCCTCAGTCAGCCGCTGAGTGCCGATCAGGTGCTGGCTGTGGCATTCCAATATCAGGTTATTGGCGACACTACGGTGTACCAGGTGGGTGAGCTGACCACTGATGGTATCAACGACCCCAATACCTTGGTGGTGAAACTTATCAAGGGTACCAGCGTGGACACCCGCAGCCCGCTGTGGAAGTTGATGATGAAGAATGTCTACTTCCTCAAGAGTACGCAGATAGGTCGTGACAATTTCCGACTCAATGTGCTGTACGAAAGTCGTGACGGAGGTGTAGGTATAGGCTATTTTACCGAAGGACCCAAGGAGGGCATACCCCTCATTGAATTGTTCGGTCTCGACCGTATGGACGCTTCGCAGAACTACTATTATGCCGATGGTGTGTTCGACTGGTTCGACAGTGCTGCGTTCAAAGGAGGCATCATCCAGGCCACCACAGGACGAATATTTTTCCCATACGTGGAGCCTTTTGGCAAGGATTTGCGCGAGATATTGGGCGATGAAGAGTTTGCCAAACAGTATTGTTTCGACTCACTCTACACCATGACCCGCACCCTGGCCCAGCAGTATGCCGATAAAAACAAGTTTTACCTCGAAGGCTATTACTCCAGCACGGTGAGCGGCGAGATATCGTTGGGCTACAGTGTGTCGCAAGGGTCGGTGACTGTGACGGCGGGTGGTATGCCCCTCATCGAGAATGTGGACTATACGGTGGACTACACGATGGGTACGGTGCGTATCATCAACGAGAGCATCCTGAGCAGCGGTACCCCCATCAGCGTGAGCAGCGAGAACAACTCGTTCAGCATGATGAGCAAGACCATGTTGGGTGCCCATCTGAACTATGAGATACAGCCCGACTTCAACATTGGGGGTACGTTTATGAACCTCAGCGAGAAGCCGCTGACACAGAAAAACAATTTTGGCGAGGAACCCACGAGCAACAGCATCTGGGGCTTCGACCTCAACTATCGCCACGAGGCGCCTTTCATCACCAAGCTGGTGGACTTGCTTCCTGGCATTGATACCAAGGCTCCTTCCAATTTGAGCCTCTCGGCAGAGTTTGCACAGTTTATCCCAGGTCTTTCTTCGACGGGCAGCAAGGAGGGCAGTGTGTCATATATCGACGATTTCGAAGGGGCTGAGAGCGGCATAGACCTGAAGGGGGTGACATATTGGCATCTGGCAAGTACGCCACAGGACTATCGGCTGGCTATGCCTATGTTTCCCGAAACCGAGCCTGGCACCAATCTGGCATACGGTTTCAACAGGGCCAAGTTGGCATGGTATAGAATTGACAATGTGTTCTATAGCAGCGAGTGTCCTTCCAACATCACCGACGACGACCGTTCGCAACCATACGCCCGCCGTATCACCGAGCAGGAGGTGTTTCCCAATAAAGAACTTCCTGCAGGTGAGCTGACCAATATCTATGAGTTTAATCTGGCCTACTACCCCGAGGAGCGAGGCCCGTACAACTACGATGTGGCCCCTACGGCCTATAGTGCGGGTATCACCGAGGAGGGCAAACTGGCCGATCCGAAGAGTCGTTGGGGCGGCGTGATGCGCGAACTTGACTATACCGATTTCGAAACACAGAACATCGAGACTTTGGAGTTCTGGCTGATGGACCCCTTTATTGATAATCCCAACCACTCGGGCGGCAAACTGTATATCAACTTGGGCGACATCAGCGAGGATATTCTTCGCGATGGTCGCAAATCGTTTGAGAATGGATTGCCTACCACAGGCGAGGTGGTCAATGTGGACACCACTATCTGGGGCCGTGTGCCTACTACGCAGCCTATTGTCAATGCTTTCGACAACGATGAGTCGGCCCGCAAATACCAGGACATCGGCTACGACGGCTTGAGCAGCACCCACGGCTCCGAAGACGAGCAGAGTTTCTTTGCCGACTATCTGGAGCAGATAGCCAACCTCTACGGCACCTCTTCGGTGGCGTATATGTTGGCATCGCAAGACCCTTCGGGCGACGATTTCCATTACTATAGAGGCAGCGACTACGACGAGGCCGATGTCAAAATCACCGACCGTTACAAATACTACAACAACCCCGAGGGCAACTCGTGCGTGGATGCTGACAATACCGAGTCGTACACCACTGCCGCCAGCACCTACCCCAATGTCGAGGACATCAACAAGGATAACACCCTCAGCGAGGCAGAGAACTACTACCAGTATGTGCTTGAACTCGACCCCTCGAAGATGATTATCGGCGAGAACCACATCGTAGATATTCAGGAGGCCAAGAACGTTCAACTCTCCAACGGTCAGACCACGTCGTGCAAATGGTATCAGTTCCGCATCCCCATCCGCGAGTACGACCAGGTGATAGGCAAGCTCAACGGTTTCCAGTCCATCCGTTTCATGCGTATGTTCCTCAACGATTTTGAGGAGCCCATCATCCTGCGTTTCGCCACCCTTGAGTTGGTTTATGCCACTTGGCGCAAATACACCGAAGACCTGCTCCAGCCAGGCGACTACACCACAGGTACGGGTGCCAACACCTCGTTCAGCATCAGCACAGTCAACATTGAGGAGAACGGCAACCGTGACCCAGTGCCGTATGTGCTCCCTCCGGGAATTGAACGCGAACAGTGGTATAGCACTTCTTCGTCCTACACCCAGCTCAACGAACAGGCCCTCTCGCTCGACATCACCGATTTGGCCTCGGGTGATGCTCGTGCCGTGTATCGCAACAGCCAGTACGACCTCCGCTATTATGGCAAGATGAAGATGTTTGTCCATGCCGAAAAGAAGTTTGAGAGCGACCCCATCGACGATGGCGACTTGGTTCTGTTTGTGCGTTTGGGTACCGACTACACCAACAACTACTACGAATACGAGGTGCCGCTGCAGTTTACCCCCTGGGGCACCAGCAGTTCCGACCCCTACAGCATTTGGCCCATCGACAACAATGTGGAGATAGACCTTACCAAACTTGTCGACATCAAGACCAACCGCAACAAACTCATCCGCAGTGGCGACTTGAACTACAGCAGTCAGTTGCTCTACAGCGAATATGTCGAAGGACACAAATACACCGTGCTGGGCACGCCTAATTTGGGCAAAGTGAAAGTCATCATGGTGGGTGTCCGCAACCCCAAGAAGGAGTCGCTCGACGATGGCAACAACATGCTCCCGAAGTCGTGCATGGTGTGGCTCAACGAGCTTCGCCTCACCGATTTCAACAACAAGGGCGGCTGGGCGGCCATGGCCTTGGCACGCACCAACCTCGCCGACCTCGGAAACCTGTCGCTCTACGGCTCTTACACCACCGCGGGATTTGGCAATTTGGAGGAGAAACCCACCTCCCTCGAATTGGTCAACACCTTGCAGGTACAAACCACCCTCGACCTGGAACTTGGCAAATGTCTGCCCGAAAGTTGGGGTTTGCACATACCTTTCTATTTTGACTACAACAAGCAGGTGGGCTCGCCCGAGTACAATCCCCTCGACCCCGATGTCAAACTAAAAGAGGACCTCAAAACCTATCAGACACAGGCCGAGCGCGACAGTGTGCGATCCATGACTCAGGAACGCAAAACTACTACCAACATCACTCTTACCAATATCCGCAAAGACCGTGTGGGCAAATCGGTGCTCAAGCCTCATTTCTATGACATTGAGAATTTCTCGCTCTCCTATGCCTATAGCCGTGAGCGCTCCTCGGACGACGAGATTTCCTATTACAACAAAGACCAGCACCGTGGCAGCATAGCCTACACCTATTCTCCGCATGATCCAGGCTTGTTCTCCCCCTTTGCCAAAACCAAGTCGAAGTGGCTTACTAATAAGAACTTCAAGTTTATCAAAGACTTCAACCTCTATTATAAGCCCAAGAACCTTAGTTTCTCCACCGAGGTGTTCCGCGACTATGAAGAGACCATGTTGCGCAACAAAGGTGCCGCCCTCATCATCATGAAGCCCACCTACTTCAAACAGTTCACTTGGAAGCGGGAGTATGGCTTGCAATATGATTTGTGCCGCAGTCTCCATTTGCAATACAATGCTATCGCAAATGCCCGTATCGACGAGCCTGTGGGACGTGTGGACACCCGCGAGTCGCACGACAGCATTTGGAACTCCATCGCACATTTCGGCACCATGCAGAATTTCCAGCAGACCATCAATGCCACTTGGGACGTTCCTATTTCCAAGTTGCCCTACCTCGATTTTCTCCGTATGCCGGTAACTTACCGCACCACATTCAATTATATGGGTACCACCCAGGCACTTGCTGCTCAGGGTGCCCGCCTCAATACCTCCACCCAGTTGCAGGCTTCGGTGTCTGGCTCGATGCAGACTCTCTACAACAAGATACCTGTTATCAAGAACGCCTATCAGTTCAAGAGCAAGGAGCAACCCAAAGACCCCAAGCGTATGACCAAGAAGGAGAAAGAAAAGTACGTCCAAGACTCTATCGCTCGAGCCAAGAACCCCGACTCGGTGCGTCGTGCCGAGATGACCGAGACCCTTCACGAACTTGCCAATTTCGGACTTCGCTTCGTATCCTGTCTCAAGACTTTCAACATCCAGTACAGCAACTCCACAGGTTCCGTGCTCCCAGGCTATATGGGCAAATGCACCATTTTGGGCATGGATCCCTCCAACGGTTGGTTGCCTGGGCCTGCCTTCGTGCTGGGATATAACAACAATGTTGTCGAGACATTGCGTAGCAACAACCTCCTCTCTCGCGACTCGCTGATGAACCAGTCGCACGAGAACACAGTCAACCGCCAGCTCTCCATGCAGGCTGAGGTGGAGCCGCTGCGCGATTTCAAAATCTCTCTCAACTGTACGCAGAACTATCAATCGCGCGAGGAATACTATTATAAATACCTCAGCGAGTGGGACCGTGTCGATGGCCCGTTGTCCTATATGATGTCGGGTTCCTACACTTCCACCATCTGGAGTATGGCCACGGCCTTTGAAAACCCCGATGCTTTGTTCAATCGTTTCCTCGAAAATCGTTCCCTTGTGGCCTCTCGTTTGGCGGACAACAACCCCAATCCTTATTGCGACCAGCTGGTTCTCGACACCATGAACGGCAACTATTACCCTGCCGGCTATAGCGCCAACCAGCAGACCGTGCTCCTCACCAGCTTCCTCGCCACCTATCTGGGCAAGAACCCTTCCGATTACAATTTCTCCCCATTCCTCGGATTCCCATTGCCCAACTGGTCGGTAAACTACACGGGCTTGAACAAGATACAGGCCCTCAAAAAGTGGTTCAACAATATCTCCTTGTCGCATAAATATTCTTCCACCTATAGCGTGGGCAACTACTATACCGATGCGGCCATCTCGGGTGTGCCCAATTACGACTATGGTCTTGAGACCATCCTCAACAACACTGGCGACTTCATCGCCCCTGTCAGCATGGAGGGTGTGCAGATCAGCGAGCAGTTCAATCCCCTCATCCGTCTCTCGCTCAGCATGACCAATAGTATCCAAGTCAATTTCTCCGTACAGAAGAACCGCACCCTCAACCTCAGTTTCTCCAACAACCAGCTCACCGAGACTACCCGCGACGGTGTCACCTTCGGTGGCGGCTACCGTTTCAAGAATGTGGCCTTCGACGTCAAGGTGGGCGACGATGTGCACCACCTCAAGAGCGACATCGTGCTCCAACTCAACCTCACCTACAACAGCAACAAGACTAATATCCGCAAAATCAATCAGAACATCAATCAGATATCCTCCGGTAGCGAAGTGTGGATGATTGAGGTCTCTGGCGAATATGCCCTCACTACCACCCTCACTGCCCGTTTGTTCTTCCAGACCAACATCAACACTCCTTTCATCTCCAATTCCTATCCCAACTCTACCACCAAAGGCGGCCTCACCATCCGCTTCAGTTTCTAACCCTGCTTTTTGACAACAATGAACTTAGATAGATTTAAAAACTTCGGCTCTGATGTACGCGACCTGGTGCTCTCCTTCGAGCAACAGCCTCAGTCGCGTCCGTTCTTCGATGTCGAACAACTCGAAATCATTGCTGATTATTACCTCGAAGTGGCCGATGTCGAGGGTCTTGAGTCGGCGGTGCGTTATGGCGAACAACTCTTCCCTTCCAATAGTGAGATTCTTTTGCGTCGAGCCCACCTGTTGAGTGTCACAGGCGAATATGCCAAATCGCTCGAATTGCTCAAACAACTCGAAAACGCCGACCCCGAAAACACCGACATCAGTTATGCTTTGGGTGCCACCTACAGCATGACCGAGCAGCCCCGCAAGGCCATCCAGTACTATCTTCGTGCCGCCACCGACGGCTATGAGTTGGGCATGATATACGGCAATATCGCCGACGAATACTACAAACTCGGCGACGATGACCGTGCCGTGGAATATTATCGCAAATCTATCGAAGTTACCCCCGACGAGGAGCGTTCGCTCTACAATCTTGCCAAAATCTGGGACGATAACGCCCTCAACGACCAGTCGTTGGCTTTCTTCATCCACCATGTTGAGGAACATCCCTACGCCAAGGGTGCCTGGTACAGCCTCGGCTGCATCTATTATTGGACCCGTCAATACGAGAAGTCGGTCGATGCGTTTGAGTACGCCCTCGCTATCGACAAAACCCTTTTCAATGCCTATCTGGGTCTCTCCGATGCCCACCTCGCCATGCAGCACTACCCCCAGGCGGTACAGGCTTTGCGCGACTCGCTCGACTATGCCGACGACCGTCCCATGATTATCTACAGCATGGGCCGTATCTATATGGATCAGGGCAACTACCATGCCGCCATATCCTTTATCCACGACGCCATCAAAGAGGACCCCTCCTACAGCCTTGCCTGGAACGACCTTGGCCGTTGTTGCGAAGCTATAGGTCTTGCCGATGAGGCTGCTGGCTATTATCGCCGAGCCATCGACCTGGAGCCCGATGCCGACGAACATTGGATAACACTCGCCGACCTCTATATCCGCACTCAGCGGTTTGCCGAGGCAGCTTCGCTACTGGAGAATGGCCGCACAGGGGCCTTGGAAGTCTTCCTCTTCGATTCCCGCCTTATCTATTGCTGTTTCATGTTGGGACGTCGCAACCGTATGCTCCAAATCCTCCGTGCCGATGCCGACCAATATGGCGATTACTTCCCCAGCCTCCTTCAGCAATACCCTGCCCTTGCCTCCGACCTCGATGTGATGAATATTATTAATGGTGAATAGTGAATAGTGAATGGTGAATAGTGAATGGTGATGCGACAACCAAATTTAAAATTCTTAATTCAAAAAATATCTATGAAAAAAACGATTATCTTTCTCCTCCTTGCACTGATGTCCGCGGCTCCTGCGGTGGCTCAGCAGCAGAATATTGCCGAGCAGGTGCGAGGCACCGATACCGCCTCTTCGGGATGGGTCTCTTCGGTGCTCAATTGGTACGACGCCCACATGAACTACACCGCTGTGGGTCTGCTCATGACCCTCGAAAGTTCGTTTATTCCATTCCCCTCCGAGGTGGTCATTCCCCCAGCCGTATATGTGGCCAGCAATCCTGAAACAAAGAGCGGCATGACCATCTGGCTCATCGTCCTCATCGGCACCTTGGGCGCCATGTTGGGAGCCTATATCAACTATTTCCTTTCGCGTTGGCTGGGACGCCCCATCATCTATCATTTTGCCGATAGCAAGTTAGGCCATGTCCTCCAACTTTCAAAGGAGAAAGTGGAACGTGCCGAGACCTATTTCAACGACCATGGCAACATCTCCACCCTCATAGGTCGCCTCATCCCTGTCATTCGTCAGCTCATCAGCATCCCCGCAGGTCTTTCCAAGATGAACCTGGCCGCCTTCTCGCTCTTCACCTTTTTGGGTGCTGCGGTGTGGAACTGCATCCTTGGCCTGCTCGGCTACCTCGCCTATCGGGCCGCCGACCCCTCGGTCATTGAGAAGTACAGCCATCAGTTGTCGGTCATCATCATAGTCGTCTTTTGTGCTGCTGTGGCCTTCCTCATCCTTCGTGCCATCATCAAGAAAAAGAAGAAGTAAGCCATGGACACCGACCCTCAACAGCAGCAAGAGCCCTCTTTCGACTGGTCCCGTCTCTTTGTGCGCAAGGACCGTCCCCTGCCCAAACGCGGTTGCAGCTGGGCCTTCTACATATTCCTCGCCCTCCTCACCCTCGCGCTTGTAATAATGTATATCCAATACAGCAAACAATAATCAGAGAGATGACAGATGAGAGATGACAGAAGATAGACGGCTCCCGCCTCATTTTCAATTCCCAATTCTCAATTTTCAATATTTCAATTCCCATGTCTTTCCCCATTCTTGATACCCAGGTCTACAACCACAAACTCGTCTATCTCGACAATGCTGCCACAACGCAGAAGCCGCAGCAAGTAATCGACACCCTTACCAACTACTACCTCACCCTCAACAGCAACATACACCGTGGTGCCCATTACCTTGCCGCCGAGGCCACGGAACGCTATGAGCAGGTCCGTCGCCAGGTGCAGCATTTCATCAATGCCCGCCACAGCCACGAGATCGTCTTTACCCGTGGCACCACAGAGAGCATCAACCTCGTGGCCTCCAGTTTTGGCCGACGTTATCTCCATCAAGGCGATGAAGTCATAGTCTCGGGCATGGAGCATCATTCCGACATAGTGCCCTGGCAGTTGGCATGTGAGCAGGCGGGGGCACGACTGCGGGTCATCCCCTTCAGCGACGAGGGAGTGCTCGACCTTGAGGTCTATCGCACCCTTTTCAACCAACATACCCGCATCGTGGCATGCAACCATGTCTCCAACACCCTCGGCACCATCAACCCCGTGGCCGAAATCACCGCCATCGCCCACGATCATGGTGTTCCTGTGCTTATCGACGGAGCCCAGTCGGTAGCCCATATAGCCGTGGATGTTCAAGCCATCGGTTGCGACTTCTACTGCTTCTCGGGCCATAAGATGTATGCCCCCATGGGCGTAGGCGTAATGTATGGGCGTGAGGAAATCCTCGACACCCTGCCGCCATATCAGGGTGGGGGAGAGATGATCAAGGACGTCACCTTCGAGCGTACCACCTACAATGAACTGCCCTTCCGATTTGAGGCCGGCACCCCCTCCGTGGGCGATGTGCTGGGCTTGGGAGCGGCCATCGACTTCATGCAGGCCGAAGGAATCGACAATATTGCCCGCCACGAGGACGAACTTCTCCGCTATGCTATGGAGCAGCTGCGACAGGTGCCTGCAATCCGCTTCATCGGCACCGCACCCCACAAGGCCGGAGTCATCTCCTTCCTCATCGGCAGCTCGCACCCCTACGACGTGGGCACCCTGTTGGACAAACTCGGCATAGCTGTCCGTACCGGTCACCACTGCACCCAGCCCATCATGGACCGCTACGGCATCCCTGGCACCGTTCGAGCCTCCTTTGCATGCTACACCACCCGCCAGGACATCGACGCCCTCGTAGCCGCCCTTCTCCGCATCGCCCCCATGCTCGACTGATCCATTTCGCGCCGTGTAACTAAATAAACATATTTTAGAGCGTCCCTTCGGGACGCGTTCCTCTTATTACATCCTACCCCACACATCAAGACGAAAGTCTGATGTGTGGGGGGTAAAGCACCTGTGGTGTGGATGTCCATTCTGGACATGTTGAACTGCAGAGGGATAACAAAATACACACAGGAGCAGTATCCAAAGAAGTGCCGAAGGCACTATCCCACCGACGTCGGTGCTATAACCCCACACTCGTAGTGTGGGGTATATGAAGCCAAGCTGTATCTGCGTGCAGACAGCACGCTCTAAATGTGATAGGGGGTAACTACTCAGCCCCATTAATTCTAATCAGATTTTTCCATTATCCGGATTCTTGATTGATCTTGCAGACGGTTCAGAACAATGTTTTTAACATATTGGAAACATGTGGTTTCCAATTGGGTTTGCGGCATGGCGATTGGTCGTCGAGAAGGTGTCTGTCATGCGTTTTCGTGATGGTGCGAGGTGTTCGGCAAAGCCCCGTACGTCCATTCCGAAGAAGCCGCCCAAAGGCGCGGAAAACCGTCTTAAACGGGGTGCGATTTTTTTTGTTAAATATTTGGCATTTATATGATTGAATGAAATATTTTTCGTATCTTTGCATCATGAATTCTACGGATTCCCTCATAGAAAACCTGATACAGCAACTCCTTTCGAGGATAGGCGAGCTGACGCAGTCCGTCAGGGAGCAGAATGCCGCGATTTCCAGGCTCAACCGATTGGTGGAGCAGAGGGACTCCGAGATCAGGAAGCTCAAGGCCCGATTGTCGAAATACGAGGAGCCGCCCAAGAACAGCGGGAACA
>JAZUIX010000166.1:0-11658 GCA_045642445.1 Bacteroidales bacterium | reverse complement strand
ACCATACGCGTAGCTCCTAAAACTGCCATAGCTCACATAGCCCCCCACAGGCAGGAACACGCACCCTGCGGCTTTGAAAATCTCCCACTCGGCTGCGGTATAAATGTAGGTGCTAAAACTATTGTCTTCATAGCCCAAATTATTGTTATTCACGGTCAACTCCACATCGCCGTCGGGGAAGAGTATCACACCCCTAATACCGCTCACAGTGGCTTTGGTGTAGAGTATCTGCCCCTTATCCTCATTGTTGAATGTCACTTTGTTGCTGCGCTTGAAAAAGAGATAGCGCATTTCTGCCGTATCCAAGGAACGCCAGCCTCCACCCAAATCCGAGATATTGCCCCAGTCGACAAAAGTGCCACCGCAGCCCTCATATCCTTCAATCCATGTGTTGTTCTCGTTGCGATAACCGTTCCAGATAGTCCTGCCGTAATTGCCGTCCGAACTCCAGCCGAAACAATCCATATTGGTGTCGCAGTTCGCACGGCCGAGATAGTCGTAATCGTGTTCGGCAAATCGCCACCCTTTGGAGGCGCTCCATCGCAGGTTGCCGGGGGCAAACATCACGCTGTCTCCGTTGCTGTTGATAGTGAAGGCGGGTACATCGGCCTCTTTCACCTCGAAGGAGCCCAGATTCACCACATGCGACCGCTCGATGTTCAGGTCGACATTGTGAAAACCGAACACATGGTTATTGCCGTTAATATCGGTGATAGTCACTATATAGTCGTGCAACGTGCACGCGGGCAGCACGATATAGAACCATGCCCCGCCGTCTATCCCCACGCCGGAGGTCACATTCGGAGCCACAGCTTCGACATATTTCTTGCTGCTCGCCTCGTCCCACACAATGCTCAGGTTCGGAGCCGCCAGCACATTCACTGTGCCTCGGCCCGAAAGAGGAGACCCATTCAGCTCAGTGTTGGTGATACGTATACTTTTGATATTCACATCGCCAGCCACCGACATCTTGGCCAGCGCTCCCACATTGTAGAACCGCATCACCGTCGTGTCGTTGGCCCCCACAGCCGTGTTGCAGCCCCTGCCAAAAGTGCCTGGCGTAAGCGTCTGCGTGGTCTTCACAGCCTCGCAAGTCAGCTTTCCGTTATCGACACTCAGGTTCTCCTGTGCAGGGTAAATGGCGTAATAGCTGCGGCCCGCCAGGGCGTTGGCCGAAAGGTTGCCCCCGAAACGGGCCTCGTCGTTCACTATGGGCCATATAAGGTCAAAAGTACTGAACGTGTTTCCTTCGCCGCTGTTGCCTCGGATTACGCTGATTTGGTCCCCCTCGTCCCACACCACCGACCCTGTCGAATAGTGCGTCTTGCCCGCCAGCGATTTCACCGTGATGATGGTGCCGTACTTCGTGTCGTCCAACACGTTATCCTTCTTGCACCCCACAAAAGCTGTGCCGCACACAGCCATTAAAGCCAAAAAACCGAAAAGTGTCCTCTTCATGATGTTATATCTATATTTAATTATTAATCAAATTAATACCTATTCAATAAAACCTTCGTTGCCCGCTGCCTCGCCAAAGAAACCCTCGTTGCCCTGGCACTGCTCGTCCCAAAACAACTCGTTGCCCAGCAGCTCGCCAGCGAAGCCCTCGTTTTGAGACGTCACCGACGACTGGCAGCCCCTCTCCACCTTGAACTCCACCACTCGCAAAGTGGGCGATTCGTACCTCTTTTTCATTTTTTTCGTTTCTTTAGTTCTTTCAATAATAATTCAACTTGTTGTAATTCACCAAAAAACCCACTCATACGATGGCCGTAGGAGAGGGTCTCGAATGTGCAAATATACAACTATTTTTTCAAACACCAACTATTTTTTCAACTTTTTTTTAAAAAACTTTCAACAGCAAGCAAATCAAACAATTATAATTTCATCGACTCCAAAAAAATCCATTTTGCCCTTCCTTCGTCCTCCCTTCGTCCTTCTTTGTTTCTCCCTCCGCCCTTCCTTCGTAGATGCTTCGCTGTGCTTCCCATATAGTTCCCATATAGTTCCCATATCCTTGCGATATACTTCCGATATGAATCCGATATATACATCGGAATCATATCGGAACCATATCGGAGGCATATCGGAATCATATCGGAATCAGAAAAAACATGCTGCGTCACATCGAGGGAGACAAAATAATTCTTCCTCGGGATAATAATAATTCTTTTTCTGCGTTATTATAAATTAATCTTTATTTCAATGAATCACCGGTTATCAAATATCAATAATCTATTAAAGCGTTGTGTGGCAGTGCTTTTGCTGCTTCTTGGGGTCCGTTGCGGAGCCCAGGCGGTGCTTTTTGCGGCCCAGGGCGGCGAGGAGTTTGCGGTATATGTTGATGGCGACATTGTGAACAAGATGCCTCAGCGGCGGGTCCTGGTCAAAGACCTCGAGGCTAGGCCTCATCAGGTGAACGTGGTTCTGCATCGTCCTGCCGATAAGATAGTTACGCTCACGCTGGGCCCCAATGAGTTCGGGCGCACTTACAAGGTGGCTTTCAATCCCACGGCCAATCACTTCACGGTTTTGCAGGACCTCTCGGCTCCTGCTTTGCCTTCGCTAAAGGCTTCTCCACAAGACTCTTCGGCTTTCTCGGAAGCCGAGGTGGACAGGCTTGCGGCTTCGTTGCAGAAGGCTCGGGGCGACGATGAGAGGCTCCGTCTGGCTCGTGAAAGCATCGGCAAAAGGAGGCTTTCGGAGAAGCAGATTGACCGCCTGGCAGCCGCTTTCAAGTCGCGCGGTTTCAGGACAAAGTTTCTCGAATGGTTGAAGGAGGATTGAGGTTTGCTAATCCCCATAGTTTGAATATAAAATATTAATTATCAATAATTTCTAATATAATAAAGTGAATATAGTTGTTTTAGTCGGAAGTCCCCGCAAGGAGGGTAACACGATGCTGCTGGCTCGGGCTTTTGCCGAGGGGGCCGAGGAGCGAAATAGGGTGCAGGTGCTTTCGGTGGCCGACCTCGAGGTGGCTCCGTGCAGGGCTTGCAACGAGTGTTTCGGAAACGGGCATCGGTGTGTGCAACAGGACGATATGCAAAAGGTGTATGCCGCCTTGGCCGAGGCCGATATGTTGGTGTTGGCTTCGCCTGTGTATTTCTATGGCGTGAGCGCTCAGCTGGCTGCGGTGGTTCACAGGCTTCACAATCCTTTGCGCGACGATTTCCATATCCGTCATGCGGCTTTGCTCCTTGCCGCGGCTTCGCACAAGCCTCACATCTGCGACGGAATTAAGTTGCAATACAGCATGTTGCTCGATAATTTCCATATCGAGAACCGCGGCATGGTTGTGGCTCAGGGGGTGTCGGCTCCTGGCGATGTGGCCAAAACCGAGTTCCTCGAAGAGGCCCGAAAACTGGGGAGGTCGATATGAGGAGGGTGAAGATTACAGCCGTGCGCAAGGCCTGTTACAGCGATTTGATGGCCCGCTACGAGAACCCCATTGAGCATACTTGCGACGTGTGCGAGGGGCAGGTGTTTGTCTCCATCGACGGCAAGTGTCCCGAGGGGCTTTGCGATAGTGCCTGGGGCAGCATGAGGGAGTTTGTGGAGGAGCTGGCCAGAGGGGGAGGCAATTTCTACGATGGCTGGATGAAGAACCCCTACTCGGCCATGATAAGTTGCAACGACGGCTTCCGCCCCGTGAGTTTCCTCCTCGAGGCTTATAACTAATTGGACCAATTGGACTAATTAGACTAATTAAAAAATGCAAAAAATGCAAATACTGTTTGACTATCCTTGGTGGTGCATATTGCTTTGTCTGCTGCTTGGTGCGGCATACAGCGCGGCGCTTTATTTCAAAGGCAGGGACAGCCTGAAGGGCAAGATGCTCCTGCTGCTCTCGCTGCTGCGTTTCCTGGCTGTGGCGGTCATCGCATTCCTGCTGATGGCCCCGATGGTGAAACGCAAGGTGGCTGATAATGAGAAACCTATTGTTGTGATAGCCCAAGATGTGTCGCAGTCGGTGGGGGAGGGTGCCCGCAATGTGGTTGACCCCCAATTGTTGAAGGATTACGAGGTTGTGGTTGACTCTTTCGGCGGCACTTCTACCGATATTGCCGCGGCTCTCGACGACATCGCTGACCGCTATGCTGGCCGAAACCTCGGCGCCATTGTTTTGGCCACCGACGGTATCTATAATCAGGGGCAGAACCCTGTGATTGCGGCAGCCGATTTGGCTGTGCCTGTGTATACTGTGGCTTTGGGCGACACCACCCGTAGGCGTGATGCCTCCTTGGCCAATCTGCGTTACAACCGCACCGCTTACCTCGGCAACCAGTTCCCCTTTGAAATCACTGTCCGTGCTTCGCGCCTCAAGGGCGAGCGGACAACACTCTCCATCACCCATAACGGCAAGAGCCTTTTCAGCAAGGAGATTGCCTACACCTCTGATGATTTTTCCACCACCGAAACGGCGGTACTCACTGCCGATAAGCCTGGTGTGCAGACATATACGGTAAGCATTACCCCCTGCAAGGGCGAGGTCTCGGAGCAGAATAATCGCCGCACGGTGGCTGTGGAAGTCATCGATGGCCACCAAAAAATCGCCATTGCTGCTGCGGCACCCCATCCCGATGTGGCAGCCCTCAAACAGGCCGTGGAGCACAACCCCAACTATGAGGTGGAGGTGCTCACGTGCGAAAGCGGCAAATGGCGGTTGCAAAACGGCAAGGGCGAGGTGAGCGCCGAAAGGTGGAAGGGCTATGACCTGCTTGTGTTGCACAATCTTCCCACTGCCCGCATCGCGGTGCCCGCAGCCAAGATTCCCACCATCTATATCGTGGGCAGCCAGACCGACCTCGGTCGTTTCAACGCCCTTCACAATGGGTTGCAGATTGTGGCCAAGACCCGCAAGACCGATGAGGTAACTGCTTCGCACAATGGTGCTTTCGCACTCTTCAACCTCGACGACGACATTTGTGGCCTCATGGAGCAGATGCCTCCTTTGGCGGCACCTTTCGGCGACTACCGCATGGCGGGCAACACTCAGTCGCTTTTCACCGCCAAGATTGGCTCCGTGGCCAGCGACCGACCCTTGATTGCCTTCGGTCAGAACGATGGCATACGTAGCGCCTTTGTGGTGGGCGAGGGTTTGTGGCGATGGCGTTTGCAGAATTATCAGATGAACAGCAGCCACGATAGTTTCGACAAACTTGTTGAAAAGATGGTGGTTTACACCTCTTTACAAACCAACAAGGAGCGTTTCCGTGTTACCTCACAGCCTGTCTACCGTGCTGGTGAGGCCGTGACCCTTGAGGCCGAACTCTACAACGATAATTTTGAGCCCGTCAACACCCCCGATGTGGAGTTGACGATTGCCGACAAGGGCTACACTTTCAACCGCAGTGGCAACAACTACGTCCTCAACGTCGGCACTTTGCCGCCCGGACAGTACAACTATTCGGCCCGCACCGTTTTCGGGGGCAGGAGCTATGCCGCCAAGGGCAGTTTCTTCGTTGAGGAACTGAACCTTGAGACCCTCAATATGGTGGCCGACCATACCTTGCTCAACACCTTGGCGAACAACACAGGCGCCGAGATGCTCGCTCCCTCCGAGGTTGACCGCCTGCCTCAACTGCTTGCCGCCCGCGATGATATCAAGAGCGTGGCTTATTCCCACATCCGCTACACCGAACTGCTCAACCTGCCGCTGCTTTTCATCCTTATAGTGTTGCTTTTGGGAGCCGAATGGGCGGTGAGAAAGATGACAGATGAAAGATGACAGATGAGAGATGAAAGATGACAAACATATCTTCAAATCACGTTTTGTACGCGATTCGGGCACACTGCTCTTGGGCAGTGTGGTGGCTCAGGGGGTAGCGTTTCTGGCCTATCTCTTGTTGGCTCGCCTTTTCACCCCCGACGATTTCGGCCTCTACAGTGTTTTCTACAGCTATATCGAGGTCCTCATCATCCTCTCCACCTGCAAATACGAACTCTCCATTGTGGTGGCTGAAAGCGACATCGAAGCCCGCAACATAGCTCAGGGCACCCTCCGTCTCAATGCTGTTGTGTCGGGCCTGATGTTGGCTGTGGCAGGGGTGCTGGCCCTCACGGGGTCGCAACTCTCCACCCTTTGCGCCCCCCTCTACCTGCTCATTCCCTTCATGGTGTTCTTCTGTGGCACTACACGTGTCTACATCTTTCTCCTCAATCGTCACAAACAGTACCGCTACATCGCTGTTAGCGAGATACTCACCTCCCTCTCTGGCGTGGCCGCCAAAATCCTCTTCGGCTTTGCCAACACCGTCGTGGCCCTGTTCCACAGCCTCGGTTTGCCCCTCGGCACCATCCTCGGCAAAATGGCTAGCAACGTCTACCTTCACCGTATGGCAAAGCGATGCTCAGCGCCAGCCAATGCTCAATTCTCCATAGCCCTTTTTAAGAAGTACAAGAACTTCCCCCTCTACGTTATGCCCAAGGAGTTTGTGAGCAGTTTTTCGGCCAATATGCCCCTTTTTCTGCTGGCTTTTTGGTTCGACAACGCCCTCCTCGGCCTCTACTCCCTCGCCCTCACCTTCACCCAGCGACCCGTCAACATCCTCGCCAATGTTTTTGAGAAAGTGTTTTACGCCTCATGCAGCGAGAAAGTGCGCGACCGCCAGCCCATCCGTCACGACATCCGCCGTTTCCTACTGGTGCTCAATGCGGTGGCCATACCTTTGGCCTTGTTGGGATTCTTCTTTGCCGAGCCCGTGTTCACCTTTCTTTTCGGCGAAAAATGGATAGGCACAGGCTACTATGTCCGCTGCCTGATACCTTGGCTGCTGGTAGTTCTTTCGGTCAATTCTCTTACTTTCGTAGCCAATATTTTCGGCACCCAGCGTGTCGACTTCATCCTCCAGTTAGTGCAGTTAGTGTTGCGTGTCGTGGCGTTGTTGATAGGCATCGTCCAGGCCGACTACCGCCTCGCCATACTCCTCTTCTGCCTTGCCAGCACTGCCGTGCAGTTGTGCCAATTGGCATGGTATTTGCTGCAAATATTCAGGTATCAAAAAAATATAACCCAATGATTATCCTCCACGACCTCTCGCACCCCGATGTGCAGATATATTCCCGCCTCACCGAGGCACAACTGCGCAACCGTCTTGAGCCCGACAAGGGCATCTTCATAGCCGAAAGTCCCAAGGTAATCCGTGTGGCGCTGGATGCGGGCTGCGAGCCTCTCTCGCTCTTGGCCGAAGAGAAACACCTCGTGGGCGATGCTGCCGATATCGTGGCCCGTTGTGGCAATATTCCTATCTACACTGGCAGCCGTGAACTCTTGGCACAACTTACAGGTTATGAACTTACTCGCGGAGTGCTCTGTGCCATGCGGAGGCCCCAGCCGAAGCGTGTTGAAGAGATATGCAGGGACGCACATAGGGTAGTGATGCTGGACAACGTGGTCAACAGCACCAACACAGGCGCCATCTTCCGAGCCGCCGCCGCACTGGGCATCGACGCAGTGCTGCTCACCCCCACCTGCTGCGACCCCTTGGACCGCCGCAGTGTCCGTGTGAGCATGGGCACCGTGTTCCAAATACCTTGGACGTATACTGATATTCATACATTTGCCCAACTCAAAGCGCAAGGCTTTGCCTTTGCAGCCATGGCTCTCAAGCACGACTCCGTCAGCATCGACAATCCCCAGCTCATGGCCGAAGAGCGCCTTGTCATCGTCATGGGCACCGAGGGCGACGGACTCCCCGCCGAAATCATCGACCAATGCGACTACACAGTCCTCATACCCATGCACAACAATGTCGACAGCCTCAACGTTGCTGCTGCCGCTTCTATCGCTTTTTGGCAGCTGAGAACTAATTAAGAGTAAAGGTTATCGGTTATTGGTTATCGTTGGGCGGCAGCCATCTAATCACCAGTCACTAATCACACAGCTGCGCGGCTGCGGTTGACGATGGCTACGCCTGCGAAGACACACACGGCTGCCAGCACTTTGGTCACGGTCAGGCGGTCCATGCCTACCGCTACGCCCACTATGGCGGCTATGAGGGGTTGGAGATAACCGTACATGCTTACAAGGGTGGGACGTATGCGTTGCTGCCCCACGGGGATGAGGAAGTAGGCCACGAAGGTGGCGAAGACTATCAGATAGGCCACTTCCCACCACACTTTGGCGGGCACAGCGCCATAGTCAAGCGCGACGATGCCGCTGGCCGAGAAGGGCAACGAGACTATGAAGGAGAAGAGGAACATCCATTTCATGAGCGTTATCACGCTGTAGCGTGAGATGATGGGGCGACAGATGCCGAGGTAGAGGGCGAAAGAGAGTGCGTTGGTGATGGTGAGGATGATGCCGAGAGGCCGTGTCTGCACTGCGCCTACATGGGTGGATTGGAATATCAGCCACATCACGCCCGCGAAACTGAGCGCCACGCCGCCAGCTTTTTTCCATGTGATGGGCTCTTTGAGGAAGATGGCGGCTACGAACATGGTCATGATGGGGGTCATGGATTGCACCACGGAGAGGTCGATGGGGGCGGTCATGGTGATGGCGGTGAGGAAGGTCATTTGGGGTATCACCAATCCCAACATGGCAGCTCCGCACATTCGGAGCAAGTCCATTGGAGGCACTTTTTCCTTTGGGGTGAAAAGTCCTAAGAGCCAAAATAATATGCCCGCACAGAGGGCACGAAAAGTGAACAAGACTATGGGCGACAATGCCCCTTCGTTGGCGATATCTTTGCAGAAAATTATGTTCAGACCGAATATCGCATACGCTCCAAAACTGGCCAGATGACCTATGAGTTGACTATGTTTTTTCATCTTCATTTAGAATTGCAAAGATACGAAAAATACAATAAATAGCGTGTTTTTTCGTTATTATTTTTGATGAAAAAGACGGTGTTTATTTTGTGTTTGCTTGTGATGTCCACAAGTGGAATGCTGGCTCAGGAGTCGGCACACGACCCGTACAGGCCATGGGTGAGATGGTGGTGGAACGGTGACAAGGTGGACACTGTGGAGCTGAAACGCGAACTCCGTGTGTTGAAGGCTGCGGGCATAGGCGGGGTGGAAATCAACCCGATAGAGTTTCCCGCCAAGCGGTGCGACAGCCTCGGAATACCGTCGCTGCGGTGGCTCGGCGATGATTGGATGGAGGCGTTGGGTGCCACGCTGCGCGAAGCCAAGGCGTTGGGCTTGGGATGCGACCTGTTGGTTGGGTCGGGGTGGCCTTTCGGCATGGAGACGCTGCCTATGGAGGAGCGTGCGCAGGTGATGCTGACATACGCTGTGCCCTTGCCCGAAGGGGTGTACGTCATTACGAAAGATTCTATTTTCAGAGCCGTGGACCCACAGGTGACTGTGCAAAATGCGGACCGAACGTTTGAGTTGGTGAGCCTCAAGTTGGCTCCCGATTCGATGGCCTCGATTGCCGAGGTGGCGGATGTTCCCATTCCCGAGGGGGATACGATGGTGATATCGTCGGTGGGGAAGCAGTTTCTTTATGCTTTGGTGTGGGTGAGGAGTTTTGCAAGCGTTATCAATGGTGCGCCAGGTGCTTCGGGGCCTATTTTGGACCATTTGAATGCCGCTGCGGTGCGAGGTTATCTTTACAATATGTCGTCGGCTCTGGAGCGCAGGTTGGGGCCGATGAAGAACTGGCTGCGGGCTTATTTTGTCGACAGCATGGAGCTGGAGGGGAGCAACTGGACCGATGATTTTGCCGAGGAGTTCCGCCGCCGCCGTGGCTATGATGTTATGCCGTGGCTGCCGTTCATCATGTTCAAGGTGGGACGGCTGGGCAATGTGGAGAGCTACGAGTATGGCTGCAAGAAGAGTGCCGATTTGCAGGCGCGTCTAAATGTGGTGCGGCATGATTTTGAGCTCACTAAGGCCGAACTGCTGCAGGAGAGGTATACGCAGACGTTCCTCGACTGGTGCCACAGTCAGGGTGTGCAGGCGCGCGCACAGGCCTATGGTCGCGGGTTCTTCCCTTTGGAGAGCTCGCTGGGTTACGACATACCCGAGGGCGAGAGCTGGACCACCAACTATCTGCGCCACCGTGTGGGCTACGAGATGCCCGATGAGGACTACCGTCGCGGGCGTGCCTACACGATGATTAACAAGTATGTATCGTCCGCTGCCCACCTTGCGGGACGTACCCTCGTGAGCGCGGAGGAGATGACCAACACCTACATGCTTTTCAACACCCCGCTGGAACTGCTAAAGCTGGGTTCGGACATGGACGCCATTGTTGGCATCACCCATTCTGTGTGGCATGGATTCAACTACAATCCGCCCGAGGCAGGCTTCCCAGGCTGGGTGCAGTATGGCAGCTATCTGAACGAGAAGAACACTTGGTGGCCCTATTTCCATTTACTGAACGAATACCGTGCCCGCATGAGCGCAATTTTGCAGAACGCTGTGATGCAGACCGATATAGCCGTTGTGCCGCCCACCGACGAACTTTGGGCCGAATGTGGCGTGCAAACCGAGCCTTTCCCCAACTATCCCAAAGGTTCCATCTACGAAGCAACGCCATTGCTATGGGAGGCTATCCACAAGAATGGCGGCAACTGTGACCTCGTGTCCGCCCCAATTCTCAATTCTCAATTCTCAATTTTCAATTACGAAGCTGTGTTGATTCCGACCAAGGATTCGGGCATCTTGCTGCGACGTGTGGGCCAAGCCGATGTAATGTTGCCCCTGCCCGACAGCAACCACTATCTGGAGTGGTACGCCGATGTTCAGGCCCGTTATCACTTGCCTCATGCCGTGGACATCGACAAGCCCGACCGTTTCCTCTTGCAGAGCCACTTTGCTAATGCTGCGGGCGAAGACATCTTCCTTTTCCTCAATGCCCACATCGACCAAAGTCAGCATCACTACCTTTCTTTCCCTCAACACATTTCCCGTCATCGTTCTGCCTGGTTATACGATTGCAATACAGGCAGCAAGACTCCTCTCTACATTGACAAGGATGGCGGTCTCGTCCTCTCGTTCGCACCAAGCGAGATGAAGGTTGTAATCTTCAACAATGACGACTGCGCCACCTACCGCCAATTCCTCCGTCAAGAACGTCGTAGGAAGAGGAGTCAGGCCGTTGACATCTACCCCATAGCCGAGCCAACTCACTGGCAGATACACCTGCACCACGCCCTCGAGGGGTGGGACACCGTGGTGGCTGTCGACACGTTGTGTGACCTCCGCGAGACCGATTTCAGCAACTTTGCTGGCACTATCACCTACACCGCCATTGTCGCCCTCGACTCTTTGCAAGCCCACTCGGTGTTTGGGCGCCACCTGCTCACTTTTCAAACCAACGACATCGCCGAGTTGAGGGTCAACGGCCACTATTGTGGCACCATCTGGCACGGAAAACGCGAGTTCGTTATCCCTAACGAATATTTCCACACGGGTGATAACACTATCGAAATCAAGATTATCACTCTCCTCAACAATTACGTCCACACCCTCATCGACGACAAGGTTATCCAGCACTTTGTGCTCAAACGCAACATCCCCACCAACCCCACAGGGCTATGGGGTAGGGTGAGGATTTATTAAAGGTGGGTTCTATAAATTCAACGTATGAAGATAATGAAAAATAAAATACTTTTCTGCGATTTCGGGCGTTTTCCGGCATCTTGCTGTTTATCACTCGGTCACGTAGCCCGCTACGCTTCCTCGTTCTGCACAGCAATC
>JAZUIX010000165.1:0-6608 GCA_045642445.1 Bacteroidales bacterium | reverse complement strand
AGCGGGATCGTAACTGTAGATGGTGTCGGGATCGGCACACATCGCAGTACTGAATGTAGCATTGGTCCAGCTGCCGGTGTCGACAGCGTCGCAAATGCTGCGCACATAGACATCGTAGTTGGTGAGGCCGGTGAGGCCGGTAAGCAGAACGCTGTTGGTGTAGACAGTCTGACGGATACCGCTGCCAAGGGTGAAACCGTGGTTGCCATATTCGACCTGGTACTCGTCGGCGCCATTGTCGTCCCAAGCGATAGCCAGCTGGACGTCGGAGGCGGGCACACTGTTGTCGAGATGGATGTTCATCACACGGCAGGTAGTGGTCACGCAGGAGACGTTGATTTCGAAGCCGTCGTAGAAGACGCTACCATCGGTTTGGAAGGTGACGGTGATAGGACCATTGGTGGAGATGAATGGGCCGAAGTTGGTCAGCGAGCTGATACCGTTGTCGGTCCAGAGCTGTGTGCCGCTGGTGCCCATGCCGTCGTAGATGGTGATATAGTCGTAAGAGCTCTCGGTGTAGGAGCTGCCGCTGATGCTGACCAAATTGTTGGGAGCATCGGGCATGATGATGATGGTGGAGTTCTGAGAGCCAGTATAGTAGGCACCCGTAGCACCGCCTTCGTCGTAGATGACGCCGCCGCACATACGGACGGTGTCGGTCATGTTGGCACGCATGTTCCAGCTGCCTGGGACGAACTCATAAACATCGGACCAAGCGGAGGTGTCGCCCGCGCCGCAGATGCTGCGGACATAGAAGAAGTAGTGGGTGCCGCTGGTGAGGCCAGTGAGGATGATGGGGTGCGAGGTGACGACAGAGTCGCCCGTGGGCACAGCCGTAGCAGAAGTGGTGGTGAAGACCTCCCATTCGGTAGCGCCTGCACGCTCGTTCCAGTTCATTGTAGCGGTAGTGGCGGTGTTGCCCGTAGAGGTCACTTCGTTAGGACGTGCGCAGGTGGGAGCGGGTTCGAGTGTGAAGTCGTCGACGTAGGCATACCAAGAAGAGGAAGGACGTACATTCATGACGGCGACGTAGCTGCCGCTGCCGGTGAAGCCGGTGAAGGGGACCTCGACCTCAGTCCAGTCGGTGGTGAAGCCGCTGATGGTGTCAACAGGCTGGAAGGTAGTGGGATCGGTAGGATCGGTCATCACACCAACGCGGAACTCGGGGTTGTAGCTGGTGCTGGACGACTTGGCCCAGAAACGGAGTTGGAGGGTATTGATGGGCAATACCATGGTGTCGATGTCGGGCAGGATGACATACTGGTAGTCGCCGTAGGTGCCGGTGGTGGTGGAGGCATACCAATAGAGACCCTTATTACCGCCAGGAGTGTGGTTGTAGGTAGTGGAGTTGCTCACGTATGGATAGCCGCCGTAGGAGGTGCCGTTGTTGAGACGGGTCCAGCAGGGAATGAACGGGCTGCCAGTGGAGCTGGTGCCGGTGGTGTGAGACTCGAAGGTCTCGGTGAAGGGCAGGCTGTCGATAAGGGCGCAAGCCGTGCGGAAACTGTAGGCGAACGAGGGGCTGCTGGTGTCAGCACCACAGATGCCGCGTACATAGACATCGTAGGGGGTGTTGGCAGTGAGGCCGGTGAGCATGACGCTGTCAGCGTTAACGGTGACAACAGTGCCGGTGCCCATAGCGAAGCCCGAAAGTCCGTATTCGACAACGAAGTCGGTGGTGACAGAGTCCGACCAAGTGATGGTGGCATCGTTCAGGGAGATGTCGTGAGCTTCCACGTCCACAGGACGCATGCAGGGGCTGATAACCGAGACACTGAGGTTGTCGAGATAGGGGTAGCTATAAGCATTGTTCGGTGAAACGAGAGCGATGAACTGGCCGGTGCCGGCATAGCTACTCAATTCAACAGCAAACTGCTCCCAGACGTTCAACTGCGAAGGAGCCACAGAGGCGACCTGGGTGAAAGTGCTGAAGTCGGCAGGATCGGTCATGACGCCCACGAGGATGTTATGAGTGTAGGAGGTGTTGGTCTTGCGGAGTGCGAAGACAACCTCCAAACTGTCGACAGAAACTTGGAACTGAGGCAAAGCCACATAGCTGTAGGATGAATTGCTGGAATACATATACAGGCTGTTGGAGCCGCTCAGTGCATAGGAGGTGCTGACAGAGGGATAGTTGGTGGAGTAGTTGGTACCCTTGCTCCAGCAGTTGGGGAAGATGTAGCCAGTGGCCCAGGTGTCGAAGTTCTCGACGAAGGGCAGAGGCAGTGCGTCGCAAGGAGTGAGGAAAGAGACAGTAGAAGCGAAGTCGCCCTCAGAGCAATGGTTGACGACGCGAACCTCATATTCGACGTTGGAGTTCAGACCCGTGATGGTGGTCGAGGTGGTGGTGGTGTTCGTCAAGAAGTTGGTCCAGGTGCTGTCGCCAGTTTCGCGATAATCAACATCCCACATGGTCTCACCGTTGCCGGGAGCCCAAGCGATGTCGGCACTGCTGGAACCAAAACTGGTGAGGACGAGCAGCGGAGCAGCACAGGTGCCGGTAGCGAGGCAGGAGCGCATGTGAATCTGCATGTCGGGACGCACGGTTAGGACGGTACCACCGCTGACAGTGGTGATGTCGTAGGCCGAGCCGTCGTTATTAATGTAGCAGGCCAAATTAGAAGCACTGTGAGCAGAGAACGTATAGGATGAGCCGTCGTAGCTGCCTGAGTTGTCGTGGATGACTATCAAGAGGTTGGTGCCATCGTAAGCAAACGGGGTGTCAAACTCGAAATGGTTCCATCCCATAGTGCAGTTCATCGGACCGGAATAGACGGGCATGAATTGTGTACTGTAGGGTACGAAATTGGAAGAAAGCGAGCTGACCGACGTGTTGGCCAGGTAGATGGTGCAGTTGTTCTTGCTCGTACTGGGCGAAGAGTAGGCATAGTTGAAGTCGATGCCCGTGATGGTGTTGGCACCATTCAGTTCGTCGGAGAGCACCAGCTGCTGGGTATAGGAATAGTTGTAGTAGTTTCCAATAGGAACATAGTAGGAGGTGCTGCCGCCGTTGCCTATTGTGACGGTGTCGATAGAGTTGGTGTCGTATTCAACACAAGGCAGCGAGCGGGTGGTGAAGACCACGCTGTCCCATTCACCGTAAGAGCCAGTACTGCAGATGGAGCGCACCTTGGCGGTGTAGGTGGTGTTGGTGTCCAGCGGAGTGGCAAAGAGGAACTCGTCGGTGGTGTTGTAGATGGTACCGTTGACGTCGACCTCATAGCCGGCCGGAGCTTCTAACGTACCGCCGCTGTTTCTCCATGTGAGGTAGGCCGAAGTTGTTCCGGCCACAACGTCAATGTCGGTGGCATTGGCACACTCGGGAGCCGCAATACAGCTGGTGTGGATTTCGAATCCTGGATAGACGACACTGCCGTCAGAGTAGAAACGAATGGTCAACGGACCGGTGGTAGAGGTGAAAGGACCGAAATTGATAACGGTGCCGCTGGTGCCGCTGGTGATATGAGCCAGTGACAATCCTGTGCTGGTACCATCAATGATGTCCAGATAGTCGATGGTGCTTTCGCCTGCAAAGGTACCCGAGAGGCGAACCAGTGAGTCGGACGAGGAAGGATAGATAGTCATCGTCACGTTGCAGCTGGAGGAATAGTCGCCCGTTGCGCCGCCATCATCATAAATGACAAGGCCGCAGCCGCTGGTAGTGAGGCTGCCCGTGGCAGGCAGGGTGATAGAGCCTGGGGTGACGGTCAGAGGGCCACGCCAGTTGCTGTATTCACCCGTGCCGCAGTCGGAGCGGACATAGATGTCGTACGATACGCCGCTTGCCAGCGAGGTAAAGGTATAAGTCTGGTCATAAACATCTATCAGCACAGAGTCTTCTGTGGGAATGGCTCCGGTGGAGCCGAGGAAGACCTGCCAAGCAGTTGCTTCGCCAATCTCATCCCAAGCAATGACCACACTGTCGGGGCGGGCCACAGCCTCTGCACGAAAGTCTGTAGGACCGGGGCAGGCGGGGATGTAGTCAACAGTCACATCGTCGAGCATAAGATAATTGCCGGAGCCAGAGTTCATGATCGAACTGAAGGCGATATAACTGCCGCTGTCGGTATAGTTGTTGAACATCACCTCGAACTCCTCGTAAGTGGTGCTGCTGGGATGAACCGTGTCAACAGCCACAAAAGTGGAAATGTCGTTGGGGTCGGCCATCACACCCACGGCAAACGAGCAGTCGTAGCTGGTGCTGTACTGGCGAGCCCAGAACGACACCTGCAGCGAATCGATGGCGTGGTTGGTGGCAGGCAGTATGGCGTAGCAATAACCACCCGAGGCAGCATAGAAATAGAGGCCGTGGGTGTTGTTGTGGCCATACGAAGTAGTGGCATGGACATAAGGTCTGTCGGCAGTGGAGCCTTTCTTGAACCAGCAGGAGGGGAAGGCTGTGGTGCCGGTGCCGTAGGACTCGAAGTCCTCGGTGTAGGGAACTCTGAGGTAGCCGCAAGAGGTGCGGACGGTAAGCGTGGCAGCCCTACTGGTGTCGTCATAGCCACACACACCACGGACGGTGAAAGTGTAAGATGTGTTGGGATTGAGCTGGTCGAAAATATAGGTAGAATCATATATCTCATATTCGTTCGTACCGTCGCTGACAATCCAAGAACTTTCGGCGCTGCCGCTGTTCCAGGCAAGGATAATAGTGTCCTGGCTAACGTATGAGGCTCTCAAGTTCTCAACATGCGGGCAGGAGGGAAGGTAGTCGACAGTAACATCGTCGAGCATGAGATAAATGCCGCTGCCCGAGTTCATGATCGAACTGAAGGCAATATAGCTGCCCGTGCCGGTATATCTGCCAAAAGAGACATCGAACTCCTCGTATGTGGTGCCGTTGGGGTGTACCGTATCAACAGCCACGAAAGTGGTAAGGTCGTCGGGGTCGGTCATCACACCCACGGCAAACGAGCAGTTGTAGCTGGTGCTGTACTGGCGAGCCCAGAACGACACCTGCAGCGAATCGATGGCGTGGTTGGTAGGAGGCAGAATGGCATAGCAATAACCACTCGAGACGGCATAGAAATAGAGGCCGTGGGTGTTGTTGTGTCCATACGAAGTGGTGGCATGGATATAAGGTCTGTCGGCAGTGGAGCCTTTCTTTGTCCAGCAGGAGGGGAAGGCTGTGGTGCCGGTGCCGTAGGACTCGAAGTCCTCGGTGTAGGGAATCGTAAAATAAGAGCAAGCCGTGCGGAATGTGCCCTGAGTGGCAAAACTGGTGTCGCCAGCATCGCACAACGCATACACTTCGAAGGTGTAAGGCGTATTGGGAGTGAGGTCGGTAACGCTGTAACTGTTGGTATAAACCTCTTCATCAATAGAGTCGTTGAACACAACTCTCCAAGCGCTCTCCGTACCGCCGGCGGTCCAGGTGAAGTCCAGCTGAGTGGGAGAAGGCACGCAGGAAAGTGCGGTGGGTTGAGGACAAGTGAGTTCGGCAATCTGAACATTGTCGATAGCTGCGGGAGGAACATTGTACACCGAGCCGTCGTTGCGCCATGCAAAGACAAGTCTGTACGTGCCAGCGGCAGTTACATTGAAAGTGGAAACCATGTTCTGCCAGGTAGTGCCCTGCAGATTCAGTTTGTTGCCTCCGTCCACAGCAATGAAACCGGAGGGGACAGCCGTCGAAGTCCAGTCGCTATAGGAGGTGGGGAGCGCGGTGGTGGCAGTAGTCACAGCCACACGGAGGAAGTCGTAGGTACTCTCACCGTTGCACTTCCAGTCGAACGACAACGCATACTGACCCGCGCTCGCAATATCGAGCGTCAGGTAGGCATACGAAACGCAAGCCGAACCGGAATAGCTGTTGCCGGTGCCGCTGTTGTCGCTCACATAGAGCGAATGGGTGCCCCCATTGCTTGTGGCGGTGCCGACGTACCATCCGTTGGAGGCATTGGTGTACGACCACGCCGCATTCACGGTGGTGTCCTCGAAGTCGCACGACCACGGGAACGACGTGATAGCTGTACCTTGTGCCTGTGATGCCCACGGCAACACCAGTGCCGCAATAAGCATCAACATTGATAGATACTTTTTCATAAAAAATACATTTTGGTTAATAATTAAGTGAATTAAAATTGTTTTTCTTTTGTTGATTTTTACATTACATTATTAGCATTGAGGACCCTACACAACATCCCTGCCGCATAATGGCTCTACAATTTGAACTCGCAAAAATAAGAAATTTTTTTAATACCGCAACATTTGAGACAATTATTTTTCAAATTTTATTTTGATCCCAGCCCTCCCCCACCTCAAAACCAAACCCTGATCTTCCCTCACCATCCCTTTGCCTCTTCTACCCCCTCACATATCCAAGAAAACACCACAAAGAATAAAATATATTCGTTGTAAAAAAGAATATTGCCTAAAATCTTTCTTTGTGTAACGGTAAAAAAATAACATGATACAATCCTATTGTACAAATGAGTCAATGGATAGAAAAGTGCCGAAGGCACTATCCCCCCGACTTGTCGGTGCTTTAACCCCACACTCGCAGTGTGGGGTATATACGATGCCAAAGTGTATCTGCGTCCCGAGGGGACGCTCTATATTGTCTGCCACATTTTGGAGCGTCCCCCCGGGACGCGATTCTCTCG
>JAZUIX010000164.1:0-7408 GCA_045642445.1 Bacteroidales bacterium | reverse complement strand
ATGTCCGAGGCATTTGCGGTGTGATATAATTGCCGACCTACGACATCGAACACATACACAGATTCCCCTTGGATACCTTGGATTGAAATAAGACTGCCCTGTGAGGATATTTTTATATTATCATGGTATACATCGTCAATGACGCTGCAGTCCTCGCGGTATTTGGCGGCGAATTGTCCCCAGTAGCTGTCGGCCAGCCAGGCATTGAGGCTTCCGCAGGGGATGAGGATAGTGTCCACATTGGCGCCATCCAAACAGCCATCGTCCGTGGTGACAGGAGGCAAGCTGTTCTTTAGTTGCATCATCGATAAGGATTGACTATAGAATGCCTCCATTTCGATAGTGTCGACTGGAGCGGAGAAGACCACCTTGCCCAACCTTCCGTTGTAGTCACCGATAAAAGCAACCTCTCTGATAACTCGCAGTGTTGGGGGCAGTGTCAGTTCCGTAAAGGAGCAGTCGCCAAAAGCAGCCGTGTCAATAACTTCAACGGCATCGCCCCATGTGATGTTCGACAAGGTGGTACACATAAAAAATGCGTACTCGGGAATGGTACGCAAATCGTTTGGTATATCAATAGATGTCAGTTGGTTGCAATACTCGAAACAGCCTTCTCCCATCGTGTCGAGGGTGGTAGGCATTCCGACACGGGTAAGCGACTGACAATAGTAGAATGCGTATTCGTCGATAAAGTCCAAATGGCTTGGCAAATCTATGCTTACCAACGAGCTGCCATTAAACGCCTCGTTGCCGATAGTGGTCACACCGTCGGGAACGTGGACATAGCGGACATCGCTGTTGCCGCCAAAGCCGTTGACCACACGTAGCGTACTCGACAAAAACACGGAATCGGCACTCTTGTGGGCAGAAATCAACGTGTCGCCATCCGCAGAATAAATCATCACGCCGTCCAAATAATAATGTGTGTTGCCTTCCGCTATGGAAAGGTTGGTGAGAGCAGGACAATTAACGAACGGACTTGCGTCGATATGTGTGACCGATGAGGGGATAGCGATGTTGTTCAAACGCTGGTTGTAAACAAATGCCCAGTACCCAATACTGAAAAGACCTTCGTGGAGCACCACATTGGTAATGTTTTGACAATAGGCGAAGGCATAGGGGGCTATATATCTTGTGCTCTGAGGCAAAGTTACAACTCCGTTTTTCGACATCGGACACTCCACAATCGTGGAAGTGTCATTGCTGAACAGCAATCCCCCTATCGACCTGTAATTGGGATTGTTCTCGTCCACATTGATATTCGTCAGATTGAATGCTGCAAATGCCAGTGCTTCAATATCCGTCACCGAGGCAGGGACATTGATAGTGGAAGGACTGTGAGCAAATTGAAAGCAGCCGTACTTGATCCGTTTGACAGACGAGGGAATGGTGATGCTCGAGAGTGAGGCTTCGGAGAACGCTTTCTCGCCAAGGGCAACGACATCATAGGTGGTGCCGTTATAGGTCACCGTAGAAGGAATGTTGATGTTGCCAGAATAAGGAGTGCAATTTTGTTTTACAGTCACTTCCACCGTATTGTCATCTGTGGAAAGAATGTGGTAGCCTATTCCTCCTGACATAAAATTCTGTGCAGATGCAATGAACGGCATGCTTGCCGTCATCAGAGCAATCAAAGACTTAATAAAGAGATGTTTCATTGTCTGTATATTTTTGTTATCACTTAATGGCCACAATTTTCTTTGCTCGGCTATTGCCCACTTTGACGATATAGACTCCCACGGAAGGTACTTTGACGGTTTCCATGTCTGAGGCACTTGCGGTGTGAAAAATTTGTCGACCCACAACATCGAACACATACACAGATTCACCTTGTGCACCACAAATAGACAAGGTGTTATCGATAGAGAATATTCTTACTCTATCTGGCTCCGACTCTTCAATACCATCACAATCTTCCTCAATATTATTAAAATAACTCCAATGAGGGTCAGAAGCATACGCAGAGGAACTGCCACAAGGAACATATACTATACCATTGGCATTGCATAGATAAAATGATGAGTCTGATGCTGACGGTGGGATGGGATTAAGCGATGTGATCTCCTGTAATGAGCCACATTCAAGAAAAGCAAATTCCCCAATGTGGTTCACCGTTGAAGGTATGATGATGTCTCGAAGACTCGAGCAGCCACGGAAAGTTGAATGTTTTATGGAGTCAAGCGTTGCAGGAAGTGTTACATGTTTTAAATTCCAACTATAACAGAATAAAGAATCTCCAATGCCTGTCACACTTTGAGGAATAGTAAATTCCGTCAACCTTCTGCAGCATTGGAAGGCTCCTGTTCCGATATACAAAACGCTGTCCCCCAAATCAACAGATTGAAGATTGTCACAATAACCGAAGGCATCTCGTCCGATAGTACATGAGGCGTTATTTATTGTGAGTGAGCGAATATTCGCCGAACGGAAAGCCTGATCGTCAATACAGACAACGGTTCTTGGGATTACAATGTCTAAGGCTTTTACAGTTTGAGTAGGAAATATTTCTCTGCCGATATACTTTAACCCATTAGGGAATACAACATCTCTCAATCGGTAACAATTATAAAAGGCATAGCAATCAATCGTATCTGTGGATTGTCCAATATTGGCAATAGAAAGGTTCAAGTGGCTACTAAGCAAAACTCGTTTTGTGCTATCAGCGTAAAAAATACTGTCTTCCGAATAAGCATTTACTGCTAACGCACCCCAGGGAGATCCCTCTGCTGTACCTTGATAAACAACGTTATTGATAAAATTGAAAGCCATATATCCAATAGATTCAACGCTTGAAGGTACCGTTAAACCATTCTCTATACCACACCAACTGAAAGCAAATTTGCCAATGTAACCGATAGTGTTGGGTATAACCACCTCCGTAATATCGTATTGACTGCGAAATGCGCTATCGCCCACAGCCACAACATCCCATTTAATGCTATCATGGATTACACTATCGGGTATTATCAGAACACCAAAATAGGTATATGCTGCATTGCCCTTGACGGATACGGTATGTTGAATAGAGTCGATGATGGTATAGCAAAGCATTTGCCCCTGATCATTGTTAACTGCGAAATCCCAGTTTGATTGTGCATGACTTATGTTCTGTACAAAAAACAGAATCAATACAATCCATAATTTACTTTTGAGAATGTTGCTTTTCATATAATTTTATTTTTTAATGTTTTATTTTGGCTCTAGTGTAATATTGGATTGGTTTACGCAATTATATGCTTTTTCACAAAATACTATAATATTCATTGGCGAAATCAATCCGCAAGTTGCGACCTATTATCACTTCATGACCACAATTTTCTTTGCTCGGTTACTGCCCACTTTGACGATATAGACTCCCTCGGAAGGTACATTGACGGTTTCTATGTCCGAGGCATTTGCGGTGTGATATAATTGCCGACCTACGACATCGAACACATACACAGATTCCCCTTGGATACCTTGGATTGAAATAAGATTGCCCTGTGAGGATATTTTTATATTATCATGATACACATCGTCAATGTCGCTGCAGTCCTCACGGTATTTGTCGGCGAATTGTCCCCAGTAGCTGTCGGCCAGCCAGGCATTGAGGCTTCCGCAGGGGATGAGGATGCTGTCAAGTCTACCAATGTCGTATAGCGGACCTTCACCTGTGACAACAGGAGGATTGCCGACGACGAAACGGATACAGTCGAGGTTGGCGTGACGGAACACGGCCTCACCCATCGTGTCAAGCTGACTGTGAATGGTCAATGTGCGAAGATTGTTGGCACATGCGGCGAAGGCAAAGTCATCGAGTTTCTTCAACGTCGGAGGCAAGTCGAGATGCACGGCTGCCATCGCCCAAAAAGCGGCGTATCCGATTTCCTCCACAGCGTTGCCCCAAGTGACGGATGCAAGACGGGGGCAGGAGTTGAAGGCCTCCTTGGGGATGATGCGAAGCGAATCGGGAATCACAATGGAGGAAAGTCCTTCGCACCATGCGAAAGCCCCCTCGCCCATCGTGAGCAGCGTCTGCGGCATTGTGACGGAGGCAAGATTGCTGTTCTCGGTGAAAGCAAGTGCACCTATTGACTTCATGTGTTCGGGTAGTACAATGGTAGAGAACGAGCAGCCACAGAAACAGTTATCAAGAATATCGGTCACTCCTGACGGGATGTTGATGTTACGCACCCAAGTGTTGTTCTCGAATCCACCGAGAACCTTTACATTAGGATTAATCGTTACGGTGGCCTCCGACTTGTGGCATGAGACCAACGTGTCGTAGTCGCTGCTGTAGAGCATCAAACCGTCCATTACATAATGGCTGTTGCCGCTGGCGATGGTGAGGTTTGTTAGTTGGGGGCAGTAGGAAAATGGACAGATACCAATACTGGTCACAGTGGATGGAATAACAACATTGTTGACTATTGCACAGCAGTTGAAGGCAAAGGCACCGATGGATACCAACCCCTCGGGCAGGGATACGGAATTTGCCCTGCTGTTGAACCCAAAGGCCATCTTGCCAATATGCCGTACAAACGAGGGTACGTTAATCGTGCCAGTAACCCCGTCGGGCACTATGCAAAGCGTGAGGCTGTCCTTGCTGTAGAGCCAGCCGCCGATGGAACAATAGTTGGAATTGGCCTCATCCACTGTAATGCTGGTCAGGTTACGTGCCCAGAAAGCGGCATCACCGTACTCCTCAAAATGCGACGGAAGATGCAGTGACGAGATGCGGGAATAGAGAAAGGCGTCGTCGCCAAGGGTACGCAAAGAGTCCGGCAACTGCAGCGAGGTGAAATTGCAGTTGTAGAAACAATACGAGCCAATGCTGCGGACAGTTGCCGGAAGTGTAAGACTGCTGACATTGCCGCAATCCTCGAAAGCCGACTCGGCCAATGCAGTTACGGTGTAGGTAGAGCCATCATGTTCCACTGTCTGCGGGATAGTGATAGATCCGCTGTAGGGATTGTTCAGCAAGTTGTAGTACGGCTGTACCTCAACGGTCTGCCCCGATGTGGTGCCGTACACGATGCCATTAGACACAAAACTCTGTCCCATTGCTCGAACACACAAAAAAACCAGAAAAAAAGTACAGATTCGTTTCATATTCATTATATTTAATATATTTGATACACTCTAAATATTTCGCAGAGATCTTTGATTTTATTCAGGTGGGCAGAATGTATTCTGCCTACCATTTGGTAGCCAACCACCATCGCTGCCAGCACTGCGAGGAGTGCAACTGAAATGAAATGTTTCTTCATATAATAATAGATTTAAAGGTTTATGTTATATTTCTTTTGTTTCCTTTTCAATTATTGCAGTATATTGATTATTGTCAACATTATGGAAAATACACATTGTCATTTGGCTATATGAGAAGATAATCACATACTTTCTATACTCATCGCCAAAATCAGAATCTACACTGTCTTTTATCACACGCACAGAATAAGAGTTTGATGCCATTAAATTCTCCCTGAACTCAATAGGAATCTTTGTTATTGGAGCTATATCAAAATCCACGCACAAATCATTCCACACATTTGTGTCTTTAGCTTCTAAGAGTGTCACATCAACACCAATACTATCGTTCACTTTGTAATCCTTAATAAATGTGGCTTCAACACCATCAACATCTGCGTAACGTTTGTACACGTCGCTGCACTGGTCGAAGGGGACGATTTGCGGGAGGAGCAGGACAGCCACACCGCCTCCGAGAAGGAGCAGGCAAAAGATGATCGTTATGAACCAGGAGCGTTTCATATCTGAGCTATCATAAAATCTATATTTTCGACAACAATGGCACGCATATCACGGTCGGCCTTGGTCATGGCATATCCGTCGCCGATAGGTGTGCAGGATACGGCGGTGAGGACCATGAGGGCGACAACACTAACGGCGGCAACCTGACGGGCGGAGGTTATGGCCGTGGCAACAGCATTGCGAAAGTCGACATGGATGATATATGACTTGCGGCTGTCGGGACTTGGCGCATAATGCGGCTCCATGTGCATGCGGCTGATGAAACGCGACATGCGGGCGACGGAGACGCGGGCAGGATGATGACGGAGGATGATGAAGTAGCAATAAAGGCTGTGGACGGCGAGGATAGCGTTGGTGGAGACAATGACAATGCCGGTGATGCGGATGAGGATGTAAGGGTCGGGCAGAAGGGCGAAGAGGGAGTAGATGCCTGCGGCGATGTTGAGGAGGGCGAGGACGAGGTATTCGGCCATGATGCGACGACGCCATGGGCGGCTGTGCCGGAGGTTGAGGCGGACGGGGCGGGCCTCGGGGTGGACGGCGAGGAGGTGGTCGATGCGGCGTGACTGCTCGTCCCAAAGGGATTGGAGGTCGGCCAAGGGGTCCTCGTCGTATGTGTCGATGCGTGATTGTGTGATTGTGTCAGTATTCATTGTCTTGGTTCTTTATTTCTATCAACTGTTGTCGGATGCGGTAGAGGCGTTGTTTGACGGCGGCTTCGGTGGTGCCTGTGATGTCGGCGATGTCGCGGAGGGGATGGCGATCGATGTAGAGGAAGAGGAGCTTGCGGTCGTAGTCGTCCTGAAGACTGTCGATGAGACGGTAGAGTGGCTGGTAGCGGAGGTCGGTGGCTTCGTCGGAGAGGATGTCGTGGATGTTTTCGTCGTATTCCACAAAGAGTGGCATACGCTTGTGCTTGCGGATTTCCTGACCGGCGACGTTGA
This sequence comes from Bacteroidales bacterium, assembly GCA_045642445.1. GTDB lineage: Bacteria > Bacteroidota > Bacteroidia > Bacteroidales > P3 > Colimorpha. Next base: position 713 of record JAZUIX010000164.1, on the reverse strand, counting down.
GGGCGATGCGTGTGACCCAGGTGGCGGGGGCGCTCTCGCCCCGATATTCGGGCCATGATTCCCAGAGGGTACAGACGATTTCCTGGTAGAGGTCGCGGAAGTCGCAGGGGCGACGGCGGGTGAAGTAGCAACATACCTTTATCAGGATGCCTTCACATTGGCTGAGCATCTGGAGAAATTCGGTCTGTTGGCGCTCGTCGGGTTTCATTCCGTGTCTATTCCATATTATGTAATTTAGTCATATATTTTGTTTTTTTGAGGATGGTTCTGTCTTAGATGTAGGGGGCATCGGTCGCTCTGTTCTCTGCCCCAATCAGTAGGCTCCACGATTGGTCGCCCTCTATTATAATTAGTTGCAAAAATAGGAAAAAAGTAACAAAAAAATGAAATTTTTTTGCAGGAATCTTGTATAGATTTGGTTTCCAACGGCATAATAAAAGTATTTTATGACACGTTGGTGGAATTAATTAAGCTGTTTAGACCCCGTTAGGGGTCAAATAGGGTAGCCAGCCATTCCTATGGCTGGTTTTCGAATGGATAGATAGCCAGCATGCCGTCAGGTATGCGATTATCCGAGTTATGGTGCTGTCGCATACCTGACGGCATGCGGTTGATGAAACCTGTAAAAAAACAGGCACTACGTACCTGGCTACCATATCAAATCCCTAAAGGGATTAATTCCGCAAGAAGTCGGATCGTAGCCATGTCGTTCT
>JAZUIX010000163.1:0-6024 GCA_045642445.1 Bacteroidales bacterium | reverse complement strand
CTTCATGGGTTCGTTCAACTTCAGCCGCAACACTAGTTTCAACGCCTTGCAACGTGGCCGCGACAACTGGCTCACCGGAGGCATGCACGACCTTTTCTCCTACGTCGACACCAACGACAGTTGGAACAACAATGGTTTCGGCATGGCTGGTATTGATTACACTCACAAGTTTGATGAAAACGGCCACAACATCCGCGCCAGCCTCCACGAGCACTACAGCCACGGCACCAGCGAAAACGACTTTATCCGCCTTTTCGACCCCGCCGTCACCACTGGCACATACAACGACTACGACAAGGCTTATCTCGACAACAACACCAGCAACGACATCAGTGCCGACATTCGCTACAACCGTCCCTATAGCGAGAATGGCGAATTCTCCTTCGGTTTGGGTTATGGCAACTCCATCACAAAGCGCAACTACGATGTATTCGATGACTACACCACTTTGAAGACTAACGACCTGCTGCGCAGCTACGATTTTTCCGACAAGGAGAATAGCGCTGAGGCTGATGTAGAGTGGACTCGTCGTTGGGGAGGTTTCACCCTCGAACTCGGTTTGGGAACACAATACGAGAATGTGAATTTTAGCTATAAAGGCAGCGATGCGTATCCTTTTACCAACGATGATACCGTTTGTAATTTTCTCTCCTTCAGCCCTTCTGTCCACCTTTCTTATCGTACTGAAGACCTCCACAACTTCAAATTGAACTACTCACTACGTATGCGCCATCCTGGAGAGAATGACCTTACCACCTACAAACGCTACTCCGTGGACGGGTATTCCATTGGTAACCGCAACCTCACCTCATCCTATACCCACAACGCAGAAATAGGTTGGAGCAAATTCTTCCTCGATTTCGGAAATGTAGGACTGGAAGGATATGGTCGCTTCAGCACCAACGAAATTGACAACCTCACCACTGCCACCGATGACGACGACCCCATATTGAACCGCATAGTGCAGTTTTCTCAGCCCTTCAACATGGGTTCCTCCTACCGCGTAGGCGGTACAGCCAACATTACCTACCGCCCCAACGGATTCTTCAATGTCCGCCTCTACGCCAACCTCTACGACTATGGTTATCGTCTTGACCAAGGAGCCAAGGGCGTACTGGAACGCGACAAAGTGTCGTGGAGTATCCGTCTCAACTGCTGGGCCAAAGTTTTGGACAAATACCAAATCTTTGCCTCTGCCAACTATTCTTCCCCAACCATCAGTTTGGCTGCAGAACGCAAAGCCCGCTATTTCCTGAACTGCGGTGTGCGTGCCGATTTCTTCAAACGCAAACTGAGCGCCTTCATCAACGTTCAGGACATTTTCAACTGGGGTAAGACCATCGGTTCGGGCAGCAGCACCACTAACCCATACCTCTTGAGCGAAAGCAATAGCTTCACCCTCAACAGCCGCTACATCTCTGCTGGCATCACACTCCGTTTCGGTAAAATGGAACTCGAAAATCGTACCAAAGAAGGTGCCGAAGAAACTTCCAGCATCGATTAACAGATACTTACAAATAAAAAAAGACGGCTGCAATTCCTTTGCAGCCGTCTTTTTTTTATACAACTCTTATTCGAAATAAATTGGCTTGAAATATTCAGGACGATGAAAATCCGGTCCAGCAGTATTGATTGGGTTCCAAGTAACATATTGACGATCGTCTCCACTTCCCAAACAATTATATACATTTGCTAAAAATGTCTGTCCTGAAAGGTTACCAAAAGTATGGTTCCAAAATGTCGATATTGGTATCACGAGAGCCAATTCCCAATGTGTTTCTTGATTAATCATCCCCACGCTTTCCCGACCCAAGGAAGCCCAACGCTCAATCTGTTTCAGATTTTCAGCAGAGGAAATCTCTCTATCAGAACGTCCTGTACCACATTGCATAAGAATTGAACCCAAACAATTAGATTCAATGTTGTAATATAAACTGTCGCCCTCCTTCATGCAAAAGAACTCACAGCAAGACTCTTTATAAACCTCATCCAAATCATTCTCCATCGTACCCAGCGTTCTTTTCTCTGTCACACGATAATGGATGAAAATATTAGCCCCATTATGAGCTATAGCAAATTCAACTTGTGGCAAATAAGGATATTGCTCCGCCCAATTCAAAACCGAAACAACATTATATTGTACATTTCTTTTCGAAAAAAGATTCGGAATATCTTCAGCTTGAACATTCACATCATCTATCAAAGATGCAACTACGGCATCTTTAGGCACCTCGGGCTTTTCTTCGTCTTTGCAAGAAGATAATGAAAACAAGGTTACAGTTGCAATCAACAACAGTAAAAATTTCCTACCCATCATCTATTATACCTATTAATCTGCATCATAATACGCCATACATTGACCAACGTAGTGGCACCAGAAACCCCTATCGAGATATATCTGGGAATATTCTCATCACGGGAAGCGCGTTTTTTCTTCAAATCATTGGGTTCGACATAAACAATATCGTTCTGTTGTAAATAATAACAGGGCGAATCCAAAATTTCCTTGGATTGCAAATCCAAGACATACGTCTGTACCTTTCCGTTTTCTTCTCTAACCACCTTGACATTATCTCTTCTGCCATACAGCGTGATATCGTGGCACATAGCCAGAGCCTCAAAGATAGTCAACCGTTCCCCTTCAAGATGAATCTCCTGCGGGATATTTACCTCTCCAACTACAGCCACTCTAAAATTGATCATCTTGACTTCAACCGAAGGATCCGAAACATAACCGCCTTCCTTCATCATGTTCTGCAACATAACAGACAATGAATCCAATGTCACACCCTCAGCCTTCACACTACCCAAAACCGGAAAATCAATCGTTCCATCAGGCTTCACGGTATAACATTCCACAGGCACTTTTTGCTCATGAAGAATGTTATAATCACCGGATTGGATTCTCTGTGCATCATGCACAGTCAAACCCGAAGCACCCGCCCTTCTTGCCGCCGAAGCTGTGAGTTTATTGGTTTCCTGATTGAAGGGGATGACACTCTCTGGGATAGAACTAAACACATAAATGTAAAGCTGATCGCCAGGATGAATGGTAGAAGCATAGGTTGTAATTATCTGCATCGCGCTATCCTTTTCCACATCGGAAAGATAGGCATACTCCTGCGTCGTGTGGCAAGAGAGCATCAGCAGAAAACAAGGAATAATATAGAGAATGCGTTTCATGATGAATAATATTCGAAAATTCAAAACTGAAAAGAACTATCGATTGGCATACATATCTTCGTAATATTTCATATAGTCGCCCGAGGTCACATTGTCCATCCAATCCTGGTTGTCCAAATACCAGCGAACCGTCTTCTCAATGCCCTCCTCAAACTGCAAACTCGGCTCCCAACCCAACTCTTTCTGCAACTTGGAGGAATCGATAGCATAACGCAAATCGTGTCCAGCACGGTCGGTAACGTAAGTGATAAGGTCCTCATCCGCACCTTCAGGACGTCCCAACAAACGGTCAACCGTCTTGATAAGCACATGGATGATGTCGATATTCTTCCACTCGTTGAAACCGCCGATGTTGTAAGTCTCCGCCACCTTGCCTTTATGGAAGATGGTATCAATGGCCCTTGCATGGTCTTCAACATACAGCCAATCACGCACATTCTCCCCCTTGCCATACACCGGCAAAGGTTTGCGATGGCGAATATTGTTCACAAAAAGCGGAATCAATTTCTCGGGAAACTGGTAGGGGCCGTAATTGTTCGAGCAATTGGTGACGATGGTGGGCATACCATAAGTGTCGTGGAAAGCCCGCACAAAATGGTCGCTCGAAGCCTTGGCAGCACTATAAGGGCTGTGGGGCTGATACTTCAAGTCCTCGGTAAAGAACTTGGTGCCGTATGCCAAATGGTGCTCGCCGCTGGAAGCTTTGGTGCTGAAAGGAGGCTCCACACCTGCAGGGTGGGTCATCTCAAGGGCTCCATACACCTCGACGGTAGAGATATGGTAAAAGCGTTTGCCCCCCCACTTCTCGGGCAGCGACTCCCAATAGAGCTTGGCAGCTTGCAGCATACTCAGCGTACCCATCACATTGGTTTGAGCAAAAGTGAAAGGATCCTTGATACTGCGGTCGACATGGCTCTCGGCGGCCAAATGAATGATGCCGTCGATCTCTTTCTCCTGCATCAACGCATACACCCTCTCAAAATCACAAATGTCAGCCTTCACAAAGTGGTAGTTGGGCTTATCCTCCACATCTTTCAGATTTGCCAAATTTCCCGCGTATGTCAACTTGTCCAAGTTATAAATCTCATAATCAGGATATTTGTTCACAAAAAGCCGCACCACATGGCTGCCGATAAAGCCGGCACCACCTGTGATAATGATGTTTCGGGTTCCCATCTTTGCCCCTTGCGAGGACTTAGTTTGATTTGTGCTCATTTTAGAATTTTAAATTAAAAATGAAGAATGGGAAGTCAATTTCCCATTCCTCATTATCTTAGTCACGTTTAAAAATATCTCGGGTATAAACCTTCTCGGCCACATCGTCCAAACAAACATCATAACGGTTGGCTATAATGGCCTGGCTCTGACGTTTGAACTCCTCAAGGTTGTTCACCACCAAACTGCCGAAGAAAGTGCTTCCATCCTCAAGGGTCGGCTCATAAATGATCACCTTGGCACCTTTGGCCTTGACACGCTTCATAACACCCTGGATCGAACTTTGGCGGAAATTGTCCGAATTGGACTTCATCGTGAGACGATACACACCGATAACGCACTCATGCTCCTCGCTGGCATTAAAATCGCCACGATTGTAATAGTCGTAATAACCAGCCATCTTCAGCACCTGGTCGGCAATAAAATCCTTGCGGGTCTTGTTCGAATCAACGATTGCGCGGATAAGGTCTTCAGGCACATCGGCATAGTTGGCCAAAAGCTGCTTGGTGTCCTTCGGGAGGCAATAGCCGCCATAGCCGAAAGAAGGATTGTTGTAATGGCTGCCAATACGAGGGTCGAGGCACACACCGTTGATAATCTGTTGCGTGTCAAGACCTTTGAGCTCGGCGTAAGTATCCAATTCGTTGAAATAGCTTACACGGAGAGCCAAATAAGTGTTGGCGAAAAGCTTCACCGCCTCGGCCTCGGTGCTGCCCATAAACAGCATGGGGATATCCTCTGCCCCACCCTTTTTGAGGCTGTCGGGGCTCGTACCCTTAGCACCTCCACGGATAAGCTGGGCAAACTGGTGGGCCTTCTCCTCCAGGCGTTTGTCGTCCTGCTTGTAGCCAACGATGATACGGCTGGGATAAAGATTGTCGAAAAGAGCCTTCGACTCACGGAGAAACTCGGGAGCAAAGATAATATTCTCGCTACCAGTCTTTTGACGGATGTGCTCGGTATATCCCACAGGAATGGTGGACTTGATAACCATGATGGCATTGGGATTGATGCGCATCACCTTGCCGATAACATCCTCCACAGCCGAAGTGTCGAAGAAATTCTTCACACTATCGTAATTGGTCGGAGCGCCAATCACCACAAAGTCGGCATCCCTGTAACCCTCCTCGGGGTCGGTAGTGGCCTTCAACGAAAGCGGCTTGGACAAAAGCATCGGCTGATTGTCGCCCTTGCTCGAAGTCTCAACGCCTCTGAGAATCAGATCCTCAGCAAAGAAACGCTCGATATAGTCGTCCTGAATAGGCGACTTGCGTCGGTTGACCATCTCGACACGTCCGGGGACGATGTCGACAGAGACAACTTCATTGTGTTGGGCCAACAGAGTGGCGATACTCAAACCTACATAACCGGTTCCGGCAACAGCTATTTTCATATTTTTCAATTTTGATATTACACAATTATAGCAAAAACTTATTTATAACGCCGAATTTTCAACTATATTGTATAAATAATAAAAAAAGTTTTTTTCTTAGCAAAAAAAGGAATCAATTCTCAGTTTCCTCCCACTATTCTCCCATCGTTATGGTATCGTTATCGTATCCTTATGGTATCGTTATGGTATCGTTATCGTATCCGGAATACCATAACGATACCATAACGATACCA
>JAZUIX010000162.1:0-7837 GCA_045642445.1 Bacteroidales bacterium | reverse complement strand
TCTGTGATTTTGGCCGTTTTTGGTCATCTTGCTGTTTGTCACTCGGTCATGTAGCCCGCTACACTCCCTCGTTCCGCTCAGCAATCTGTTCCAAAACCAACTCAAAATCCCAAGAAATCAATTTATAGAACCCACCTAAATATAATTCGTCAAATTCGTGTAATTCGTTGTTTCAACAAATCTCAAATTCAAGAAAATCGGGAAAAATCAGGAAGAATCGTGCATAATCGTGCATAATCGTGCATAATTGGGAAATGTGTCAAAAAAAGTTTGTAATTTTGCAGCCGAGTTCCGCAACAAAAAGACCCCAAAAAGTCTGCTGGAAATTTTTGAATCACAAAAAATTCGTATCTTTGCATTTTTATACAATAATATGATAAGATTAATAAAATAATGACAATCAATATGAAAAAGTTATTTCTCGTCCTCGTCCTGTGCCTCTGTTCCCTGGCAACATGGGCTTACGATTTCAGCGCCGTAGCCCCCTCGGGACAGACGCTGTATTATAGAAAACTCCCTGGGCTTGCAACATGCGTTGTTTGTCCTTCAAGTTCGTCGTGGGAAGGGTACACCCAACCCACGGGCAACCTGATCATCCCGTCAAGCGTAACAACAGGTTCAGTCACTCTATTTGTGACTGCCATAGACAATGCTGCCTTCAGGGGTTGCGACGGCCTCACCAGCGTCTCTATTCCATCTTCGGTGACGAGTATCGGATATAATGCTTTCATGTCTTGCTATAGCCTCGACACACTAACGGTTGATGCCAACAACCCCACATACGACAGTCGAAACAATTGCAATGCCATTATTGAGAAATCCACCAACAAATTGATTATAGGAACCAATAACTCCACCATCCCCAATACAGTGACCGCCATCGGCAAAGAGGCATTTTTTAATTGTTACCGCCTCGACAGCGTCATCATTCCCGATGCAGTAACGACCATCGAAACAAATGCTTTCGGTCATTGTACAGGACTTAGCAGCCTCATTATTGGCAATTCGGTGACAAGTATACAAAGCGCTGCATTCGCTGATTGTTACAGCCTAATTAGTGTAACTATTCCCGAGTTGGTAACAACCATCGAACCGAATACTTTTATAAATTGTTCCAGACTCACCAGACTCACCATTGGCAAATCGGTAACGACCATCCGAAATTACGCTTTCTACGGGTGCAACAATGTGACCACACTGTATTACAATGCAAAAAACCTTACCACCACTTCCAATTGGCATAACTCTTCTGAGTCTAACAACATCTATGGTTTCCGATCAATGCCACTTCGGACATTATTAATTGGCGACAGCGTTGAGACGCTCCCCGAAGGAGTGTTTTACGGGCAAAATAACGTTGACACACTGTATTACAATGCCAAGAATCTGACCACCACTGCCGATTGGTACAACGCTTCCAGTGATTACAACAACTACGGTTTCCGAATGATGCCGCTCCAGACGTTGGTAATCGGCGACAGCGTGAAGATGCTGCCTGCAGGCGTGTTTTACGGTCTAGACGACCTCACCAGTGTGACCATTGGCGAATCGGTGACCACCATCGAAAACCAAGCCTTCGAGGGCTGCACCAATGTGACCACGTTGAATTACAATGCCAAAAATCTGACCACCACTTCCGATTGGTACAACATTTATGCGGATTACAACACTTACGGTTTCCGTCCGATGCCGCTACAGACATTGGTGATTGGCGACAGCGTTGGGACGCTCCCTCAAGGTGTGTTTTACAAACAAGCGAGCATCACGAGCCTCACTATCCCCACAACTGTGACCAGCATCGGAGAGTATGCTTTCAACGGTTGCCGAGGCCTCACCGGCAGCCTCACCATCCCTGAGTCGGTGACCGCCATCGGAAATAACGCTTTCGAGGGTTGCGGCGGCCTCACCGGCAGCCTCACCATCCCCCATTCGGTAACCACCATCGGAGATCATACTTTCGCTGGTTGCTCCGGCTTTACTGATGTCACCATCCCTAATTCGGTGACCACCATCGAAAATCATGCTTTCGTTAGTTGCGACTTTGCCAGCGCCGTCATCGGCAGCAAGGTGGCCACCATCGGACAGGATGCTTTTGGTGGATGCCCCAACTTGAAAACTGTCTATAATCTTTCAAATTTGCCCATTACAAAGGGTGCCACAGATAACGGCTATGTGGCATGGAAAGCCCTCAGGGTGCTGAGTGCTACAAACGGCGGTTTTACTAATCACGGTGCGGGTAAGAACACCTTGCATCAGATTTCAACTGATTACACCGTCGTGGATGCGGAGGATAATAATGTAACCAGCATTCCCCGATCCACCATCCCTGCAAACTTCATCTACTACTATAATGGTGCCAAGGATGGCAGCGGTTGGAAGGCCAATGAAATTGTCCTCACCGACGATACGAGCAGGTTTGTCGCTCCCGAGGAGTTCACCGCCGAGAAGGCTACCTACACCCGCGAGTTCACCAACAGCAACCGCAGTACCCTCTATCTGCCTTTCACGGCTGCTGTGCCCGAGGGTTTCGAGGTGTACGACTTTGCGGGCTTTGACGGCCACACCCTCACGTTCTCCAACCACGAAGGCAATATTGCCGCCTACACCCCCTACCTTGTGGGTTACGACCTCAGCAAGGAGGTCAACACCACCCAGTGCACCATCACGCAGGAGAATGTGGCGTTCCCCGCCTCAAGTTCGGCGGCGGCTCCCACACCCATCAACGGCATGACCTTCCAAGGCACCACTGTCCGCACCTGCATGACTGACAACAACTACGGCTATAGGGACGGCTTCTTTGTGCAGAGCGCCCGGGTCTCGAACAACCACAACACCCACGCCCATGTCAACCCCTTCCGCGCCTATTTCACCTACTCGCCTTCAAGCGATGCTCCGCAGAGCCTTCCTCCCACGCTGAACGTGGAGGTGAGCTACGGCGACCCCGTGGGCATCGATGCCGTAGAAACACCCGAGCAGGAGTACGACGGACGCTATGGCAACGACGTCTACGATATGTTGGGCCGCCTCGTCCGCAAGAACGCCACCAACCTCGAAGGCCTGCCCAAAGGCATATACATCTGGAAAGGGAAGAAAGTGGTGAGGTGAGGAGATGAGAGATGACAGATGACTGCTGCTTTTTGGGAATTGAAAATTTAAAAACGACTATGGAAAACAAAAAACAATATATCGCACCCACGGTGAAATGCGTGGAATTCAAAGTCGAACGTGGCTATGATTTGAGCCAGGGCCTCGGCAGCGAACCTCTTGGCAATGCCAGCACATACAATTTTTTAGACGACCCCGACGGATACAAAGACAATGGCCGTTGCTACAAAGGCTTCTTTAGTGGCGACTATGGCGACTGGGATTAATACAATTGAAAATTGAAAATTGGGCGGAGCCATTCTTCGTTCTCGTTCTTCGTTTTCGTTTTCGTGACCGAAGGTCTTTCGTCTTTCGTGACCGAAGATCTTTCGTCCTTCGTGACCGAAGGTCTTTTCGTGACCGAAGGTCTTTCGTGACCGAATGTCTTCTTCCGTGACCGCAGGTCCTTTCGTGACCGAAGGTCTTTTTCAACAACAACAAAAAGACCCCAAAAAGTCTGCTGGAAATTTTTGAATCACAAAAAAATCGTATCTTTGCATTTTTATACAATAATATGATAAGATTAATAAAATAATGACACTCAATATGAAAAAGTTGTTTCTCGTCCTCGTCCTGTGCCTCAGCACCCTCGCCTCGTGGGCACAAAATGATTACGATTTCAGTGCTGTGGCTCCAACGGGACAGACACTGTACTACAAAATACTCGAAGACCACTTTTTTATCTCCTTCCCCTCCAATGTCACATTTCCCGCCGTCGGTGTTGTTGCCCCTAATACATACTATTGGGGGGATTTTGATGCCCCCACAGGAGACTTGACCATCCCATGCACGGTGACGTACAATAACACTACTTACTATGTCGTCAAGATACTCGAGAATGCTTTTGGGGACTGCAGCGGTCTCACCTCTGCGACCATACCTTTCAGCGTATCCCGCATAGAAAGTTTTGCTTTCAAAAACTGCAGTTCCCTCCTCTACATTGTTCTCGGCTCATCTTTTGAAGATCCTGATGGGGTTCAAAGCATCAATATTAATTCGGATGCTTTCACGGATTGCACACACCTGACAACTGCCTATAGTTTTTGTCCTATTTCTGGATATCTGGAGGTCGAAAGATTGATTACAGCTTCTTCCATCACTATCTCCGGAACGGGAGCGAATCGCATCTATCAACTGGACGAGTGCTATTATATTTTAGTAGACGACGCTCATGGGGGAGGTCTACCCGAACTGGAACTTACCACTCCCACCCTTCCCACGAACTTTATTGCAAAGAGAAATGGCAGTTGGTTTGCCCGAGAGATTCTCCTCACCGATGGAAAGGATGAATTCAAGGCTCCCGTGGAATTCACCGCTGCAAAGGCGACCTACACCCGCAGTTACACACAGAGCCATCGAAGCACCCTCTGCCTGCCTTTCAAGCCCTCCAGTGTTTCCTCCACGGGCAATATGAAGTTCTATGAGTTCAGAGATTTCGACGGTTCCTCCATCATCTTCAGCGAGGTGGCTTTTGACGATTTTGAGGACAACACCCCCTATATGGTGGAGTGGCCCGATACCAAGGCCCAAACGGACTTCCTCTTCTCGGCAAACAATGTCACCATCCCTGCCACGAACTCTGTCTCACGCCATGTGGAACACAACAACGGACGTTTTTTTGGTACCACTGCCCGCACATGCATGGACATCTCCTGCTACGGCTACAAGGACGGCTTCTTCGTGCGGAGCGCCGACAACATTGACGTACCTTGGTGGGAAGACCCATGCAGCGGCCACGCCCATGTCAACCCCTTCCGTGCCTATTTCAAAATCAGCCCGGGCAATGCCTCGCAACCTTTGCCCTCCACGCTGAATGTGGAGGTGGGTTATGGCGACCCCGTGGGCATCGATGCCGCAGAGGCTCCCGAGCAGGAGTATGACGGACGCTACGGCAACGATGTGTACGACATGCTGGGACGCTTGGTGCGCAAGAATGCCGACAACCTCGAGGGCCTGCCCCGAGGCATATACATCTGGAAAGGGAAGAAAGTGGTGAGAGGTGAGAGATGAGAGATGGCTGCTGCTTTTTGGGAATTGAAAATTTAAAAACGACTATGGAAAACAAAAAACAATATATCGCACCCATGGTGAAATGCGTGGAATTCAAAGTCGAACGTGGCTATGATTTGAGCCAGGGCTTCGGCAGCGAACCTCTTGGCGATGCCAGCACATACAATTTTTTAGACGACCCCAACCGATACAAAGACGATGGCCGTTGCTACAAAGGCTTCTTTAGTGGCGACTATGGCGACTGGGATTAATAACAATTGAAAATTGAGGCTCTCCATTCTCAATTTTCCATTTTTAATTCCTCAGTTTGTCATATCAAAAAAAAATCGTATTTTTGCAAAAAATATTTTATTAATGATGAAGAGAACTATTATACTTTGTGCGGCAGCGTTGGCGTTGATGGCCGGCTGCAAGCAAAAACAGGACGCTGATGAGATTATCGGCAAACCCGAGGTGACGGTTGAGAACGGCCGCTTTACCCCCGAAATCATGTGGCAGCTGGGCAAGATGGGCGAGTTCGCCGTGAGCCCCGACGGCTCCAAAATGGCCTATACGGTGACTTATTACGACATGGAGAAGAACAAGGGCAATGCCGAAATCTATCTCCAGGAGACGATTAAAGGCAGTGTGCCCGAACGCCTCACCACGACCGCCCAAAGCGAGTTCAACCCCGTTTGGAAGGACGACAATACGCTGCTTTTTGCACGCGGAAACGACATCCTCGAGATGAACATCGACAAGAAGGGCGAGAAGGTGCTTGGCACCATCGAGACAGGCCTTGAGGGCTTCAAGATTTCGCCCGACGGCAACCAGATTGTCTATATCACCGACATCAAGGTGGAACGCCCCGAGAGTTTGGAGAAACTCTATGCCGGCTTGGATCAAACCACTGGCCGCATTAACGAGGATTTGATGTACCGCCACTGGGACAGCTGGGTGGACGAGTATCCGCAGATTTTCCTGACCACGTTCCAGGAGGGCAAAATCAGCGTCGAGAACGCGATCTCGGTGCTGAACAACGAGCCTTACGAGTGCCCGATGCGTCCGTGGGGCGGCGTGGAGCAGTACAACTTTTCGCCCGACGGCACCAAGATTGCCTACACTTGCCGCAAAAAGACCGGCAAGGAGTATTCGCTGAGCACCAACAGCGACATCTATATTTATACCATCCAGAGCGGCGAAACCGTGAACATCAGCGAGGGCATCATGGGTTATGACCAGAACCCCGTTTTTAGCAACAACGGCAAGAAGATTGCTTGGGAGAGCATGGAACGCGACGGCTATGAGAGCGACAAGCTGCGCCTCATGGTGTACGACTTCGAGACGGGCGAGAAGACCGACTACACCGCCAATTTCGACTACGGTGTGAGCGGCATCTCGTGGACAGCCGACGATAGCGAGATTTTGGCCGTGGTGATGTATCGCGGCATGAACGAGATTTTCGCCTTCAACATGGCCGACTCTTCTATCCGCCAGGTCACTAAGGATTATCACGACATCAACGGATTCAGCCTCAACGGAAGCACCATCTACGCCAATGAGGTGAGTATTCAGCACCCCTCGGAGGTGTTCTGCTACGACGCCAAGGGTGTGGAGCAGAAGGGTCAACAGTTGACCTCCATCAACAACGATGTGCTGGATCAGGTGCGCATGGGCAAGACCGAGGAACATTGGGTGAAAACCACCGACGGCAAGGAGATGCTGGTGTGGCTGATTTACCCCTACGACTACGACAGCACCAAGACTTATCCCGCCTTGCTGTTCTGCGAGGGTGGCCCTCAGAGCATGGTGAGCCAGTTCTGGAGCACTCGCTGGAATTTCGAGGTGATGAGTGGTGCCGGATACTTCGTTATCGCCCCCAACCGTCGTGGATGCCCCGGCTTCGGCACCGAGTGGTGTGAGGAAATCAGCGGCGACTATGGCGGACTTTGCATGAAGGATTATATGGCCGCCACCGATTATTTTGCCAACAATATGCCTCAGATCGATGCTGCCCGCATCGGTGCCTGTGGTGCCTCGTTTGGCGCCTACAGCATCTATTGGCTGGCTGGACACAACGAGAATAACCGTTTCAAGGCCTTCTTGGCTCACAACGGCATGTTCAACTTCAACCAGCAGTGTCTCGAAACCGAGGAGTTTTGGTTCACCAACTGGGACCTCGGCGGCCCTTACTGGGAGAAGAACGCCAAGACGGCCCATTCCTACGCCAATTCGCCCCACCTGTTTGTCGACAAATGGAATACCCCCATCTGCGTTGTCCATAGCGAGTTTGACTTCCGCATCGTTGCCTCGCAGGGCATGGCTGCCTACAATGCCGCCAAGTTGTGCGGTTTGGAGGCTCGCTATCTCTATTTCCCCGACGAGACCCACTGGGTGCTGCGTCCGCAGAACAGCCTCCTCTGGCATCGCAACTTCATCGACTGGTTCGACAAGTATTTGAAGTAGGGAGATGTGAATAGTGAATAGTGTCGAGGCTTGCCGGTGGCAAGCCTCGACAGCGAAGCGAGAACAGCGCCTTGCGCGCTGATGCCGCAGGCATTAAGCAAAATTCCTCATTTTGCGCCCGATGCGTCAAAGAGTGAGATATGATTTGAATAGTGAATAGTGTCGAGGCTTGCCGGTGGCAAGCCTCGACAGCGAAGCGAGAACAGCGCCTTGCGCGCTGATGCCGCAGGCATTAAGC
>JAZUIX010000161.1:0-6025 GCA_045642445.1 Bacteroidales bacterium | reverse complement strand
TCTCCGACAAATACGACATCAACAACCAGGTACTCGAAATCCTCGGTGCCAACCCGGGCAGGGCCCCCGCCTCGGCAGCCGCCCCCTCGGGTGCGGGCGCTCCCAAAGCCGGCAATAGCGGCAGCAGCAACGGCGGCAGCAAATCACAGGCCAGCACCGTCAAACGCGACATAAAATAAATCGACAAATAACGATACTAAATAGAAAATAATAAATAATAAACACACAGAAATGAAAAAAGCATTTATCGCAGTATTAGTGGCCCTTCTTGCCCTCGGCGGCAACGCAATGGCTCAGAAAACTATCAAACTCGGCCACATCAACTCCAACGACCTCATGCAGATCATGCCTGGCCGCGACTCCGCACAGGCCGCCCTGCAGAAAGACGTCGACGAACTCAAGGCCGAACTCGAAGCCATGCAGAAAGAATACGAGAGCAAAGTCAACGACTACCTCGCCAAGAAAGACCAGCTCTCCGAACTCATCCGCAAGACCAAAGAGTCCGACATCCAGGCCATGGCCGCCCGCATCCAGGAACAGCAGGAACGCGCCCAGAAATCCCTCGAAGAACGTCAGGAAGCCCTCCTCCAGCCCATCATCGACCGTGCTAAGAAAGCCATCGAAGAAGTGGGTCGCGAAAACGGCTACACCTACATCTTCGACGCCGGCATGGGTGCCGTGCTCTATTCGCAGGACAGCGACGACATCATGCCCCTCGTCAAAAAGAAACTCGGCCTGAAATAATCGCCCAGTACACATAATCACGCTTCAACAACGACGTGCAATCATCCCCCGATGGTTGCACGTCGTTGTTTATTATCATTTCTATTAAACTTTAATTTTTTATGTTATAACACGCACAACCATAACGGATTATCCATTGTGGTTCCTTTTTGTATGATTGTATGCAATAAAATGCCAAAGATAACGTTATATTATTGTTTTAACAAGTTAAAATAAAATTCTAATAAATATACATTTATGCCCAATCTTAATAGAATAAAAGTGGTTCTTGTTGAGCGTGGCCGAACTGGTAAATGGTTGGCCGAACAATTAGGAAAATCCACTTGTACGGTCAGTAAGTGGTGCCAGAATAGCATACAACCAGATGTAAGCACCCTTGCTGAAATAGCCCGTCTTTTGAATGTGGATATTAGAGATTTGTTGGTGAGCACCAAAGAATAATATTTTGCTGGTATTGGTATGATAAAAGAATTTCATTTATTCGCTGGTATTGGTGGCGGTATCTATGGCGGTCACATATTGGGTCATCAGTGTTGTGCAGGTGTTGAAATTGATGATTTCTGTAAAAAGATTTTGAAGCAACGTCAAGCTGATGGCTGGATGAGTAGTTTCCCAGTATATGGTGATATACGAGAGGTTAATGGTGCTGACTATATAGGAAAATTCGATGTGTTGTGTGGCGGGTTTCCTTGTCAAGCATTTAGTTATGCAGCCCATGGTATGAATATAAAGGAGAAAAATTTATGGCCTGAAATGTTTAGATTTGTTCAGGAATCAAAAGCCCCTATCGTTTTTGGAGAAAACGTTACCATTGAGGCTATTGACAAGGCCAAGTCGGATTTGGAGTCAATAGGATATGTTGTTGAGCGTTGTAGGTTGGCTTGTATGGATATTGGTGCTGACCATAAACGCCCAAGATTTTGGCTGTTAGCAGTTAAGGATAGGGCAATATTTGATAAAGTTGCAAAACATGTTAATTCTTTACCCAAATTCACAGCAAAATTTTGGACAGAAAACCCTCACAAGATAAAATATCCAGCAGAGGTCCCAGTACTGGCACCCCAAAAAAAAGGTGTTGGGAATGCACAAGCCCCTATAGCAGCCGCTACCGCATTTCGTTTATTAGTTAATAGACATCTTTTTCATACCTCCACAGACATTATTCCTACAAATGAAGAAATAGAATCAATATTTGTAAAGAGAGAAACTTGGATTCATAAACAAGACCCGACCGACCCAATATTCATACATACCCCCACCACAATGGGTAACTATCACTATAAATCAATGATGAAACACCCTTCTTGTGCTAAATATGTTCGCATTTTTGGTAAGCCAACCGCATTACAAGCTGAATATTTAATGGGGTTTCCAATTGGAGCTTCCTCGCCATTTCAATTAACAAAAGAAAATTTTGAATTATGGAATACACAGATTTATTATCAAGATTAAGTTCCTTTGTTGATAGATACGATTCTCAAACATACCTAGGTTCGTATCGAGAGACGGGAAGAGACTCATTATTAAAGGAAGGACTTTCCACTCGTGCAAATTCGCTATGGAAGATGGCTGAATATGTTGTTGCAAAATATGATGGAAACGAAACAGTCCCATTCTCCAACTACCTAGATGGGTGGAAAACATTGGCCAGTAGTAGTGGGAATCAATTTCTTTTGATAGAGAGTAAAGGAAACGAATGGTCTATGTATAATTCCCAAGGGAAATACCTTGGGGGTAATGATTACATCACTGAATATATAAATAATCATAAACGGGAAGTATCAAATAATGCTTCATCCTATCGCCCTTATCTCACCGCCATCAAATCCAAACCATTCCTTCTTTTGGCTGGTATCTCTGGCACAGGAAAAAGCAGGATTGCGAGAGAATTGGCTCGTACTTGCTGGGATGTGGATTCGGATGAATACAAGGCACAGAAACCGAGAAATTTTGAGATGGTGCAGGTAAAACCGAATTGGCACGACTCGTCCGAATTGATTGGCTATGTCAGCCGGATAGAAGGTGTTAGATATGTCATAGGTCCTTTCCTGAGATTTATGGTCAAGGCTATCAAAGACCCAGATACTCCTTACTTTCTTTGTCTGGATGAGATGAACCTTGCACCAGTGGAACAGTATTTCGCTGAATATTTAAGTGTGGTGGAGAGCCGAAAGCGTCAGGATGATGGCAGCATCACGACAGACCCCATTGTGGATTATTCCAATACTGAGGAGTATCACAGTCTTATCAGTCAATTGTTTGATGACGATGAGGAGAGGAAGGCATATCTGAAAGAAGAAGGAGGCAAAAGGCTAAGTATTCCCCAGAACCTCATCGTGGTAGGCACGGTGAATATGGACGAAACCACCTTCTCGTTCTCCCGCAAGGTGCTTGACCGAGCCATGACCATCGAGATGAACGAGGTTGATTTGTATGGCGGTTTGAATGAGCGTCATGAGCAGATTGGGAAACTTGGAGCGGCAGAACTGATTGGAAATGCCGTTGAGGGTGTGGATGTTTATGCAGCACACAAGGACGTTTGTGATATTGCCATCAACTATTTGCAGAAAATCAATGATAAGTTGGAAGGAACACCTTTCAAGGTTGCATACCGAACACGAAATGAGGTGTTGCTTTATGTGGTGAATAACTTGCCTTACAACAAAGATGAGAATGGTAATGAATTGGGGCAGGGATTAGTTGTTGCACGGGCATTGGATGAGATTACCAACATGAAGATCTTGTCGCGTATTGAAGGCGATGAGACCAAAGTGAGTGCCTCGTTCCTTGGAGGGCTTGAAGCCACCATCAAGGAGGGATTGGAATCTGTCAATGAAGGTGTGTTTGAAAACTCTATATCGCTCGCCAAGTTGAGTGAGATGAAGAAACGATTGGAGTCTGGTTATACCAGTTTTTGGAGTTAATACGCTATGGAACTTCTGACCATACAACACCAAGACTTCACGATGACCATCGAATGTAGCAAGTTTGATGGTATATGGAACAAGGCCGTGAGTAATGTTGGGAAAGCGAATCTGACCTCAACATACTCGTGGTCGGAGGGTGTGTTGTCGGTGATAAGGCAGGACGAAGAAGGCGAGGAACTCGCAATAGAACAAGGCGGTGTGGCCCCAGCGGTATTCTTTGACAATGCAGAATATCCGATATGGGTTGAGTTCAAAGATTATGTAAAAACCGCCCGCTTTGGAAGTATTCTTCAAGGCGACAACGACAATTTCAGTTTCCGTCGTGGAAACTTAGTCGGCTTCATCAACTATGGAAACGATATTGGCAAAAGTGAGATACTGATTGACTATGAGATAGGAACCGAAACTCGTCATTTCCGTTTCGGATTTGATGTCCTTTCCACCAAACTCAACTATCACGTTCATTGGCGACAAATAATTGAAGATATTGAGCGGGAATATCGGATGTTGTCGCTTGACTATATGAGGAGGACGTTTCATGGGTTTTCTCCCAATCCGGAAGGCGAGACACCCGAACTGGTGTGGTGGAGCATCTTCGCTGAGGAACAGAAGAAGTTCATCCGTGCAGTGAAGGGTATCATTGAGAGGCCGCGACATCGACTTCTCGGAACGGAGATATATGTTCGTGCTGACAAACTGGCTCGTATTCCAATCTCAATAGAAAACGAGTTGGCAGAACATCGGAAGGAACCATCCCATCTATACAGGATTGAACAACGAGTGCAGAGCAACGATACTCAAGAAAACCGTTTTCTGAAACATGCTCTTGCCCAGATTACAACCAAGTATGAGTCGCTGAAAAATAGAATTGAGTCTTTGAAAGGTGCATCAGTTGCATTCAAAGAAGAGATGCAGGAGACCCTCAACACTTTGAAATATTTGCAACGGAATCCATTCTTTCGAACCATCGGAAAATTCAAGGGGTTGAACCAAGAAAGCCTGGTATTGCAGAAAGCGTCAGGGTATAGTCAGGTTTATAGGACATGGAATCTGCTCAGACGTGCATACTCGCTGAATGACGGATTCTATCGTTTGCAGACAAAGGACATCGCCACCCTTTACGAGATATGGTGCTTCATTGAGGTGAGTCATATCGTGAGAGATTTGTTGGGCGAAGATGTGGATATTGACCATCAAAACAGAATGGAGATGAGCGGGATTTTCACTTGGGAACTGGGAAAAGGCGAACATTCACGAATTCTGTTCAAGAAAAACGATGTCGAACTTGCCGAATTGGTGTATAACCCCAAACACAACGACAAGGAGAACGACTCCATCAGTATGGAGAACATCGTGGTGCCCACCGTTGCCCAAAAGCCAGACATCGTGTTGCAGCTGACCAAGCACGACTTGCAAAAAAATATGAAGATGACCTATCTGTTTGATGCAAAATATAGGATTGACGGAAGGGTGAATGGTGTGGACACCCCGCCGGAAGACGCCATCAACCAGATGCACAGATATAGGGATGCAATCTATTACAAGGAACATTCCAAAGACGAACTAAAAAAAGAGGTTATTGGCGGGTATATTCTATTCCCCGGTGACGGACAAAAAGCAGACGTAGAGGTTTCCAAGTTCTACAAGACCATCAAAGAGGTCAATATCGGTGCTTTCCCTTTACGACCCAAGGACGTAGAAAACAGAGACTTACTGGTCGAGTTTATTAAAACGCTGATAGGGTCGGCATCGTCCGATATTTTGACTGATAGTATTCCACAGAAGGGATTGTATTATACCACCGAAGAGCCCAAGGATGCAATCTATATGATACTGACTTTGGACAAAGAGGTCAACAAAGACTTTGATTCCGTGTTGGCTGGTAGTGCAGATTGTATCGTGATGGGAAAGAAAGGCATGAAAGAGACAAAGGACATCTCATCTGTCCGTTATATTGCACCCATTGTTCCCGGTAGCCACATCAATGGATACTACAAGGTGAAATCAACAAACCTGAAACGCGTTGAAGATGCCGAATATCCCATCCGAATCAAGTTTGAGGTATCTGATTGGGTACAATTGGAAAAGCCAGCGAAGTTTGGTATGGTGAAGCCTGCATATCGAGGCTACTGCAAGACACGAGAGGAGTTCTTTAAGCATTGTGAAGAACACCAAGTCTGATATCATTTAGAATCTAATTTTATTTGATACGATTAAGGTGGGTTCTATAAATTCAACGTAAACATGAAATATTTTGAAAATATACTTTTCTGTGATTTTGGCCGTTTTTGGTCATCTTGCTGTTTGTCACTCGGTCATGTAGCCCGCTACACTCCCTCGTTCCGCTCAGCAAT
>JAZUIX010000160.1:0-15715 GCA_045642445.1 Bacteroidales bacterium | reverse complement strand
TGTCACGCGGTATTCTTGTCCGTTGCTGGGGGCATAGACGAGGTATTTGATATGGGGGAAGCGGAACCAGTCGGCCTGCATGGTGGCTGTGAGGCCCCAGGGCAGATGCCCTTGGTAGTTGAGGCCGAAGCCTGTTTCGTTTTGAGGGGTGCTGTTTTTGCCCAAAGCGTTGGCGTGGAGGTTGTGGTAGGTGGGGGAGTAGTGTCTGAGTTGTGCGCTGGCGCGGTGGTTGCTGTTTATGGTGAATTCTGCCCCGAGAATCATGGCTGGGCTGATATTGCCGCTATCGGAGCAGTCGTTGTAGCATATTGCGGCTTCGCCGAAGAGGAGTAGCCGTCGAAGTCGATAGGTGGCGTCGATGCCGCTGTTGAAATTGCGGTCGCCGTGAAAATAGTTGTCGTTGTAGACGTATGTGGCGGGTATGATTTCTTTGTTGAGCAGCATGGCCGAGGCGGAGAGCCCTATGCGCAGGTGGGTGTTGTGGTATTCCAGATGGCCGCCGAGGAGGTGCTCGTCCAATTGTTTTTCTTTGGCTATCTCGGTTTGGGTGCGGTGGTATCCCGAGTTGTAGATGCTTTGCACCCAGTTGATGGAGCTATCTCTTGCGGCGTTGCGTGGAAGGGTGGCATCACGGCTGACGTAGGAGTAGAGTAGCGTCAAATCCCATTTGGGCGAGAGCGCCAGGGTGGTGCCTAACCCTCGCAGGTAGCCGTATTCGGTAAAAGCCCCGCTGGGTCGCAGTCCTGGGGCGTGGCGGCATATCCCTGTGCCGAAAGCGTTGCGGGAGCCGAAACCCGACCACAGCGTCAGGCCTTGTCCGAACTGGGCATGGAATTGGCCCACCACGAGGCGTCGAACCCTTTTGCCGAGGTCGTTGATGAGGAGGCTGTAGCCGTAGAAATCAAAGCCTTGTGTTTGACTTCCGGCAAAGAAAGCCTCGCCTGGGTCTTTGTCGCCCGAGAGTTGCAGCTTGATTCGGTCCTTATAGTTATAGCTGTATCGCCACATCAACCTGAGGTTGTTGCCTTCGTAGATGCTGTCGCGGTAGCCACGGGCCTGTTCGATGGTTCCCGAGCCGCCAGTTACGAGGTTGTGCCGACCGTGGGAGAGGAGTTCTGTGAAAGTGGGTTTGCGATGGGTTTCGAGGGCTGAAGCGGTGACCAAGGGTCGAAGCAGCTCCACCGTGATGCTGTCGAAGCCGTTGATGCTGTAGAGCTCCTCAAGGCTGAGCAGAGGGCCGTATAAGGCGATATAGGCCCGCAGCGCCTCTCGTTGCAGGGTGGTGATGAAGGGAAAATCTTGCAACAGCTGCGAGGTGTCGTTGATATTGGCAGGGGTGTCGTGGTAATTCTCATACAGTTCCAATAACTCATCCACGGCATCATCGTCGCCTTCTTCGGCCCATAGTTCGATATATTCCCGCCAATTGTAGGGCATAATTTCCTGTGCATTGCCAAGCAAAGGGATTAGGAGGCATAGTATCAGCGCGAGTTTCTTCATGGCAGAGTGGCAATAATTGGCAGGTGGTCGCTATAGCCTCCGAGGTATCGCATGCCCAAATAGGTGCGGAAAGGCTTTTTGCCAAGGTGTTTGGGGTCGTCGGAGAGCATAAAATCGGGCGAAAATATTTCTATGGGGAGTTCTCGGTTTGAGATAAACTGGTCGATGTAGGACCAGCTGTCCTGATATTTGTACGAGCCTGTTCCTTTGGGCAGCGAGGCCATAAGGTTGTAGAAACCGCTACTGTTGCGGTTGCTGCGACCAAAGCCGAGTCCTTTGCTGATGGCCTCCTCCTCGGGCGAGGCGTTGAAGTCGCCCATGGCAAGTATCAGGGCATCGGGGTGCGAACGTTGTAGGCTGTCCATAAGGTAACGCAGGCGATAGGCTATGGCGAGTCGTTGTTGGTCGGCGAAGGCTCCTCCCAGTTTCGATGGCCAGTGATTCACCAGGAGGTAGCAGGTGTCGTTGTTGAGGATGCCTCCGACCATGAGTATGTCGCGGGTGTAAAATTCAGCATCGCTATCCGAAACAGATATTTGCTGGGTTTCAAGCAGATGAAAATTTTTTTCGCGGTACAATAAGGCACAATCTGCACCTCTTGGATTGGGCGATTCGAAGTGGACAAAGTTGTAGCCTTTTTTCCGCAAAGGGGTGCCGAGACATAAGTCGCGCAGCACACGGTCGTTCTCCACTTCGGCAAGCCCTACTGCTACGGGCCATTTCATGGCGGCGATTATCTTGTATATCTTGTTGCGTTTGTCGGCATAGCGTTTCGGTGTCCAGTGATTATCTCCCGAAGGGGTGAAGGCATAATCGTCTTTCAGGGTGTCGTGTTGGGTGTCGAAGTAGTTTTCGCAATTCCAAAAGGCGATAGTTTTATTAAAAGACTCTTGTCCTCGGCAGATGGTATTGCTGAGGACAAGGGCAAAAAGTATCAGAATTGGGCATATCCGTCTCATCCGAGGACGGCTTTCATCTCGGCATCGTTGCGGTAGGTCATCTGGCGGAAAAGATTTTTGTCGTCTTTTTCGCGGGTGATGCGCACTTGGTCGGCAACATATTGACGGATGGTGGCATAACGTTGGAGGTATTGCTGCCATTGTTCTTCGGTCAGGGTGCGGCACAACGAAAGGTCGCAGAGCACATGGTAGGCATGGCGGCGGCATTGCTCGGGATAGGCTTCCCACAAGCTGTCGAAACGGGCGTGGATTTCGTCCCAGGTGTTGATCTCGCCACTTTCTATTTGGCGCATCAGTTCGTCGAGGTCGTGCTGCGAGACGAGTTGTCCTCCCAAATTGGCCCACTCGCGTACACGTTCGCCTTCGCCCAGTTCGGCAGAGGGAATGGGGGCGTTGCTTTCACCTGCGGTGAGCACATTCATGGCGTAATACACCAGCATGTCCTCGTAGGCCTGATAACCTTTGGCGGCTTTGTTCACCACTACTTTGCGTTTGCCTTTCTCCATGCCGTAGGCCAAGACTTCGACCTTTTCCTTGTCGCCGTCGAATTGCAGATAGGCCTGCTCGGTCCAATATTTGATGAGTTGGCGGCCATTGATGATCTCTTCGGCTGTGTCGGGTGCCAGGGGGTCAAAAACAATGTGCTGTGCCTTTTTCTTGCGTTTGTCGCGTTTGGCAAACTTGGTTTGGTTGCGGTTGAGGGCATACATGTTGTACATCCACCAATAGGCGGGCATGACCTCGAGGCGGCCTTTGCTCTCGTTGTTGCTGACCAATGCGAAGGGGAGGGTGATGCTGAGTTCGGCAGGGTAGGCACCTTTGGCCAGCAGGGTGTAGGAGGCGAAGCTGGAGGAGTGCTTCAAACTGGTGCAGAGACCTGGCCAGAAGCCGCGTCCTGCCACAATCTCGTTGTCGGCGGTTCGGCCATTGTGGTTGGATCCCACGGTGCATCCTGCCGCCAAGTTGCTCTGTCCCATGACCACGGAGGCGATGAGGAACGAATTGTTGTGGTGCTGTTCGTGAGCGGGGAAGATGATGTTGTTGCCCACCTCGCAGCGGGCGATAGTGGAGTTGTCGCCCACGACGGTGTCGTTGAGTCGCACACCAAATTCAAGGTGGACATGTTCGCCTAAAAGAAAACGGGCGGCAATGCAGCCGTATTCGCAGCAGCAGCCATAGCCCACCACACCGTCGGTTAGCACGATGCAGTCTTCTATGCGTGTGGGTGCCTCTTGGTCGGAGAGTATGGCCACGTTGTGGATGGTGCGGGTGTTCTTGATGACGCAGTGGCTGCCGACATGGCCGTAAGAGCCCTCCTCGGTGGCCAGACGTTGGCGTGTCATGGCTTCCAAACGCTCCACCATCTTGCCGTGGTCGCGGTATTTTGCCCAAAGGTAGGCATCGCCGATGGTCATACCGCTGAAGGGCATGATGCGGCGGCCTCCATTCTCGTTCATAGGCTCAATCCAAGGATAGTCGTTTTCCAGATTGGGCATGGTGGAGGTCATTTCGTCGATGTTGAACAACAAGCAGCTGTCGCCTATCGTATAGTTGGAAATCATGCGCACATTGTGGATGGCGCAATGGCTTCCGATAGTTGCGTCGGACAACATGCTGCCATAGATACCTTCCGGCAAGCGGAGGTCGCCATCGTGCACATAGCCTTGCTCCATAGCGCCCAGCCACACACGGCCCATAAAGACATTGTTGCGGCAGAGTTTCGGGTTGAAAGGATTGCACACTTGTACCTGGTTCCAATCTTCGGCATTGTTGCCCAAAGATTCAAGAAGGTCGACTTCATCTTTTGTCAAGCTTCGGAAGGTGTTCGGTTTCATAAGACGATAATTAATATGATGGATAATAATAATTTGCAAAGGTACACATTTTTTTTGAATCGCGAAGAAAAAAGTTTTGATTATCCGCAAAGAGGCGATTGTTTGAAAGTTGCCTGGCGGCAAGAAATAATGCCCTCTATTGAGGGGAAATAGTCGGCCCCTTCGGGGAAATAGGGTTAAGGAAATATTTTGCCGACACGTTTCGCCTCGTTGCGGATAGTCATTTTTATAATATGTCTGTAATCTTCACAAGAAATCGTTTGTTTTCGAAAAAATGAGTATATCTGCAATGTGTTCTATCGCTGTCTACAAGAGGTGACAATATGTCAGAAAACAATCCAATCAAGGCCTCCGCACAATTCTTGACACACATTTTTTGTTAAAAATTGTTTTTCCCCCATACTCCCCTCTGAAAACGCTAATATGCTGATTATGTTGCGAATAAATAATATTCATATTTGTAGTGATTGGTAAAAAGTGGCTTTTTTTTAAAAAATCCGCTCATTTTTAAAAATTTTTAGTATCTTTGCAGTGTCGAAATTTGAACTGAGTCATCATAAAGGATGTGCAGGGAAAAGGTCGGTGCCGCATAATGTGAAAGCGTAATCGATGCTTTGTCTGTTTTCTCAAAAAGCGGATGAGTAGAGGTTGAAGCCCACCCTTTTTGCACTATGTGGATAAAAAACGCAAAACAGTTAACGGCGACCATGGGCTTCGGGAGCAAACAAATTTTCAAGCCATATGGGCGCAATATTAGTTATTATCGCTATTGCTGCGATTTTTGTTGGGTGGAAGAAAACCCACTACAATGATTCTCCTTATGTGAAAAATCGTATTAAAGGTCGTAATGCTGATCAGCAGGCCGTTATCCGCTATTTTTGCAATGACCCCGGATGCCTTAACAAGAAACCGATTTCTGACGCAGAGTATGATGCGATGATTCAGGCTGTTTTGAACAGCAACGATTACAAGCAGAATGCAATCAACAAGATTGGTCTTGACGAGTCTGAAATTCAGGAAATCGAGCCTGTTCATTTCGAAGGTTTCGTCTACGACAAGAATAGTTTCTATAAAAGATGCGATGACGGCAAAGAGCGTTCCTCTAAGTATCAGGTTACTTGGATTTTCTTCAGTGCAACACAGCTTTATCTCTATCAGAATACGTTCAATATGGACGAGGATGGCAGAAAGCAGCGCACGGAGGAATATTTCTATAAGGATATCACCAACTTCTCTACCGTGTCGGAAACTGAAGAGGTGCCCCAATACGACAACAAGCAGAAGAAGGATGTTCTTGTCAATGTTAACTCCACATCGTTCTCCATCATCGTTCCCGGCGACAAACTTCTTTGCTCGATGGAACAAAACGAGTATACCGAGAACTCTATTAAGGGTATGAAGGCTATGCTCCGCGAGAAGAAGAATGTTTAATACATAATGTGTCAGTCAGTAGAACAACAGCAAATCCGAGAGTATTGCAATAATCATGATTTGTCACGTCCGAAGATAAATTGGCTGAAGTTTATTCTTATCGTGGCATCCTACATTCTGGTTTCTGCATTACTGGTTGCTGTGAGTGTTCTACTGACTGGTCATTTGTATTTCTTGGCAGTGGATGTGTGTTTGGTATTGCCATTACTGGTATATGGAAATGTTTTAGGTCTTACCTTTATCGAAATATATCAACGATATGCACCTGAACATGTGCGTCGCCAATGTTCGTGCCAGCCTTCGTGTTCCGAGTATGCTTTGATTGCATTTCGAAAGTATTATTGGCTGAAGGCTTTTTGCCTGACGTGGCGCAGAGTCTTTGTCACCTGCTCAAAACCTGGATATCATAGAGATTATCCATAAATAATAAACAAAGTAGAGAATAGCGACCGAAGAGCGGCAACCGCTTAATCATGGGTCATTTGATTCTTGTATCACAAGTGAAATTATCAGTTTATGGGCTTTTTTAATAAAATCAGAACAGACGGAGCCACATACGACGGACAAGGAGAGGAACGCCGTGGCTTTATTGACGTTATTCAGTATAACGGAGAACCCGACGACCTTGTGTGGAAATTCCCATACAACAATATTTCCATTGGAGCGCAACTCATTGTAAACAAAAGTCAGGAGGCTGTTTTTGTGAAAGGCGGTGCCGTATGTGATGTTTTCGGAGAAGGCACCCACACCCTTTCTGCAAAAAACCTTCCTTTGCTGGACAAGATTATCAATCTGCCATTTGGCGGAAACACACCTTTCGTTGCAGAGGTATGGTTTGTGAACAAGGTTGTTCGCCGAGGACTAAAATTCGGTACCCCCAATCCGATACGTGTTGTCGACCCTCGTTATTCCGCAGCCGAAATGGCAGTTCCTGTTCGTGCACATGGCGATTACAGTATCAGAGTGAATGACGGCCTATTGCTTCTGAATGAATTTGTTGGCACACAGCATCTGTTTACCACCGATGACTTTGTTGAAAAGTTCTCAACGATGGTTGTCCAAGAGCTGAACAAACATATAAAGAGTTATTCGCGCCAGCAACAAATCTCTCCGCTTGATTTTCCCGAGTATGCCCCAGAGATTGCTGATTTTATCAAAAGCAACCTCGTTGACCGTTTCTCGGCTTATGGTATCGGCATCGAAGACTTCCAGTTTGCCCACCTTGCCCCCAATGAGGACGACCCTGTTGTCAAAGAACTCTACAGCAATCGTTTGGAATCTGTCAAAGAGCGTGAGCGTCGCCAGATACAAGGCTTTACCTATCAACAGGAACGCCAATTCGATATACTGGAAACGGCAGCGGGCAACCCTGGTACGAGCAGCGATATGACAGGTGCAGGCATAGGAATGGGGATGGGTGTGCAGATGGCAGGCCTCTTTGGTCAGCAGATGGCGAACATCTCCCAGCAGATGATGAACATTCAGCAAAATCAGATGCCAAACCCCGTACCGCCACCACCACCAACAGCCTTCTCGCCCTATTATCTCTATGTCAATAATGCTCAGCAGGGACCATACGACATGAACACCCTGCGGACATTGGTTCAAACATGCATACTTACGCCTCAGACGCTTGTGTGGAGGGCTGGTATGTCAACATGGTCCGCCGCAGCCAATCAGCCCGACCTTGTAGGTTTGTTTGGCACAACAACACCGCCGCCACCACCTGTAATGCCGTAGTATTATGAAAGCAAGAAAAACCATCATCATGTGTTCCTGCGTCTTTTGTTATTTCGCAGGATTATGGCTCGTGGCCTCTCGTTTCGGATTGATAAAAATATTGACCAGATATGGCATCTCCGAAATGTTCGACCAAATTCCGAAAGACTTCCCAAATATAGTATACCTCTACTACGGACTGGCAGCCTACACCATTTTGTATATTGTTATTGTATGCATAATTTATAAGGTAACAACCAAAGCCGACAAAGAGCAGGACACCCTGCAGCAGCAGGCCGGGGTAATTGTTAACTATGCTGAGAAAACGAATGTCCTCATTGCCGCCTATGTGCGCTATGCCAAAGCAAACAACATCACCGATAAGGCAGCCGAACAAAAATTGAAGATGATACAACGTCAGATAGCCTCCTTGCCTTCTTCAATCGTGAATAATTCCACAGCGACATCAACTCTGACAAATCTATTGATCGGACTTCAGAATCAGCTGTCACCCGACTTCGATTATGCTCAGTTCTGCGCTAAACTCGATTCAACAATAGACACAATCAACTCACTGAAACATAAATCGGTAATCATACACTAATCATGGAAGTAATATCTCTCAACTGCCCAGGATGTGGCGCAAGCATAACAACACAGACTAAAGTGTGCGAGTATTGTCATAGAGACATCCTTGTGAAGTCGTTCCATAACCTTTCCAATATGCCGCTGCCGCAAGTAAACAAGTATATGGCCTCATACAAGGCCGCAGCCGCAGAACACCCCCAGCATAACGGCGTCAATGCCTCTATTGGACTTTGTTTCCTCAAACTTAAAAAGTACGACCAAGCAATAGAATATTTCGAAAAAGCACAGTCCGACAACTTTGAGGACGCCACCCCGTTCTTTTATGCTGCTGTGGCCCGACTCAAAGGGCGCAAACCCTTCCTCTGCTCTCGGCCTGAAATCAACCAGATGGAAACCGACATCAATGCCGCCATGTCCATAGAACCGAGTGCCGAGCAGTATTACTTTTTGGCGTATATTGGGCGCGACTACTTTAAGCGAAAATCTTTGAAGCACGAACCAGCATGGGAAAACTTCATGGAAGAAGCCGTCAACAATGGCCTTACCCCGGCTGATGTCGAAGAGTTTCATGCCATGATAGGTACTCCGGTAGATATTCCCCTTGACTGAAACAGACATTTGTTTCAAATGCTTTTGCCCTTACAGGGCGTGGGATGCGGGTGTTATCATTAGCCCAAGGCGGCGCTTCGCTTGCCGTTGGGCTATGGGCACTTCGTGGTTGCCCTTTCAGGGCGCCTTTTAGAATTAAACAATTGAAAATGAAGAATAAAAAGTGGCTGCTTTTTGGGGATGAAAAATTAAGAATGAAGAATAAAAAGTCCGACTCTGCCTAATTTTCAATTCTCAATTTTCAATTCGCTACAATCGCCCTGTAAGGGGCGTATAAGGTACTGCCTTCCAGGCAGCGACCCATGTTTTTTGATATACCGGACACTGCGTGCCCGGTTACTCAAAGTACAGCCTTCCAGGTTGGTCAAATTAATTCCGCCAACGGGTTGAACATGCAAGAAATAGCAAAAAAAGGTATATTGTGTCAACCTTTTATGGTGAAATCTTGCAAAAGATGAAAATAGCTGACTCCCTATATCAAGAAGGTGCGGATTGCAAATCTGCACCAACGGGGTATGGGCTAAACATGAATCGAAGAGATGTAGCGAAACCAATGTCCGATACCTGACGGCATCGTGAATGCACATACCAACATAACATACCAGCCATAAGAATGGCTGGCTACCTATATCAGATGCCTCTGGCATCATATAACACATTCCGGCATAACGATGTTGTCGTTTTCGATGAAACGATTATCCGCATATAGGCGATTGTTTGAAAAAGTTGCTTGACGGCAAGAAATAAAGCCCTCTATCGAGGGGAAATAGTCGGCTCCTTCGGGGGAAATAGGGTTAAGGAAATATTTTGCTGGCACGTTTCGCCTCGTTGCGGATAGTCATTTTTATAATATGTCTGTAATCTTCACAAGAAATCGTTTGTTTTCGAAAAAATGAGTATATTTGCAATGTGTATTTTGAATGAAATGAGACGGAAAAATATTGAGTGATAAATTTGTATATATTTTTTATGGTGGTAATATACCACCCAATAAAGATGGTACAGTGATTGTTGAACATGGAAGAAATTGAAAAAATAAAGCGAGTTATGGAGGCTTGGACGAACCTGGAACTGACTCCAAGAGATAGGGACAGGTTGAGCCGAAAGTTCACGGTTGAGTTCAACTACAACAGTAATCACATTGAAGGTAATACGTTGACGTATGGTCAGACGGAGTTGCTTCTGCTATTCGGTAAGGTGGTTGGAGAAGCGGAGATGCGCGACCTGGAAGAGATGAAGGCAAGCAATGTGGGATTGAAGATGATGACAGTGGAGTCGGAGAACAAGGAGATGCCTTTGACGCAGAATTTTATCAGGCAGTTGCATCAGACGTTACTTCGTGAGGATTATACCGTATATCGTACTTTGCCAGGAGGTGTGCAGACAAGCTATGTGATTCATGCTGGTCAATACAAAACACGCCCAAATTCTGTCAGAACTCGCTATGGCGACATTTTTGAGTATGCCTCACCTGAAGAAACACCTGCATTGATGACCGACCTTGTAAATTGGTACAATGAGGAAGATGCAAAGGGAGAATTGGCTCCCTACGAATTAGCAACATTGTTCCATTATCGCTACATACGGATTCACCCGTTTGAGGATGGCAATGGCCGTATGGCACGGTTGATGGTGAATTATATTCTTGCTCGCCATGGCTACCCGATGATTGTGGTACGCAGTCGTAAGAAGCAGGAGTATTTGGGGGCTTTGCATCGTTCGGATTTGAAAGTGGGTCCTACACCTGCTGATGGGGCTCATGCAGAACTTGGGCAGATTAAACCATTTCAAGAGTATTTTTATAGTGTGATAGCCGAAGAGATAATGTCCGATGTGCGGTTTGTGACAGAGAAAGGTGATGATGTGTGGTGGTATGATGGTGAGCGGATACAGTTTCGCTCGCATAATAACAGCACAATGCTTCATGCGATGATTGACAACAAGAAGATAACTATTGCTGCTCTTCAGCAATTAGTGGGTATCAATAAATCTGCTGTACAGAAATTCTTGAAGCAGATGGTGGAGAAGGGATATATATCTAGAAATGAAGATAATACATGGCGTATATTTATCACTCCTTCGGTGTGATGCTTGAGGCTATTATTGAAAATTCAGATCCTCGGTTCGCAGCGTCATTTCTTCGGCAAAAAGTTGATTGCGGTAGGCGTTGAGGCAAGAGACGGGGTCGGTGAGGAAGTTGACGGGCATCTCGGTGGGGGAGAGGCGGAAAGCGGGATTGTTTTTGAGGTATTGCAGGATGCGGAGGCCATCGACACGCTCGGCACAGGCATGGATGAAGAGTGCCTCGGTTTTGAAGTTTTTACGCAGAGGTCCCCAAAGGTCGTCGGTGGCCAATTGTTGGCGTAGAAAAGCCGACATGGGAGTGTCTGTATCAGCGTGATATAGCTGAGGGAAGGCGTCGAAGGTGGCTTTGATGTCGGCAAAGCCTTGATCGGAATAGAAAGGGTAGCTGTCCTCCATATTTTCAACCCCTTTCGAGATGGCGGGTCCTGTGCCGAAAGGCACACGAAAAGAGACCCGTCCCTGAGGTCTCACGGTCTTGTTTTGGGAATTGTAGGGCGGGCAGAAGTTGTTGATAATCTGTCCTGTTTTGGCGAATTTTTGCAGCAGATAGAAATCTTCGCCTCCTTGGAGGGGTGTGATGCCTCCCACACGACGGTAGGCCCATAGGGGGAATACGATGGCGCTCCCCAATGCCGTGAAGGCGTAAGGGTTGGCAATACGCAGCAGATGAATAAGATAATGCCGCATATAACATTCGTAACGCAGCATCGGACGGTCGAGGGTTTCGTTGCCACAGAGGGGATGGTAATAGGGCACACAGAAGGCACTATGGTTGCTGTAGGTATTCATGGTGTCCAATACGGCGGCGAGATAATCGGTGTCAAAATCGGTATCGGCATCAAGGCTGACCACAATCTCGTTGTCGTCATGTTCTTCGAGGATGCGTTCAAAGAGTAGTTTGCGTGCCCAGCCGACCCCTTTTTTCTTGCCGCTCCACCCACAACCAGGCGAACTTTTGTCAATAATGGTGATATGTAAATCGTTGACACTTTGCAGCAAACGGAGGCACTCTTGATTTTCGTCGTACCCCATGCCTCCCTCTTCATTATTGACACAGCAATAGAGCGAGAAATTGTGAAAACTTTGTTGGCGCAAACGTTCCAAGAGCATTGGGAGATTGTCTCGCTCGGCGAGCATCGGCACAGCTATGGAGATATGCGAATACATTAAAGTTTGATAATTTTGACAGGAAGTCCTTCAACATGAAGTATATGGACACCCGCAGGGAGATCTGTGAGGTCGTAGTGGTAGCAGCCGTGTTGTGTTTGAATGGTTACAGGCCCTCGGGTAGGGTTTGGGTAGGCGGTGCAGTAGGGGTTGATTATTTGTGGGATGGCTTCGGTAGAGTTCTCAATATGATGAATATCATCAATAAAATTGATGAGTGCCTGAGATTCCCCACGCCAATATTCATCCAAAAGGTTTGTCGAGGTCGTTTTGGAGGAATAGAGCTCCATGGTGATCTCCCGCAGATTATTGTAGTAGTTGAAATAATCCTGCCTTCCGTTGTGGATCACATACCAGTCGCCCCCAGCGATATAGCCTCTGTTGGTCACATCTCGCAACAGTTGGCTATTGACGGCTCTACAAGTGTCGACAAAGCGTTTGCACACCTCTTTCCACCAGTCGCTGTGTTCGTTGGGTCGTTGTGAAGAGGTGAAACTGTCCCAAGGGTAGTTCAGTACCTCCGAACCGCCATGAATATTGGCGCTGAGGAGGAAATTATGGCTATCAACGTAAGCTATCATTGCCTGATTTTCAACTTGCAGAGAGTCCAAAGGATCGGTGCCGAAGGGGTCGGGGTAGTTGCGGTTGAGGTCGACATAATTGGCGTTGTAGCGCCAGGCACGAGCCACAGTATTGTCGCCTCCGTGGTAAGTTCCGTCGGGGTTGGAGAGGGGGTTGATATAGATGATGGTTTTGTTCAAAAGGCGGGTGATAAAATCCGAGGAGCCGTAACTGCTCAGCAGGCTGTCGCAAAGGCGGAGCATGAGATAGGTGCCTGTGACCTCGTCGCCGTGAATGGTTGAGGAGTAGAAAAACTCAGGACGCTGATAGGGGTTGGTACCATCACCAGTAATGACCAGCGAAAGGATGAGGCGCCCTTGCACGGAAGTTCCGATAGTGTCGAGGTGGCACAATGTTGGATAGGTGTCAACAAAGTGTTGCATCATAGCAAGATAAACGTCGTAGGTAGGGTAGCGGTTCCACTGATACATCTCCTCGACGGTAGTAGCCATGAGCACCTCTTTGGGTTCCAAAGTATCATAAACAGGAGGAAACGCATCGGGGCGAGGTTTTTGTGCTATAGCAAGAGAGACGGCAGCAAAAGTCGTCAAAAAAAGCAGCAGACGTTTCATATATAACTATTTTTTATCCTTAAAAGTAAAGAGCAGATTGCCGAAAAAGTTCCAAATAGTGGTGATAGCGATAGCAATAAGTTTGAGGAGGTAGAAGTATTCGATGAAGATGATGAAATGAAATCCCACCCCCGAATTAGCCTTCCAATCGGGCAGTTGCAACTCAAACAAGAATATCACCAAAGTGTTGATGCCCAAACCGATGAGCGAAACGAGGAAGAATTTCAAGTACTCCTTCCCAACCTCCTTGTCGTGACTTTGGAAAGTCCAGATTCGGTTGAGGAAATAGTTTGAGGTGGCTGCAATGGTGAAACTGCATGCATTGGCCACCAAGTCGGGGAAATGGCAGAATTTCACGAAGATAAAAAGGAACAAATAGTCAACAATCATGCCGATAAACCCGACAATGCCGAATTTGACAAACTTCAAAAACAGAGCCATCAACTTTTCCATCCGCACTCCCCTTCTCGTTTGACCTTAGAAACGAGCCTCTTGGGGGTCGTGAGGAATACCGGTTTTGCGAATCTTGCCAGCAGGTTGCGGCTTCTTGGGACGGCTGATGCGGGGAGGATTTTTGCGGATGCGAGGCAGATACTTCACATCGCCCGATCCGTTGACCTCAAGACCGTACACCTTGCCCGTAGAGAGGTTGACCTTGATGTGCCAGTAGTGGCCGCAGCCGCCCTCGGTGAGCACAATGTCCTGAGTGAGGCGCTCCTCGGCGCTCTCGTCCCAAACAAAGTTCACCCACACGATGTGGCAACCCGTGATGTCGGTGAAACCCACATACTGGCGCGTATATTTGCGCATGTGCTCATCCACAACGGGGCAGTCGCCCTCCTGATTTTCATGGTAGCGGTTGATGTAGGCGATACGTTTTTGGATAAGACGTTCTGCCTCGGCAATATCCTCCTCGGTGGGAGTATATCGGCCATCCTGGTTCTCGATACTGAAATCCACTTCCCACAACTCGTGGAAAGCATAGCCGTGATAGTTGCTTCCGTTCACTTCGGAATAATCCCACGTTTCAACAGGCACAACATAGTCCTGGGCACCGGCAATCCCGCAGAGGGCCATGGCACACGCCAATATAATCGTTGCTTTTTTCATAATTTCTTGTTAAACTCTTGCTCCAATAATAACGCAAAATTCGTTGCAAAAGTACACATAAATTATAAATTAAACAAAATTTTTTTCAAAGTCAGAAAAAAATCATATATTTGCAATTTGATACAGAAAGGGATAGAAATGTCCTTTCTGATTGAAAAAGTGTTAATTTACAGAATATTTCAACGCGACAGACAAACAAAATAACTATATAATCATGAACAAATTCATATCCGTAAAAGAAGCAGCCGACAAAATTCAAGACGGCATGACTGTAATGGTTGGCGGATTCCTCGGAGTAGGCAATCCCATCGCTTTAATCGACGCATTGGTTGAAAAAGGGGTGAAAGACCTCACCATTATCTGCAACGATACCGCTTATCCCGAAGTGGGAGTCGGCAAACTCATCACCAACCACCAGGTGAAAAACCTCATCGCCACCCATATCGGCACCAACAACAACACCATCGACCAGATGAACTCGGGCGAACTCCACGTCACCCTCCAGCCTCAGGGCACCCTGGCCGAGCAGATTCGTGCAGCAGGCGCAGGCCTCGGCGGAGTCCTCACCCAGACAGGCCTCGGCACCGTGGTCGAGAACGGCAAAGAGAAAATCACCATCGACGGCAAGGAATACCTCCTCGAGAAACCCGTCCATGCTGATGTGGCCATCATTGGAGCCAACATCTGCGACGAAAGCGGCAACCTCGTCTACAAGGGCACCTCGCAGAACTTCTGCCCCCTCATGGCCTCCGCAGCCGACGTGGTCATCGTCGAACCCCAGGAGATTGTCAAAAACGGCGACATAGCTCCCGAAAACGTCAAGACCCCCAGCATCTTCGTCGACTACATTATTAAAAAATAAATAAAGGCGAACCGGCCCCCCGAAAGGCCGATCCGGCTACAAACAACAAAACATTCAGAACATGGCTATTACCTCTATGCTCCGCGTTCGTATGAGCGCAAAGGATGCCCACTACGGCGGCAACCTCGTTGACGGCGCCCACATGGTCCACCTCTTTGGCGATGTGGCTACCGAACTCCTTATCAAACAAGACGGCGACGAAGGCCTCTTCTGCGCCTACGACATGGTCGAATTCAAAGCCCCCGTCTATGCGGGCGACTATATCGAAGCCTACGGCGAAATCACCCACGTCGGCAACACTTCCCGCAAGATGAAGTTCGAAGCCTACAAGGTAATCCGCACCCTCCCCGAAATCAGCGCCAGCGCTGCCGAGGTGTTGGAGGAGCGCGTCCTTGTGTGCCGTGCCACGGGCACCTGTGTCACTCCCAAAGAGTGCCAGCGCTACAACAAATAATCCGAAACGCGATTATTATCCCATAAAAAGGGGATGCCTCTAAAGGGCTTCCCCTTTTTAATATTTAAGGTGGGTTCTATAAATTGATTTCTTGGGATTTCGGAGTGGTTTTCGAGCAGATTGCTGTGCAGAACGAGGAAGCGTAGCGGGCTACGTGACCGAGTGATAAACAGCAAGATGCCGGAAAACGCCCGAAATCGCAG
>JAZUIX010000159.1:0-15951 GCA_045642445.1 Bacteroidales bacterium | reverse complement strand
TGTTGTAATCATATTTGGAGTAACTCCAATTTTGATCATCAACTTGACCGATGGGTCTATAATGCGGTATACGCCATGTTGGATACCGTCACGGAATTGTTTGAAAGTAATCATTTTTTATATACGTATTTTTTTTGCATTAAATAATTCCAGAATATTGCAACGATGATTGCAATCACTGTTTTTGATTCCATGACAGTTCCGAATCCTTTTGGAGTGCCGTCATGTGAGAGAATGTTAGCAAGTAGGGTTGTTCCTGCAGTGTTGAAGAAGATAGAACCAAACCAAACAAGCAGATAACGATAGAATATTGTTCGTTTGCGTTGCTCAGTTCCTTTGAATGCCCAGTTGTAGTTGACTACGCAGTTTATGCTTCCTCCAGAAACTGCTCCTATTATATTTGCGATGACATACCATATTCCAGCAAACTTCACCAGTATTGCAGTTATGGCAAAGTCTACAAACGTGCTGAGAAGCGACGAAGTCTGTGCTTCAAGGAATTGTATGATCCAGCGCTTGAATGTCATTTTAACTATTCACTATTCACTAATCACTAATCACTATTCACTATTCACTATTCACTGTTCCGCATTTCCTTGTATTTTATTTCGGTGACGGGGGTGGTGGGGCTTAGGAGGGTGCCGAGGGCGGAGGCTTTGGTGCCGAATTTTTGGGCGTTGCCGCTGATGAGGATGATGAGGGGGCGGCCTTCGAGGTATTTGTGGTGGAAGGCTTGGAGGTCGTCGAGGGTGAGGCGGCTGATGCGTTGGGTGGTTTCGAGGCGGGTGTCGTGGTCTTCGCCGCGTTCGAGGGCGGTGGCCACGAAGCGGGGGAGGTCGCGGAAGCCGATGTAGCTGCTGTTGCGGGCAACTATCTGGTGGTCGATGGCGGGAGCGAATTTGTCGGGACGATAGGGGAACTGCACCAGGAGGTCGCGCATGG
This sequence comes from Bacteroidales bacterium, assembly GCA_045642445.1. Taxonomy (GTDB): domain Bacteria; phylum Bacteroidota; class Bacteroidia; order Bacteroidales; family P3; genus Colimorpha. The sequence goes on along the minus strand of JAZUIX010000159.1, from coordinate 15,009 downwards.
CTTGGATGCCTTCGGCGGTTTTGTCGCACTGGGTGCCGAGGTAGCAGGAGGTGTAGGGGGCGTTGCGGCGGAAGAAGTCGTAGATGAAGCGTCCGCTGGTGCTGTAGCCGAGGGATCGAAACTCGCGTATCTCTTGGAACACCACGCTGTTCATCCCCCCGCCGAAGTATTCGGTAAAGAGGATGCTGGCGGGTATGTCGGCGGTGTCGAAGGTGGCGGCGGGGAGGAGGAACCGCATGTCGCTTTGGAGGAATCGTTTGTTGGAGCAGTAGTAGATGTGCGATTCCTGCGGGTAGGTGCGTTGGAAGGCGCGCGGGGCTTGGTCGACGATGCTGTCGCTGTCGTGGATGAGGCCGTAGCGGGTGAGGAGGTCGGCGAGGGTGGAGGGGTCGGTGTTGCCGGTGAAGTAGGCCTGGCTGTTGCGGGTGAAGATCTGCCGTGTTTCGTGGTGCAGCTGTTCGCAGGTGTGGCGTTTCCACTCCTTGATGCCGGAGCCGCGGAGGTAGGGCGACTGCTGGCCGTAGACGACATAGTCGGTGAGGGCGTCGAACCATTCGCCGCTGCTGTTCTTGGCCGCTTTTTGGTCGGCTCGGAGGTTGTCGGCGATGATGTCGATCTGCTTGGGGTCGTGGCGGGGATTGGCGAGCCAGCGCTGGCAGAGTGCCATGATGGGTTCGAGGTTCGCCTCAAGGCCGGAGAGGGTGAGGAGGCATTGGTCGTCGGCGGGGGTGAGGCGGATGCTGCCGCCGAGGCGGTCGAGCTGGAGGTTGAACTGGGTGAGGTCGAGGCTGTCGCAACCTATTGACTGCATGTATTCCAGGGCGCGGTCGAGGTCGGGGTTGTCAATGAGGCCGTAGCGGTAGGCGATGGAGAGCTGGAAGATGTCGTTCTTGGGGTTGGGTGCGGAGAAGAGGCGGCTGTGGCCGCCGATGGGGAGGATGTTGACGTCAGTTTTGAAATCGACGACCTGCGGGACGACGGGGTCGGGCTTGTTGGCGTCGATGGCCAGGGCGAAGGGGGAGTGGGCGTTGGTGTTCTGCGCCTCGAGGTGCTCCCAGTCGGGTTTGACGGCGCTGTCGTGTTTGGGGAAGCCCATCTTGGAACGGACGATGGTGCAGCGGTCGCGGTTGAAATATTTGTTGGCCACCTCGATGACCTCGTCGCGGGTGAGGCTCATCCATCGCTGGTTGTCGCGTTGCCACTGGGCGAAGTCGGAACCTTCGGCCTCGAGATTGAGGAGCAGTTGAGCTATGCTTTGATAATCTTCAAGTTGGCGTTGCTGCGAGACGATGCTGCGGGTTTTGATGGCCTCGATAAGTTCGTCGCTGAAGTTGCCCTGCTTGATGCTGTCGATGCAGTCCCAGATGATTTTTTCGGCCTCTTCGTGGCTCTGGCCGAGGATTTTGGGGAGGTAGATGACGATGTTGCGACCCGCATCCTGGAGGGCGATGGGGGAGAGTTCTGCTGCCATGAGGCGGCCCTGCTGGGTGGCTTGGTCGAGGAGGCCGCTGCCTCCGCCGAGGATGCTGCCGAGGAGCTCGAGGGGCTGATAGTCGGGGTGGCGCGAGGTGACGCCGGGGAAGAGCATGATGCCGGCTTTGAGGGGCGTTTGTTTGACGTTGACGATTTTGGGTTGGTCGAAAGCGGGCATGTCGTAGGCGGGAGGCTCGGGCAGCTGGCCGCTACGCCAGGCGGAGAACTTGGCGGCGATGAGCCGTTTGGCTTCGGCGGTGTTGAAATCGCCCACGAGGAGGAGGGTCATGTTGTTGGCCACATAGTAGGTGTTGAAGAACTCCTGCATCTCGCTGGGTTGGGGATTTTTGAGGTGGTCGGCGAGGCCGATGATGTCGCGGCTGTAGGGGTGGTTGCCAAAAGCTTGGGTGAAGATGTTGCGCGAAAAATCGTAGATGGGTTGGTTCTCGTACATGTTCTTTTCCTCGTAGACGGCTTCGAGCTCGCTTTGGAAAAGACGGAAGACGGGGTTGCGGAAACGCTCGACATAGACATCCATCCAGTTGGATAATTGGTTGGAGGGGAGGGTGTTGTAGTAGACGGTGTAGTCGTAGCTGGTGCCGGCGTTTAGGCCTGTGCACCCTATTTTTTGAAGGATGGCGTCCACCTCGTTGGGGATGGCGTATTTGGAAGCCTCGATGTTGAGGCGGTTGATTTCGAGCTGGATGTCGTGGCGCTCACGGGCATCGGAGGTGGCGTGGAGGCGGTCGTAGGCGAGGCTGATGCTGTCGAGGTAGCGGCTTTCGACGGGCCAGTTGGTGGTGCCTATGCGGTCGGTGCCTTTGAACATGATGTGTTCGAAATAGTGGGCGACACCTGTGGCTGTGGGTTTTTCGTTTTTGCTGCCGGCATGGACGAAGACACAGCCGTAGATTTTGGGTTGGTCGTGGTTTTCGCAAAGGATGACTTTGAGGCCGTTGTCGAGATGGTAGGTGTCGACTTTGACGGGCTGCTGAGCGCTGACAGTCAATGCGAAAAGCAGTAATAATGAGAGAAAGATTTTTTTCATAGTGATTGGTGATTAGTGATTAGTGACTGGTGATTGGTGATTGGTGATTGGTGATTGGTGAATAGTGAATAGTGACTGGGAGGGCGGTAGCCGCCTATTCACCAGTCACTATTCACAAGTCACTATTCACTATTTCACCGTAATCGGTTGGATGTGTTCGTGGAGGTAGGTGCGGAGGTTTTCGATGGGGATGCGTTCCTGCTGCATGGTGTCGCGGTCGCGGACGGTGACGCTGTTGTCGGAGAGGGTGTCGTTGTCGACGGTGATGCAGAAGGGGGTTCCGATAGCGTCCTGACGACGATAGCGACGGCCGATGGCGTCCTTCTCGTCGTATTGGAGCATGAAGTCGTATTGGAGCATGCCCATGATTTCGCGAGCCTTCTCGGGGAGGCCGTCCTTTTTGACGAGGGGCAGGATGGCGGCTTTGTAGGGAGCGAGGCAGGCGGGGAGGCTCAGCACGGTGCGGGTGCTGCCATCGTCGAGGGTCTCGTCCTTGAGGGCGTGGCTGAAGATGGCCAGGAAAGTGCGGTCGACACCAATGGAGGTTTCGATGACGTAGGGGGTGTAGTTCTCGTTGAGTTCGCTGTCGAAATACTGCAACTTCTTGCCGCTGAACTCGCTATGACGGCTAAGGTCGAAGTCGGTGCGGCTGTGGATGCCCTCGAGCTCTTTGAAACCGAAGGGGAACTCGAACTCGATGTCGGTGGCTGCATTGGCGTAGTGGGCGAGTTTCTCGTGGTCGTGGTAGCGATATTTCTCAGCGGGTATGCCGAGGGCGAGGTGCCATTTGAGACGCTCCTCTTTCCAGTATTTGAACCACTCGAGCTCGCTGCCGGGACGGACGAAGAACTGCATCTCCATCTGCTCGAATTCGCGCATGCGGAAGATGAACTGGCGGGCAACAATCTCGTTGCGGAAAGCCTTGCCGATTTGAGCGATGCCGAAAGGAACCTTCATGCGGCCCGATTTCTGGACGTTGAGGAAGTTGACAAAGATGCCCTGGGCGGTTTCGGGACGGAGGTAGAGGGTGTCGCTGTCGTCGATGACGGAGCCCATCTTGGTGGCGAACATAAGGTTGAACTGGCGGACATCGGTCCAGTTGCGGGTGCCGCTGATGGGGCAGACGATGCCGAGGTCGAGGATGAGCTGCTTGAGGCCGGCGAGGTCGTTGGCGTTCATGAGCTCGGCGTATTTGCCACGAATCTCGTCAATCTGTTTCTGATATTCGAGCACACGGGCATTGGTGGTTACGAACTGGTCGCGGTTGAAAGCCTCGCCGAAGCGTTTTTGGGCCTTGTCGCATTCCTTCTTGATCTTGTCCTCGATTTTGGCGATGTGGTCCTCGATGAGGACGTCGGCACGATAGCGTTTCTTGGAATCCTTGTTGTCGATGAGGGGGTCGTTGAAAGCATCGACGTGGCCGGAGGCTTTCCAAATCTTGGGGTGCATGAAGATGGCGGAGTCGATACCGACGATGTTCTCGTGGTACTGTACCATCGATTTCCACCAATACTGCTTGATGTTGTTTTTGAGTTCGGTGCCCAGCTGGCCGTAATCGTAGACGGCTCCGAGACCGTCGTAGATCTCGCTGGAGGGGAAAATGAAGCCGTACTCTTTGGCGTGAGAGACGACTTTTTTGAAGAATTCTTCTTGGTTTGCCATTATATTATTGTTTTTATTATTTATTCAATATTAATATGATGAGGGATGAAAGGGGGTGTAATGAGGTTTTAAGGCTTGCCGAAAAGCTGGTTGTAGCGGTTTTCGATGTTTTGATACGATTTGATGTAGCACTTGAAGAAACCTTTGGTATCGGCTGTAATCCAAGGTTTTTCGGTGGGTATTTGTTGTATTTTTTCAAAATTGTAAGGGCCGTTGACTTTCCAGCCTTGCAGGAAGCCGATGTCGATAGCGGCTGTGGGGCAGCAGAAAGAACAACGCATACAGGTGAGGCAGTGGTGGTGGAAACGGATGCGGCCGGAGGCATCACGATAGATGTTGCGGGTGGGGCAGGTGTTGATGCAGCGGTTGCAGTTGATGCACTTTTGGGGGTCGACTTTGTAGAGGAAAGAGTTGACGGGACCGGCGATATACATGGGTCGGGCAACAACGCTGCATACGATGTTGGCCCAAAGAGAGGGGCGCTGGATGTTGGGGATATGGTGGGTGACTTCGTGGACGAGGGTGCAGAGGAGTTGCTCGTCTTTTTGGAGCATCTCTTTCACGAGCTTTTCGTCGAAACGGAAATGGATGTTGTAGGGCATCAGAAAGTGATACTCGTTGTCGGCATGGATACCGCAGCGACGGAGTTTGCGAAGCACATATTTTGAAGAGGCATCGTTGGCAATCTCGGTCTCGCCCGAATTTTTATAGATGAAAGTCTGCAAACCCTTGGGGAAATGTTGCTTGCGGATGAAACGGAGGAAGGCCCAGGGGGCGGCATAGCCGTGGATAGGGTAGCCGAGGCCGAGGAGTTGGTAGTTGGAATAGTCGAGCTGGTAGCTGCGTGAAGGGTCGATCTCGTGAAGAGTTACAACGTGGCCTTCCGCTTCGAGTTTCTCTTTGAGGCGGTTGGAGAGATAGCGGGTGTTGAAAGTACCGGTGAAATATAGCAGGAGGCAGTTCATGATTTGTGTTTGGATTTAAAATATCTGCCCCAAGTGCCGAGCGAGTTCGGGTCGGCATGTTTGAGATTGTTGAGAAAAGTGGTTTTCTTGAGGGTGAAAAGGTTGAAGATTCCGCGAGGCTCCATGTATTCGTAGCAACGTTGGTAGCCGATGGAGCAGATGAGCCAGAGGCCGTTGCATTTGGTGTAGGAGACATCGTAGATGGCTGCACCATGCAGTTTCATCTTGTACTTTTTGTGGAGAAGGAAGTCTTCGAGATACCATTTTCCTTGGGCGTGGGAGTTGTCGGAAAAGCTGATTTCGCCACCGTGGATGAGGTGGGTGGAGGGCATATCGAGCGTCATGACTTTGCAGAGGAACTGCATGACGGCCTCTTTGCCGTTGTAGGACATGCTGCCGTTGCCGTAAGAAGAAACGACATCGTTGGTGAAGCAACTGGCTATGCCGTCGAAATCGCGTGTGTCGAGACACCGTTGATATTTGGCTTGCAGCTGGCGTATGGCCTCATTGTCTTCGAGGCGGGTGATGCGTTCTTCGAGCGTCATGAGTGTTGAATAGTTGATGAAGTTGGGAAATTGTGACTAGTGACTAGTGACTAGTGACTAGTGACTAGTGACTAGTGACTGGGAGGGCGGTAGCCGCCTAATCACTGGTCACTAATCACTGGTCACTAATCACTGGTCACTAATCACTGGTCACTATTTTCACTATTTACTTATTTTGCAGCTGCCTGAGTGGCGGTGATGGAAACCACGTTGACAATGTCCTCTACGCTGCAACCACGGCTAAGGTCGTTGATAGGAGCAGCCATGCCCTGCATGACGGGACCCACGGCCTCGGCACCAGCCAAACGCTGGACGAGTTTGTAGCAGATGTTGCCGCTCTGGAGGTCGGGGAATACCAACACGTTGGCCTTGCCGGCGATGTCGCTGTTGGGGGCTTTGCTGGCACCCACTTTGGCAACGATGGCAGCATCGGCTTGGAGTTCGCCGTCGAGCTTGACATTGGGGTCGAGTTCGTGGGCGACACGGGTGGCCTCGATGACCTTGTCGACGAGTTCGTGTTTGGCGCTACCTTTGGTGGAGAAGCTCAGGATGGCGACACGGGGCTCTTCGAAACCAGCAATGGCTTTTGCAGTTTGTGCGGAAACAACGGCAATCTGGCCAAGTTCTTCGGCAGTGGGGCAGGGGGTAGCAGCACAGTCGGCGAAGACGAACATACCGTTTTCACCATAGGTGGAATCTTTGAGAATCATGATGAAAGCACCGCTGACGACGCTGACACCAGGAAGAGTTTTGACAATCTGGAAGGCGGGACGAAGAACATCGCCAGTGGCATTGCGGGCACCAGCAACTTCACCATCGGCATCGCCGTTCTTGATGAGCAGGCAGGCGAGATAGAGAGGGTCGGCAACGAGACGCATGGCCTCATCCATCTGCATGCCCTTCTTTTTGCGGATTTCGCAAAGCATCTGAGCATAGTACTCGCGTTTGGGATTGGTCTCGGGGTCGATGATTTGAGCCTTGTCGATGTTTTTGAGGCCCCACTGGTTGGCGAGACCTTTGATTTCGGACTCATTGCCGAGGAGGATCAGTTTGGCAATACCTTCCTGGAGGATGATATCGGCAGCCTTGAGGGTTCTTTCTTCAGTGCCTTCGGCCAAAACGATGGTCTTGTTGGCAGCTTTTGCTTTTGCGCGGATTTGTTCAAGTAATGTCATGATGCAAATGTTTTAATATTGATTAATTAATATTTAGTCGAAAAATCTCCATGTTATGCCGTAGAAGAGGCCGAAGGGAATGCCCGGATAGTGAGGAAGAAGGAAGCTGTGGGATTCGTTTTCGAGCAGGCTGTTCAGGTGACCGGCTTTGGCATAGATGGTGGCACGTTTGATTTGGAGGTTGATAAAGACGTCGCCCCACAGATAGTTGCCGATTGAGATTTGATTTTGGCGATAAAAAGCACCTAAGCCGGGGTCGTAAGCATCGGCATAGAAAGAGGTGTGGTAACGAAGGTCGACACCCACTTGGGTGTGTAGGGCACGGTGGAAAAGATAGAAATCGGTGTAGAGCGAATTTTTGCTGGCAAAGAGAGGCACCCGCACCTGATTTTGGTCGCTGCTATATTGTACCAATTGCTGCATATCAAAGTGAAGCCAGCTGCAAATCTGCAGGTTCATATTGATACGGCCTTGGAGCAATAAGGCTGAACCCGAAGTTTGGCAGGTGTGGAGAGTGCTGTCGAGCCAGATGTTGTTGCTTATATGATTGGCTACGAGGCTTATGTCGAGCCATTTGTTTTGAAAAGAAGCTTCGGCTTTCATCAGCCCGACATTGCGGATGTCGTTGGCTGAGGCGTTGCAGATAGAATACAGGAGGGCGGGTGAGGCTTGCTGAAAGACGGCTGAAAGTCGGAGGGTTTTGTCGGATTGACCTATGCTGTCGCGGAAGGGAAATAACAGATCGGCGGTGAGCCTCGATACTCCGTCACCTATACCCATTTCTCCACCCAAAGTCAATTCGGCGAAATGTGTAGACAACACGAGTTGGGCGAAAGGATAGAGCATGGTGCTTGTTTGGGAGGTGTTGAGACTGTCGCGCAATTCAAGTCGTTCGATTTGAGGCCTTACGCCCAAAGAGAGTTTGAAAGGATTGCGCCAACGATGGTCGAGGTAAGCATCGTTGGTCCAAAACAGACGTCCTGTCAAAAGATTGTAACGGGTGGAATCGATGTAACGATAATTCTGACGGTCCCATTGAAGGTCGAGGGCTAAAACGCCTGTGTTGAAGGTGTGTGGGGTGTGCGGCTGGATGGTGTCGAAGCCCACAATGGTGTCGTGGGGTTTGATGGTGCGGCTGTAGGTGGGGATGGAGTCGCCGCTTTCGTTGAGAGCCCATGTGGTATCGCCAGCGATGGTGTCGAATACGGTTTTCTTGATTTCTCGATACCATTCAAATTGGCGGCCGGTGTTGAAAGACTGGTGCGCATAGAGGGTGAGGTCGCTTGTGATGCTGCCACCATTGGTGAAATTGACAGGGATGCCAGAGGGGCGGCTAACACGTTGGCGGATATAGACATCATCATCGCTGATTCCACCATTCTCGTTGAGCGACATTCGCTGCCAGATAGCACCTGCATAGAGTTGGTAGCGGGCATCACGGGAGTAGTAGTTGGTGTTGAAATCAAGCAGGTGGTCGGTGGCACCATCGTTGGTGAAGACACCTTCAGGACTGTAGAGGTGATAGTCGAGGGCGTAGTTCCATCGGGAGGTGATATTCTGGGTGTGGGTTACATGCAGCTGGTAGTCTTTGTCGAGCGAGCTGTTGTAAGACAGCAATGTGAAAGGATGCTGTACCTGATAGAAGGTTACGTTGTCGGGCGTTTTATAAAAACAAGGAAAAGTGTTGGGACGAAAATTGAGTCCGAGAGAGCCATCGAAATTCTGATAGATGGCCAGATGGGGATGTCCCATTTCTCCGGCATAGAGGTAATAATTGCCATTGAGGCCGTCGACACGGTCGTAGAACTGTGCGCCTGTGGGAGAGAGGCTGGGATGATCGAAATCCATTATCTTCACATCGAGGGGAAGATGCTGGAAAGAGAACACCGAAGCCTGCAACACACTGTCGGGAGTCTCCACATGGTATTCGATGCCTTTGGGGGCGTTGTCTTGAAGAGTGTCGTTATTCTCTTCATTCGGAGAATTTATGCCTGAAGGGTTGCTATTTGAAAAAGTGGGTCGGTTGGTTCCTCCGACTGAACGATTAGAGCGAATGGCAATGTCGGAAATATCAATTTGTGCCCTTGCTGGGATTGTGCCAAATACGAAAAACAGTATCAATAGAAATGAGAAGATTCCAAGATTCGCATCTCTATTGATACTGGATTTTGAATTATGGACTAAGCCCCTCATGTTTTATTAATTGTTCTGAAGGAAACGTTCAACATCCATTGCGGCAACACAACCTTTGCCGGCTGCTACGATGGCCTGACGATAGTTGGGGTCGCAGACATCACCTGCGGCAAACACGCCGGGGATATTGGTGGCGCTGCTGGGGTTCTGCACTTTGATGTAGCCTTGTTCGTCCAAGTCGATCTGACCTTTGACAAAGTCGGTGTTGGGTTTATGGCCGATGGCTACAAAGAAACCAGCAATGTCGATGTGGCGGATTTCGCCAGTTTTCACATTCTCGATATCGGCACCCGTCACACCGTCGAGGTCGTCGCCACAGATTTCCTTGGTGGTGGAATCCCACAGCATCTCTATCTTGGGATTGGTGAGGACGCGGTGTTGCATGGATTTGGAAGCCCTCAACTCGTTACGACGATGGATGAGGTAGACTTTGTTGCAGAGTGTGGCAAGATAGTTGGCTTCTTCGCAAGCAGTGTCGCCACCACCAACAACGGCCACATCGAGACCTTTGTAGAAATAGCCGTCACAGGTGGCACATGCGCTCACACCTTGACCATAGAGTTTCTTCTCGCTGTCGAGACCCAACCAGCGAGCGGAAGCACCAGTGGCAATAATGACCGCCTCGGCTTCGATTTCGTTGTCGTGGTCGTCGATACAGAGGAAAGGACGTTTGGAGAAATCGGCTTTGACAATGTAACCGGAACGCACATCCGTGCCGAAACGTTGGGCTTGTTTCTTCAGGTCGGCCATCATCGAAGTGCCAGAGATGCCTTCGGGATAGCCAGGAAAGTTTTCGATTTCGGTGGTGATGGTGAGCTGTCCGCCAGGCTGCATTCCTTCGTAAAGCACGGGGTGAAGGTCGGCACGACCAGTATAGATACCTGCAGTATAGCCAGCGGGGCCAGAACCAATGATAAGACAGCGTGTGTGTTCCATAATGTTAATTGATGATTGTTATTGTATTGTTTATTAATTGTTTTCTATCCGTCACTCTTGAACTTTTCTCTTTTTGGACAAAGAGAAATAAATGATATAGGCAAGGCCTACAGCGATGATGATGACTTGCTGCGAACTCCATAACAGCCACCCTGTAGCCAGTCCTATGGTTTCACAGATGCCATAGAGCGCCAAAGCCTGCCAGATTAACACAGGATAGGCTCCGAGACCTCCTTGCGAGATGGTCATGCCCACGGAGCCGAACAGGTACATCACAAAGGCTGCACCAAATCCAAGTCCGCAGGTCTCGGGAATGGCCTGCAAGATGATAAGTCCGCCAAGAATATAGAGGAAATAAATGATTATGCTGTAAAAGATGAACAAAAATACTGCGACAGGACGCAATTTGAAAATACTTTTAAGACCATCGATGCAACCGATGATGATGTTGTCGATTTTTTGGAACAGTTTGTATTTGAGCCATCGTTGACGAAGCGATTTGTAGAGGAAGATGCCTGCGACACCCAATACAATAAACACACCCAAAATAATGATCAAGGAGGGTAGCCCTTGGGCTTTTTCAGAGAGGACCCCCAGCAACCATTCTTTTGCCTGGCCGTACATTACGGCCAAACCGATGAGGAGGATGCAACCAAAGGAAAGCACATCGATAGCACGCTCGGTTACAACTGTGCCCAACGATTTTTCGATAGGGATGTTCTCACTGGTGCGCAATGTGGCGCAACGCATCACCTCGCCCAAACGAGGAAAGGCCAGATTGGCCATATAGGCCACCATCACCGACCCAAACACATTGTTCAACCGAGGCTTGCAGCCTAAGGGCTCGTAAAGCAATTGCCAACGTAGCGCCCGAACAAAGTGACTGACCAAACAACATATCATTGCCAGAGCTACCCAAAAATAGTTTGCATTGGAGAATGATTCCCAAATGGCATCCTTCTGAGAAGGGTCTAATTTGAGCAGAAAATAATAGATGAAGAAGAAGCCAATCCCGAGAAAGACAACAAGTTTGATAATGTCGCCGAGTCTGCTTTTCTTCTTGGATGTGGGTTGGGGGGCGTCAGTCATCTTGGGTTGGCTTAACGGAGTTTGTTATTGGTCGGGAAAATGACAGTGGGATGCCATTGTTTGGCCTCTTCGAAGTCCATCATTGCGTAAGATGCTATGATGAGCAGGCTTCCGATGGGTGCTTTGAGAGCTGCGGCACCATTGAGACCGATAACGCCGCTGCCTCGCTCACCTTTGATGGCATAGGTGTGGAAACGCTCGCCATTGGTGATGTTGTATATGTCGACCTGTTCGTTCTCAATAATGTTAGAAGCTTCCATCAAAGCCTCGTCAATTGTGATGCTTCCGATATAGTCAATATCAGCTTCGGTAACTGTAACTCTATGAATTTTAGACTTTAGTACGTTTACCAACATGATTGTATTTTTTTGCAAAGATACGCTTTTATTTTTAAATATAATAATATATATATTAAAACTTGATGATAAGCGTGATTAACAGCACCACAATCATGCCATATACAATGATTTTGGTGCCTGAAATGGGTTTCATATATTCGCTGTCGGAGATGTCGAAACGGCGACGAATTTTGATTTGTCGTTTCGATTGCCGGTATTTGTCGGCCAAAGTTTCGTCGACGGTGGGGATGTTTGTAGAATCAGGCTCAGAGCTGTTGAGGTTGAGACGTGATTGGTAATTAAAAGTGGGCATCTCGCGTTTGCGGAAAAGGTCTTTCCACGAAAGTTTCGAAGATTTTTCCTTCGCTTCGCGGTCAATATCACGCACTCGGCGCTCAAAATACTCCAAGTCGGCATCTGCTTCCTTTTCGGCAGAATCAGAACAAGGTGTTTCCACAACAATGTTTTCTTGGGCATTCTCCTTATCGGCATATTTCGACTTTAGGGCTTCCCATTTCTCTTTTTCAGGGTTGTAGAAACGTGGCTCATAATGAAATCGGCGGGGCTTTTCTACTTCGAACATATTATTGGCAATTGGTTGTTTTAGATTCACATATTACGGCATCCATGGGCACATCAAACGACTCTGTGGGGACAAGTTCAACCATCTGAAAATCGAATGCGACGCCTACTTTGAAAGCCTTCGGGGTGCTTTTCAAGAGCCGATCGTAGAATCCACGACCGCGACCCATTCGATGGTTGAAACTGTCGAAGGCGACTCCGGGAACAATTATCATTTCGATATTGTCGAGTGCTGTGTATTCAGGGCCAGTGGGTTCGCCTATACCGAATTGTTCGCCGCTAATCAGGCATTCAGGACCCGTGTATTGGCGTAGACGGAGGTCGTTTCCATCAACACAGGGTAGCAATATCGTTTTCTGCTGATACCAGCGATTGACGAAATCGTGGGTGTGCACTTCGTCGTCCATCGACCAATAGAGCAGAATAGTGTTTGCTTTTTGGAATTGAGCGAGCTGCTCCACCTGTTGCATAATGGGGTGGGAGCGGTCACATTTTTCACAAAAAGGGACGGCCTTTTTGGCCGCCCGTATTTTTTTGCGTAATTCTTGCTTGTCCATATCAGTCTCTATTACAGACAAAATCGTCCTCAAATTTAGAAAGGCAGGTCGTCTTCTGGTTTGAGCGAAGAGGCAAATTCGGGTGCAGGAGCTGCAGGAGCCACGGGTTGTGCAGGTGCAGCAGCGGGAGCTGCAACGGGTGCCTGCATGGGTGCAGCTGCGGGCCAAGCGTAACCGGCAGCCTGTGGGGGCATCTGGCCGGGAACGAAGTTCTGGATGCGGGAGCAACGGAGGTCGGTATACCAACGGCCCTGATATTCGCGCGACTCGGGATTGAAGGTTACAACTACTGGTGAGTTGAGAGGAATATTCTGTACCATGGCCAAACGGTCTTCTCCGAATGTATTGAAGGCTACTTGACGAGGATACTCGCCATCGGTTTGGATTACGAAACCACCTTTGACCCAAGGACCACGTTGGCTTTCACCACGTACTTCCGGTAAAATCTGAATTAACGTACCTGTAATTTCCATTATATAGTGTTTTTAATTAATATTCAAAATGTTATATTGTTTCATCGGTTATGAAACAACTTACAAAGATATATAAAAAACTCTTACGATGGAAAAAAAGTTATCAACAATTGCTATCTTCCTGTTTGTCGACGGAAGAAGATGATGAGCACAGCTGTGATGATGACCATAGCCCCAATGATGCACCAAAATGCTGTTACATTGGTAACAAAGGGAAATGCCAAGTTCATTCCGAAGAGGCCCGTGACCACTGTAAGTGGGAGCATGATGGTTGAAAAATATGTCAGCACCTTCATGATTTCGTTGGTACGGTTGGCCTGCAACGAGTCGAATGTTTTCGAAAGGCCCTCGATCAACTCTCCATAGTCTTCAATCGAGTCGAACATCTTTTGGTATTGGTCGAGGATATTGCCCCAGTAGTCTTCCATGTCCAGCACTTCGGGGTCGACGAATCCTTTGATGGATCCTCCCTCGAACATGTGCAGCACTCGCAACTGAGGTTTGAACGTGGTGTTGAGCAGGATGATGTTGCGTCGTGTGATAGAAATGAGTTCGATGATGCTTCGTGCCTTCTTGTTGAAGATGTCGTAGTTGATCAAATCCACTTCGGCACCCACACGCATGATGAGCGTGTAGGTCTCCAACATCAGCCGGTCGAGGATGTGGTAGAGCAGGATGTCGCTCGAAGTGAGCTTCTCTTTTACGTCCTCATCGCCGTCGTTGAGGTCTTCCGACATCTCTTCAAACAACTTTTTTACCACCCAATGCGATTTTCCGATGGTGATGATGTAGTCTTTGCCCCAGAAAATCTTCACCTCGCGGATGCGGATGAACTTGTTGCCTTTGTCGAAATAGGGGAAATGCAGAATCAGAAAATAGTAATCGTCGTATTCGTCGATTTTCGGACGCTGATTGGTGCCACGACAGTCCTCGATGTCTAAGGGATGGAAATTATACTCTTCTAACAAGTAGCGGTAGTCTTCCTCACTCGGATTGGTGATGTGCTGCCATTTCAAAGACTGGTATTGGATAGTCTCTATCATGGTTTTTTCCTCCCTTTATTTAGTCGATCACTTTGGTGGTCAAGATTCTACATTCGTTTATTGGTTTTGTTCAGTTTGCAAAAATACGCTTTTTTTTTGAGAAAATGAAAAAAAAATTTTTCACACGGCCATTTTCTTGTTTTAGGGGGCGATTTTGAAACAATTGGTGGCTAAAAACGTGCATTAACGAGCGTTGTTTGGTACATCCATGATAGGGAAAAAGAACACGCTACTAAGGTTTTTCGCACTTGCGGATGGACTTTCGGACAACATTTGAGCACCTGTCGCTTCGTGAACAATGGAAATAGGGCTTCGGGAGGATGCGCAAAACAGAGTGTTTTATGTATGGTGCAAATGAAGTGGTGCGACGAGATTTGGGAGACATTCAAGGGTTCTTTCAAAACATTTGATAACTGTTTTGATGTTTTTTGGAGCAAAAAACGGACGTGAAAAATGGCTTTTCGAGATGCCGAAAATCGAGATTGTCCCAATATTCTCCCAATATTCTTCGCTTCATGCTTTATGCATGCTTTATATAGTATGAGAGAATCAGCGAGTTACGGAAAAAGTATATTTTGAGGAAAAGTGAAAGTCGACAAAGTGGATAGTCGATTGCTATTAGTGTGAGTTGCAAGTTTATTTATAAAAAAATATTATATATTACTATTTATTTAATCTTATAAATGTATCCCTTTTTTAAATGTGCATGTAAACACATAGCAATCGACTATCGACTTTGTCGACTTTGCATCATGCAGCGTTCTTCACCTTGTGATGAGGCGGTCACGATTTAAGGTGGGTTCTATAAATTCAACGTAAACATGAAATATTTTGAAAATATACTTTTCTGTGATTTTGGCCGTTTTTGGTCATCTTGCTGTTTGTCACTCGGTCATGTAGCCCGCTACACTCCCAATTCTCCGCTATGCC
>JAZUIX010000158.1:0-8806 GCA_045642445.1 Bacteroidales bacterium | reverse complement strand
AGATATCAAGCGGCAAGGTGGAAGGCATCAACAACAAGATTAAGACCATCAAGCGACAGGCCTTCGGCTTTCGCGATAGCGACTATTTCAAGCTGCGAATCCTCTCCATGCATGACGACATCTACGCAAAATTATGATGAGCCCCCACAATTCACCTAAAAAGCAAAGAATCAACAAAATACAACATCATAAAACACTCAACACCCCTGATGCAACCTTTGAAAGTGCAACAAAATATATCAAATGTCAGCTCTTTTAGGCTTCAAAATCATGCACCACCCCCCTATTTTTGATACTTTTCCCCGCACTTGGCGCACATATCAGCGTCGCGATTTTTCATCGCCAACCCCATTTGGAAGGCACTTTGTGGCCAATTTGGCGTCCGAAAGTGGGGATATCAAGGGTCAATTGTCCACTTTTGTAGAGGCCATCTGTCGCTACTTCCGGCAGCACTTCTCCCAATATCCTCCCAATATCCTCCCAATATTGTCCCACCAGTAGTGAAGGCATAATGAAAGGGCAAAGAACGCAATAAAGGAGCAAAATGTTAAATTGAGGTCACCATTCACTTTTCACCATACACTTTAAATTTAACATCGTTTTCACATTTCACCATTGATTTTTAACATCTGCTTAACATCATTCTCACCCTTTGACACCCATTTTTAACATTCATTTAACACGATTTCCGCACCTCGACACCCACTTTCAACCATTCATTTTTCACATTCTTTCGGCTACTTCCCGGTAATAAAGCGGAGCATTTTTTGTTTTCGTTGGCCGGCCTTGCCGCTATATGGGTGCTCGCGCAGGGAGAGGTTGAGGCGGGTTTTGCCGATAAGTACCGTGGAGGGATGGGTGAACTCGCGGAAGCCCCACACGCCATGATAGGCCCCCATGCCCGAGTGTCCTGTGCCGCCAAAGGGCACCCCCTCGACCATCAGGTGCATACACACCTCGTTGATGCACCCTCCACCATACTGCTGTCGCCGCATGGTGCGCTTGCCCCAACGGATG
Organism: Bacteroidales bacterium; assembly: GCA_045642445.1. GTDB lineage: Bacteria > Bacteroidota > Bacteroidia > Bacteroidales > P3 > Colimorpha. Next base: position 7,789 of record JAZUIX010000158.1, on the reverse strand, counting down.
TCGCGGGTGAAAAGATACATCGCCAAAGGGTGCTCGCGCTGGGCGATGATGTCCATCAGTTGCTCCACCTCGCCGTCCTTGAAAGGCACCACGGGCAGCAAGGGACAGAAGAGCTCGTGCATCACTATGGGCTCGTCCACACGCACGGGATAGATGATGGTGGGGGCATAGCGACGTGTGGCAGGGTCGCCCTCGCCTCCCAGCACTATGCGCGACCGATATTGATCCGCCTCGGAGGCACATTTCTGATAGGCGGCAGGGGTGATGAGTTTGGGATAGTCCTCATTCTTCAGAGGCTCCTCGCCTATCTGGCGCACAAACTCGGCCTTAAGCAAGCCGACAAATTCTTCGGCCACCTCCTCGGCCACAGCCACTTGGTTGACATTGATGCATATCTGTCCCGCGTTGCAGAGTTTGAAGAAGGCTATCTTGCGGGCAGCATCGCGCAGGTCGGCATCTTTGCGCACCACGGCCCAGTTGCCCGTTTCGCCGCCCAATTCGAGCGCCACAGGGGTGAGGTTCTTGGCGGCACATTCGAGCACATGTTTGCCCACAGAGGGCGAACCGGTGTAGAATATCTTGTCGAAACGCTGGTCGAGACAGATGTCCGCCACCTCGTGTCCCCCATCAATAAGTGCGACATATTCGGGCGGGAACACTTCGGCGATGAATTTTTTCAACACGGCGGTGCTGGCAGCCGATTTCGAGCTGGCTTTGACAACAACGGTGTTGCCTCCCGACATACTGGCCGCCACCACGCCCAACGTGAGCAGCATAGGGAAGTTGAAGGGGCTGATGACCAAGGTGACCCCGTAGGGCATTTTGTACACCTTGGTGACAAGGCTGGGGAAGCACGCCAATCCGCTGAAATGGCACTCGGGACGGGCCCAACGACGAAGACCCCGCAACATCTCGTTTATCTCGATGATGATAGGGGCGATGTCGCACAGAGAGGCCTCGACACGGCTGCGGCCAAGGTCCTGCATGATGGCATCCTCCAACTCCTCACGATGTGAGAGGACGGCGGCTTTGAGTTTCTTCAGCTGGGCAATACGCCACGACACATCGAGGGTGGCACCAGAACGAAAGAACTGACGTTGGGCAGCTACAACTGCTTGGATTTCGGCTTCTATATTCATAAAAATTGAGGTTATTGGTTATTGGTTATCGTTGGGCGGGAGCCGCATTTATTAATTGAGAATTGAGAATTGAGAATTGGTGACTTGTGATTAGTGACTTGTGATTAGTGACTTGTGATTAGGTGGCTCCCGCCTTCCCAGTCACTATTCACTATTCACTATTCACAAAAATGACAGATGCAAGCAGGTTGTTGCCCACTTTCATCTGTCATATTCGTCGGTTTTGAAAAATCAGCCTTTCTTGGTATTAGTTTTACCAGTAGAGGAACCCGAGCCGGAACCAGTACCCGATCCAGTATTCGTGTTGCTGGAAGAATTGGCGGCAGGCTTCATAATGGAGATGTAATTGGGCGATTTGTAGGTCTGTCCTGCCACCTGGATGGAGGGACGGACACGGAGGCCCACCTGAGAAGAGGTGCCGTCCTTGGTGAAGGAGCTGGCAAAGGCTTTCAGGGAATTGATGCCGTCGGAAGAAAACAGACGGTAGATGTCGGTATTGACAGCCAGGGGCACCGTGGAGGTGGTGTTGGGGCTGATATTGTAAGCCTGATTTGTGGCGCCTGTGGCGAACTCGGTGGCAGCAAGATCAAGCGCCCAATCCAACGTGGTGAGCTTGGCGCTGGTGGTGGTGGGGTTTTTGACGTTGATGTTGACATCAAGAGCCAGCGGGACACTCTTGGTGGTGATGGCGGCCACCAATTTCACCACATCGGTGGCGGAGATGTTGCCATTGGTGACATTTTTGACGTTGACACCCGCCACGGTGACGTTGGAAACATTCTTCAACGCATACTCGCAATTGACGAGATTGGCAATACTTGAGACATTCTTGGCCACATTGTCGAGGAAGGCACAAGAAGTCATCATGACACTACCGGCAAAAAGAGCCGTAACAATAAGAATTGCAAGAAGTTTTTTCATGGTTTAAAAGATATATTTGTTGTGATTGGTGACTTGTGACTGGTGATTGGTGACTGGTGACTGGTGATTAGGTGGCTGCCGCCCTCCCAGTCACTATTCACTATTCACAAGTCACTATTCACAAGTCACATTTATTAAAACCCCATTCCGAACATCGTCCAAAAACGGTTCTCGAGCTGAGACCATGCGAAAGAACTGTTCTCGTATTGCTCGCGAGTGTAGTTGTTGAGGGAAGCTGTGGCTTGATCGGCACGGCCCACACGGGTGAAACGAGAGACTTCACGTTCGAGTGCGTCAAGACCGCCGAAGGCGTTTTCCTCAAGGTTTTTCAGCTCGTTGCACATAATGGCCTTGGTGCGTTGCCAAGCAACAGTAGCGAGTTTGTTGGCCTTGCGGTATTTCCACAGCACAGCATCGGGGTTATACTCTTTTTGTCCACAGATGCTGTAGGGCTGAGGGAGCTCGGTGGTGCCACAGAAGATAGGCACACGGGGCGACTGACCCGGGTTGTCGACCGACATCCACACCACGCCGCCAACATTGTCGGGCAACCAATCACGCGACTGCGACACAAAAGAATAGGAGCACCATGCCACGCTGACGGTACGGCGGAACTCGATGGTGCCAGGGGCAATGGTGTTGAGCGTCTTCTGCATAGCCGAACCCAGCCACGGATTGGCGACAGGGCTGATAATAGTATCGGTGTAGGTGTTGCCTTTCTTGTCTTTGCGCTGCATAGGCATTTTGACGTTCTGACACATATCCATGTCGGTGCCTTCGTAGGTGCTGCGGAGAAGTTCGATGACTGCACGCACATCAACATCCTTATCGGGTTTCACCGAGAAAGGAAGTTCGGCCATATCCATAGAGAATTTCATAGAGGGAGCCAGCATGTTGAAGATAAAATATTCGCGCTCGCGGAAATTCTTTCCATTGGCATAGCTGCTGTTGAAAGCCTTCCAAAACACAAACTCGTCTTTGCCGTCCCACAGATTGTAGCGACGTGCCACAGCCTCGATGTTGTCCGAGCACATAAAATACTCGGTATTGCCACGCTGGAGTTTGCCGATGCGGGGGATGTTGCAGCTCACGCCGATATGGTCGTCGGGGATGCGCTGGGCCGCCCAGATGCCGCCGATGTTGTCCTTGCCTTCGCCAAGGATCTCCATCTGCCACACCTCTTTGGTGTCGGCAATAGTGATGCACTCACCGCCATCGCCATAGCCATAGACCTTGATGAGATCGGCGATGAGACGTATGGCATCACGAGCCGTGGTGCAACGTTGCAGAGCCACGCGTTCGAGCTCCTCAATCATGAACATACCGGCAGGGTTGACCAAAGTGTCGGGACCGCTGAAAGTGCTTTCGCCAATGGCGAGCTGATGTTCGTTCAAACAAGGATAAGCCGTGTTGAGATAAGCATAGGTGTGGGCCACTTCGGGGATGGCGCCAGCAAGACGCACACCCGTGGTATCGCCTCGGAAAGAGGTGTGCATGGTGCCTTTGTACACAGCGTGCATTTCGCCAGCGGCATGGTCGGCAGCGGGTTCCATATACATCCATGTGCGATAACGGCCATCACATGTATGGGATGTGACGACGCTGCCATCTTTAGATGCCTTCTTGCCCACCATAATGCTGGTGCAGCTCTGACCTTCAAACTCTGGCTGGCTCAGTTCCTGTCCCACGGCGGGATAAAGGAATGCCAGCAATGCAATCGTAAATAAAACCTTCTTCATTATGGTAATTTTTTAATTTATATTCTTGTTTGGTGACTGGTGACTTGTGACTGGTGACTGGTGACTTGTGACTTGTGACTTGTGATTAGGTGGCTGCCGCCCTCCCAGTCACTATTCACTATTTACAATTAAATTCATTAACACTTTTGCAGCAGGTTCGATAAGTTCGTCGGGGAAATCGTAGTCGGGGTGATGCAGTTCGCAATGTTTCTCCCCTGCCCCGATGCCGAACATGGCGCCACGAAACTCCTGCAAATAATTGGCAAAATCTTCCGACCAACGGAAAGGGGTAAGTGTGTACTGGGATCGACAGCCACATACCTCCTCGATATACTCCACCAAAGCGGAGTCGTTCTCGGTGGCACGGAAAGGCTCACGCAAGGTGGCAGAACTTTGCAGATGATGTTTTGCCGCCACCTCTGAAACAATCGCATTGGCTTCGGTCAAAAGATGTTCCATGGCGTTGTTGGTAAAAGCCCGCAAAGTGAACATCACCTCGGCCTCGCCTGCCGAGGTGCCAAAAGCCTCTTCGCCCAGACGCACACATATCAACGTGCTCTGTCTGAAATTGTCGAGAGAGACCTTCTCGCCACTATTGAGACGCATCATCCGCTCAATAATCTCAGCCACAGCCAACCCAGGGTTGAGACCTTTCTCGGGTGTTGAGGCGTGGGTGTTGCGGCCCTGCAAATGATATATCACACCCGAAGATGCAGCAGCAAAAGTGTGTCGATTCAACACCACCGTGCCCAAAGCAAATCCAGGAAGATTATGCAATCCGAAAAATTGTTTGATATTATATTGCTGCAAGATACCTGCATCGAGTATTTTCTGCGACCCCATACCCGTCTCTTCCTCGGGTTGGAAAACGAGGATGACGTTGGTGACCTTTTTTGCCGCAATCATTTCTGCCAAACAAAGCAGGATGGCGGTATGTCCGTCATGGCCGCAACGATGACCTATGGGGAGCGCATCTATATCGCCACGGACAGCCACCATGGGATGAGATTTGTTGGTGCCCCAAACAGCTATCACCCCAAAGCCGCCCACATGTTCATACACTTTGTCGGGGTGGCAATGTGCCAAGAATCGGACAACTGTGTCGTGGGCATAATACTCGTCGCCCGAAACACCCGGGTGGGCATGGAGGTCCTGCCTTATCTCTCGAACACTCTTGCAATCGTTTTTATCGCACATCGTTACAATCAATTCCTTATATTTTGAGCCTCGCTCTTCAAAATTCTTAAATGCGTCATAGCTGGCAGCGGCGGGCGACAGCAGGCACACCTTGCCTTTGGCGGTATGATCATAGCACCACGCCACAATCTTGGCATAATCGTCTTCGACCAATACACTCCTCCCCTGCAACTGCCATTCCTGCTTCATACGTCTGCCCGCATCGCCCACAAAGACAATGTTTCTCACCGCAAAGCCTTTCCGCCTCTTGTCGACGAGATATGCACCCAGAGGAGTATAGTCAATCTTGCGGTCGAAACCGCCCAAAATCAGCGTGTCCACATCCTCCAACGCCTCTACCGCTGCAATGGCGGCTTCTGGGATTGTTGATATGGAATCGTTATAAAATAATATATCTTGATAGGTGCCCACCTTTTCCAAACGATGGGGCAACCCTTGAAAAGTCATCAATGATTTGGCAAAGGCAGCCTCATCCACACCCAAGAGCGATGCCGCCTTATACGCCACGAAGACATTGCCTACATTGTGGTCGCCTTTCAACGTCGAGGGCATTGATGCCACACACGACTGCTTGGCCTCGGCAAGACTATAAGCGGTGACGCGGGAACGCAGCTGTGCAGAGACTTCTTCGACCCGTGCAAGCAAGTCGGCACTATCGTTGCAATAGAAGAAATAATCATCGGGTGTCTGACACAAAGCCATCTGCATTTTGGCCATCTGATAGCCTCTATAGTCGTGATAATGGTCAAGATGTTCCTGATACAGATTGAGCAAAATGCCGATGTGAGGGCCGCGATGAATGTTTTCCAATTGATGACAAGAAAACTCCGCCACCACCCAACTATCCGCCGCTATTTGGTCGAGGATGTCAAACAGCGGTATGCCCATATTGCCAGCCAAAACAACCTTGTCGTCGCCGAAATGTTCTTTCAGTACATGATGTATCAGCGTGGTAGTGGTGCTTTTGCCCTTGGTGCCCGACACCGCGATGGTGCGGTCGCCATACACCTGCAAAAAGAGGTCGGTTTGAGAAGTGATGGTGGCGAGGTTGCATCGGCCCTCAAACTTCATTGTCGAGATGCCTGGCGACTTGATAATCCAATCGTAAGGACAATTATCAGCAACGGCTCTCTCCAACGCCGAAAAAATCTCCTCGTCGTTCTGAGCCACATCAACAACACCTTCGGGCAACAAACGCTGCAAAAGGGCGTACGAGCTCTTGCCCTCACGACCATAACCGGCAATCAATATACGGCGGTTATTCAGCAGTTGTTTAAATTGTTGTTCTCTGTACATGCGACAATATTATGGCTACCTCGTCCTTGTTGAGGTTGTGTTCTTGGAATATGGTAGTAAGTGAAGTAGTAGGTGCCTCGGCGAGATATTTGCGGAGCAACACAGGACGCTCATTCGGATACCAGCGTTGCAAAGTCATGGCCAAAGCACTATTCACCTCGCTGACTGTCCCCACACATTCAAATGGTTTTGTCTCCGCACGACCTGTCAATTCTTCAAAATACCGACTCATTTCGATATCGTCGAGCATATTTTTACCAAAGATAGCATTGAGGCGTTGAGGCTCGATAAAGGGGGACAAGATGATATAGGCAAAAAGACATTTGGCACATTTCCCGCACCAAATATCCTGTTTGCTGCCCGCATTACAGCTGCGGAAAACAGCATGATAATGCTTGTACCGACTGAAAAGCATAGCAATCTGCAATTCAGACAGCGGACGCAAAAAACTGAAATAATTATATTTTCTTGAAATATTTTCAGAAACATATCGGCGAAAATCATTTTCAAATTCCAAACTCTTGGAATATTGATGATTCACCGAGGTTCCTACAACGGTGGATTCGTTGGCACTACTTTCATTGGACAAAGCCACGTTGGGAACTCCCGACAATTGAGCCGCCAACAAAGTATAGAAGGCAAGCATTGCACTGAACGGAGTATGTCCATTCAAGCAACCTTTGGCATTCAATTCCAACAAAAGAGGATGGATGGTGCGACGTATTTCCAACACATCATTCATGGAATAACCCGCAGCCTCAATGCACCCGACCGTGGCACCCCGAGGATTCATAATCAGCGGTATCGGGCGGACATCTTTGGGAGATTTTTCCTGCAACAATTCCAATGTCACTACCGAATCTTTGCCGCCACCAATGGGGATTAGATAATTATCCGGAGAATAGTTACCGTCAGCAGAGGCTTGAAAACGATAGTTAGCATCGGGCAAGGGTGCACAAATGGTCATAAAATCATCCATCGTCGCACCGATACCGTTCACATAGAAAAACTCACCAAGACCATTGAAATAGATCTTTTTCCAAAAATCCTTCTGTTTGTCCGACAATGCCCCGCACACCACAGCAACCTTGGGCGGGCAGAGACATTTCCAATAGCTGACGAGTTCAATCATGCCGATATTGAATACCAGCATGTCCATCAACTCCTTGGGTTGGTCGAAACAAAGAAAACCGCGTGTAGGAATAAAAGCCGTGGGGGTGAAACAGATATCCTTCCCTATTCGGAATGTAAAAACAATGTGCAGCCCGTCAGGCTGCACATTATATTCATAACTTTCATAGACAAACTCGGGGTATGTCTGACGAAGGGTATCGTATTTCTGCTGATTCGACATACTTTAGGTGGGTTCTATAAATTGATTTCTTGGGATTTCGGAGTGGTTTTCGAGCAGATTGCTGTGCAGAACGAGGAAGCGTAGCGGGCTATGAGAAGAAAGCCTGTGGCTTTCGATAGCGTTCCGTAGGACGATAAGCGAAG
>JAZUIX010000157.1:0-9286 GCA_045642445.1 Bacteroidales bacterium | reverse complement strand
GGGACGGTTGTAGCGAATGTCGGCACTGATGTCGTTGCTGGTGTTATTGTCGAGATAAGCTTTGTCGTAGTCGTTGTATGTGCCAGTGGTGACGGCGGGGTCGAAAAGACGGATAAAGTCGTGTTCGCTGGTGCCGTGGCTGGAGTGCTCGTGGAGGCTGGCGCGGGTGTTGTGGCCGTTCTCATCGAACTTGTGAGTGTAATCGATGCCAGCCATGCCGAAACCATTGTTGTTCCAACTGTCGTTGGTATCGACGTAGGAGAAAAGGTCGTGCATGCCTCCGGTGAGCCAGTTGTCGCGGCCACGTTGCAAGGCGTTGAAACTGGTGTTGCGGCTGAAGTTGAACGAACCCATGAAGTCTAGGTCGGTCATACTGTCGATTTCATAGTTGACATTGGCGAAGAAATTGCCACTGTAGCGACGGCTGTTGCTCTCGCTATTGTATTTCTCGGTGGCAGTGGTATCGTATGTTCCGTCGGCGGTGACGTTGTGGTCTTTGCGGTAGGTTGTCTTGCTCCAGCCTTCGTTGTTGCTATAGTTGTAGCGCCCCGAAGCATAGAGGTTGACCGAGAGACGTTCGTTGGCCCAAGTGTAGGAGACCCAAGGGGAGACATACGGCTGTGTGGCACCATTGACGCCGAAACTGACAAAGTGGTTGCTCTTGATATAGGCCGAGGTGATGATGTTGATGACGGCATCGGCACTGGTGGCATATTTTGCCGAGGGATTGGTAATGGCTTCGATGCGGTCGAGAGCGTTGGCGGGTAGTGTTTCGAGGTAGGTCTTGAGGTTCTCTTCGGTCAATTTGGAGGGCTTGTCGTTAATCCAAATTTCCACACTGCTCACACCGCGCAAGGATATGTTGCCTTCGATGTCCACCTCCACTCCAGGAGCGTTCTGCAAAGCATCGCTGGTGGTACCGGTTTGGATGGTGGGGTCGTCGGCCACATTGTAAATCATCTTCTCGCCATCCATGGCATAGAGAGGTCTCGATGCGGTGACCTTGACCTCCTTCAGCGTGGTGGCACCAGGGGCAATCTTGATGGTGCCGAGGGCGGTGTTGTTATCCACTGTGAAGGGGTAAAGGATGTTTTTATATCCGATAGCAGAGACGCGCAGCAGCATCTCGCCTTGCGGGATTCCAGGGATCTCGAAATAGCCGTTGAGGTCGGAGATGCCGCCTTTGACAAAAGAGGAATCGGCAGCCGAGAGCACGGCGATGTTGACGAATGGGATAGGCTCGTTGTTGGTACTGTCTTGCAAAGTGCCCACGATTTTGAAAGTGTCGCCCGCTTTCACCGACTTCTTCTGTTTCACCTGTTGCGATTGCTGAGCAGCCTGATTGGCCTGATATTGCTTGCGCATACGCTCACGGTCGGACATAGAGGGTCTGCCTCCATTGCGGAAGCCGCCTGGAGGTGGCCCCATGGGTCGTCCCCCGCCCCCGCCGCCAGGTTGTGCAAGGGCTGTGGTTGCAAACAATAAGAATAGCACCATGGGTGCGAGGGTGCGGATAGTTGTTTTATGCAAAGACATATAATTGTGTTGTTAAAAGATAAATAATATATTTAGTTTCTCTGAATGTGAGTTTATTGCAGTATTATCAAGAAAAAATCGCCCGAAAGCGATTTTTTATATTCAGAGTGTGGCAGCAGATTCGGTGTAACGGGCTTTGATTTCTTCGTAGAAATTGGTTTGAGCAAGTTGCATATAGGGTGTGAGCCAGAGGAATCCGATGCAGAGCGTGAGGACGGCGAGAATCATCCAGCCAATAAAGCTCAAGTGCAGGCAGAAAAGTTTCCATTTGTAACCGTCCATCATCTTTTGGCTGAGGCGGATACATTCACGCACAGGCATATTGGGGTTGTCATGCATGATGTAGGGAGTGAGGATGTAGGAGTAGGCTTTGATGATGCCTGGCACAATGAGCAGCAGGGTCCACAAGAAGGTGAACACCCCAACCAGTAGCGAGCCTCCGAGATAACGGCCATATTCTTTGAAGGTGTAGAACGGGCTGGCGGCAATGTCTTCCTCGTTGACGCTATCGCGTTTGAAATAAAGGAAGGTGAGGATGAAACCAAACTCCAACGGGAGTACCACCAGTAGGTTCAGCAAGGGAATATTGCTTGCCACACCTACGACCACTGCGTAGAGCAGTGTCGCAAGTACAGGATTGAGCCAATGCCCTTTCAATTGGGTATAGGCGTTGTGACGAATCTGTGAATTGGCCGGCATGGCCGAAGGATTGATGGTGTTCATGTCTTCCATAAAATGTGTATTTTAATATTATTCTTATCCAAAAAGAGTCCGGCTCATTGCGAAAGTCGGACTCTTTGTGTTATTTATATCGTTGATTTAGCGTACAGTGAATTTGTAGGCTTCGCCGTTGAGGCGGTAGACGTATGTGCCAGGGGCGTAGCTCTGGAGGTCGAGGCGGTACTCCTTGGTGTTGGCGGGCACAATGTGGCTGTCCAACTGTTTGCCGTCGATGCTGTAGATGGTGAGGTAGGCGTTCAAAGGCAGGTCAACGGGCACCATCAAATAGTCGGTGGCGGGATTGGGATAGGCAGGCGAAGGAGCGAAATAGGTGTTCTCATCGATGCCGACCTCTTCCTTGGGATGAATTTTGTAAATCATAGCCTGACCGTATGTAAAGCGGTATCCGCCAGCGTCTTCAATAGCGGAGGCAGGAGTGAGGGTATAGAAACCATCAGAACTTCCGTCCCAACCCCAACGCACATAGTATTTGTTCTCCGATGCACTCGAAACACCAGCAATCACAAAGGCATGGCCAGCAGCGTCACGACCGCTTCCGCCAGGATCTGAAGCACTATAGTAAACAGGACGCTTGTTGGTTTCCAATTCGTCGTGGAGCATATTGTTCCACTGCGAGTTGGAATAACTCTGACGATTCACTTGCCTGCATTCGTCCGAATACTTGAACCATTGAGGCAGGGCAGTCTTTACATATTCGCTCTGGGTGCCGCTGGCATCCAAACCCCAGTTCATCTTGGAGGTCACTCCGCAAGCAAACATCAGCTTGCCGATAGCGTGCTTGTAGTTCCACTCAGAATTGTATTTCAGCGAGGCGGGCATGCTGTCGTAAACGAATTTGTTGGAGTCTTTTGCAAAATTGTAGCGGATATTGGTGTTGTTCCACGACCAGACGGCAGTGCTCGAACCCGAAGGATTGCTGTTTGCACCCTTGATGGGATAGTTCCAATACTTTATTATCATAGCCATAGCCGTGGCCACGCAACCCGTGATGACATGCTTGCCGTTCAAAACAGGGCAACAGACATTGAATGTGGGGTAGTCAGGGTCACCCTGGCCCCACTTGCTCTGTACGAGGACGGCCTTGGTCTCAGGATCGCAGACCAATTTCTTATCGGCAAGCTGGTCCCACAACTGGCGAACCTCGGCCGAAGCGGTGGCCTCGACATTTTGCTGACTGCTGATAAGTTTTGCATAACTATTTAGCATATAAAGGCATGCGGGGTTTTTGTCAACATCGTTGAGATTACCGACAGGGCTGTAGGCCAAAACAGGCTCCACACAGTCCGATGCGGACATTACCACAAAGCCGTCACCTTCCACATTGAATGCATAAAGAGCAGGGATGCAGAGCGTAGGGTTGTCAATTTGTTTGGCAAGCACGAGGTTGTCGGGATTGACAGGTGCTTTGGCACCCGTGGCAACAGAAAAATAATAAGCACCCAGCTGTTTTACGGTTTGGATGTCTACATTTTCAGCTTTTGCACTACCGCACATCAATACCGAAATCATAACGATTGCGGATAATAATTTGTGTTTCATATTTTTCATATATCAAAATTATCGTTCTTGTTACTATTTTAGGAAAGCAAAGATACGAATATTTTTCGAAAGAGAAATAAAAAAAATCTGATAGTGACTGATAAATTTTACATTGTGCTGATAATGAACAATCAATATCATTTTGGCTTTGCATCACCCTCGAAGTTCATTCATCCCTTATTCGCCTATTATTTCTTTAGGATGACGGGCGAAGTTACTACGGAGCGAAAAGGAAGAAGAATCCGAGTCCGAGATAGTTGCCAAACATGTATCCCAGAAGTCCTACGGTGATTCCTAACACTATGACATCTTTGTTGTTGAGGAGTGCAGCAGCAAGTGGGACAAAGGGGGGCGAGTTGATGAGGGCCACGGAGGTGACCATGGTGCTGTCGCTATCAAGGTGGATAAGTCTCGCAAAAAGTAGCTGCAACACCAATGAACCAAATATTACGAATAATATGTACCACAATATGTTGAGGCTTCCCGCGAGATCCATTTGTCTTACATCACATGCGTTAGCTATCGAAAAGCAGAAAACGTATACGAAGTAGAGCCCCAAATCAAAGGGCTTTATACGTGAATTATTATCACTCAGAATGTTGGACTTTTTTACAAAGGGTAGAAACGAGGCTGCGATGGAGAGTGTGGTGAGTATCAGTATGAGCATGGGGGTGGAGAGACTCTCGTTGAAAAGTGTGGAGAGAAGGTAGGATACCGCCGCAATAAGGAACGCGGTGATTATCACCGCTATCTGTGGTAATGAAGAGGTCTTTTGTAGGGGTTCGGAATGGAATTTGTTGTTTTCGGTTAAGGATGTGTCTTGCTTTATTGAAGTATTTTGAGGAAGCAGTTTACGGAAGAAAGGTCGGCCAAAGCAAATGATAAATACAAGGTACAAGCCGGTGACTATCAAATCAAAAGAGGATAGATAAAGGTATGTTTCCTGGTCCATCCCCACACCCTGTGCTATGGCTCCCATGTTGGGGATTCCTCCGGTGTATATGCCTATGGATACGGCACAGATTTGGGCAAAGTGTCGCGGGTCGTCGTTGCTTCGGAACAGGAAGAATCCCGCCACCGAAACGATGAGCACGGCTACGAGGCCGCTGAAGAAGGCTTTGATGGCTGTTTTAGCGGACCAATTGGCAAGGCTGCACGACATGAGCATCAGGGGTATGGCCAAAGGTATGCAGATGCTTCCGAGAAGGTTGTCGAGGTCGAGGAGTCCTGGGGTGCGCATCCATGGGGTGAAGTTGGCCACGAGGAGGCCGATGATGTATAGCACGGACATGGGACTGACTTTGTCAATCCATGTCCATTTTCGGGCAAGGAGCATCACCAGCGCTGGGACGGTAAAAAGGTAGAGTATGAACAGTGCGGTTATCGTATGTCTTTATTTTTGATTTTTTGCTGTGGCTTCGAGTTCTTCGCGCAGGTATTGGGCGGTGAAGTTGTCGGGTTGTGCGGCGAGGTCTTCGGGTGTGCCGGCAAACATTAATTGCCCCCCTCGGCGTCCTCCGTCGGGTCCCATATCAATGACCCAATCGGCCACTTTGATGACATCCATGTTGTGTTCGATTACGAGGACGCTGTTGCCTCGATCCACAAGGCGTTGCAGCACCTCTAAAAGTACGCGGATGTCCTCAAAATGGAGGCCAGTGGTGGGTTCGTCGAGGATGTAGAGTGTGTTTCCCGTTTCGGGACGTGCGAGTTCGGCGGCGAGTTTGATGCGTTGGGCTTCGCCTCCGCTCAAGGTGGTAGATTGCTGTCCGAGTGTGATATACCCGAGGCCTACCTCTTGGATGGTTTTGAGTTTACGGTATATCTTGGGGTAGGATTCGAAAAATTCTACTGCCTCGTTGATGGTCATATCCAACACATCGGCGATGCTTTTGCCTTTGTAGCGTATTTCGAGGGTCTCGCGGTTGTAGCGTTTGCCGTTGCAGACCTCGCAGTTGACGTATACATCGGGCAGGAAGTTCATCTCAATGGTGCGTACTCCGGCTCCTTTGCAATGCTCGCAACGGCCTCCGCTGACGTTGAAGGAGAATCTGCCTGGTTTGTATCCACGGATACGTGCGCTGGGCAGTTGGGTGAAGAGGGTGCGGATTTCGTCGAAAACGCCAACGTAGGTGGCAGGATTGCTGCGTGGGGTGCGGCCGATGGGTGATTGGTCTATTTCGATTACTTTGTCGATATGGTTTAAACCGCTGATTTCACGATAGGGAAGGGGTTCTTTTTGAGAATGATAGAAATGTTTGTTGAGTATAGGGTGGAGGGTTTCGTTGATGAGTGAGGATTTTCCGCTTCCGCTCACACCTGTGATGCAGACAAATCGCCGGAGGGGGAGGTCAAGGGTGACATTCTTGAGGTTGTTGCCCGTGGCTCCTGCCAAAATAAGGTGGTCACATCCTTCAATGGAACGGCGTTGTGGCAAGGCGATATCTTTGACACGGTTGAGGTAGTCGAGGGTGAGGGTGTGCTTCTTTGAAGATATCAGTTTCTCGTGAGAACCTTCAAAAATGATTTTGCCTCCATGAACGCCAGCGCCAGGTCCGATATCCACCACATAGTCGGCACTCATAATCATATCGCGGTCGTGCTCCACTACGATGACGCTGTTCCCCAAGTCTCTCAACTCTTTGAGCGCATTGATAAGACGCTGGTTGTCACGTTGGTGGAGTCCGATGCTGGGCTCGTCGAGAATATAGAGCACATTGACCAAACGGGCTCCAATCTGGGTGGCGAGGCGTATGCGCTGCGATTCGCCTCCCGAAAGACTGCTGCTGCTTCGGTTGAGCGAGAGGTAGCCTACACCCACGTCTATCATGAATTGGGTGCGATTGAGAATTTCGCGGAGGATCTCGTGTGCGACAGTTTTTTGCTTTCCGTTGAGGCGGTCTTCAAGGTGAAGAAGGCGGTCGTGGAGTTCGATGAGGTCCAACTGTGCCATCTCGCCGATATGGAGTCCGTCGACTTTGAAAGCGAGGCTTTCGGGTTTGAGACGGTATCCATGACATTCGGGACAGGGCACGGTGTTCATAAAACTCGCAGCCCATTTTTGCAAGGCCGCAGAACTGTCGTCGGAGGCCATTTGCATAATATAGTTCACAATGCCTTGGAAACTGCTGCCGTGGTTCATTTCGTAGGCATCTTCCAAGCCGGTGAAGTCGCTGGTGCCATAGAGAATGGTGTTCATGGCATCCTCGGAAAAACTCTCCACGGGGTCGTCGATGGTGAAGTGGTAAAACTTGCCAAGGTTCTCGAGTTTGCGATAAAAATAGTTGGTGGGACTATATTTTCCAAGCACTTCGAAAGCACCGTCGCGGATACTCTTGGAAGGGTCGGGAATGAGTTTCGTGATGTCGATTTGAGCAATAAGCCCAAGACCGTTGCACTTGGGACACGCACCGTAGGGTGAGTTGAAAGAGAAAGTGTTGGGCTCGGGTTCGGGATAGGAGAGGCCTGTTGCAGGGTCCATGAGCAGGCGGCTGTAGAAAGCGGTATTTTCGCCCTCAAGGATCATCAGAATGCCTTTGCCCATCTTGAAAGCTGTGCGCACAGCTTCTTTCAGACGGTCGGCATTGTTGCCCACACGTACACGGTCGATAACCAGCTCGATGTCGTGGGTCTTATATCTGTCCACCTGCATATTGTAGCTGAGCTCGCATATATTCCCATCCACACGCACCCGTAAGAACCCTTTTTTAGCCACTTGTGCGAAAAGTTCGCGGTAGTGTCCCTTGCGGGCTTTCACCAACGGAGCCAGCACCATGATGTCCTTGCCGGCATATTTTTCGTTGATGAGTGCGAGAATCTGTTCTTCGGTGTATTTCACCATGCGTTCACCGCTGATGTGCGAATATGCTTCGCCGATGCGGGCGTAGAGAAGACGCACAAAATCGTAGATTTCGGTAACGGTGCCTACTGTGGATCGAGGGTTTTTATTGGTGGTCTTTTGTTCGATAGAGATGACGGGGCTGAGGCCGTTGATGCTGTCGAGGTCGGGGCGTTCGATATTGCCAATGAAATGCCGAGCGTAGGCCGAGAATGTCTCCATATAGCGGCGTTGGCCCTCAGCATGGATGGTGTCGAAAGCCAGGCTCGACTTTCCGCTGCCGCTGAGGCCCGTAAAAACAACCAACTGATTGCGGGGAATGTCAATATCGACATTCTGAAGGTTGTGTTCGCGAGCACCGAGTATTTCTATTTTGGCCATTTCGATAAAAATTTAGAATTAAAAATTAAATGGAAAGTGGAAGGGAGGTCTTACTATTAATATTGAAAAGTGTGGCGGAAGCCTTATTCTTAATTCTTAATTTTCCATTTTTCATTACTATCACATCCGGGTGATAAAACTGGTGTCTTTCTTGCCTTTAGTCAAAGTCTTCTGCAGAGTTCCGTCTTCAACGGGGAGTTTGACCGTGTAGGTCTTGCCAGCTTTGTTTTTCAAGTTGTCGGTTTGAAGCCAAGGATTCAACGTGCGAAGCATCATATAGGTTGTTCCGTTGTCTTTGGCAAATTGGTAGAGGTCTACATTCTGGCCCGAGAGCGAGGTTGTGCGGGTCGGAATCTGGGGGTAGAGGTCGCAATGGCGGATATGGTAGCCGTATTGCTTTGGTTGCTGCATGATGAGTTTCATGGCAAGGATGCGGTAAACATATCGGGCCGTCTCGGGGTTGAGGCGCGTGTCGTAATAGCTGCGGGTGCCTTGGGCCTCCATACGTTTGTACAAGCCGTTCTCACCACAGTTGTAGGCAGCAGCAGCTGCCGACCAGCTGTGGAACTTGTTGTATAGGTTGCGGATGTATTTGCATGCCGCCTGGGTGGATGCTTCGAGGTCGTTGCGCATGTCTATCTCATCGTTCACCATGAGGCCGTAGTTGGTTCCTGTGGTTTTGATGAACTGCCAAAAGCCTTGTGCTTTGGCGGGCGAGGTGGCATTGGTGAGACCGCTTTCGATGACACAGAGGTACTTGAAGTCTTCAGGAATGCCGTTCTTTTTGAGGATGGGCTCAATAATGGGGAAATATCGGTTGGCACGTTTGAAATACAATACCGTGCTGGATTGCCGGTACATGTTGACAATAAGCTCATTGTCCAACGCTTCCCTCACATAGTATGTTTCCAAGGGGACTTTCTCTCCCGCAAAGGTCATAGTGTCGGGAATCACGGGCGCATAAACCCGATAATCGGACATGATGGCTTTGCGTTGGATCTCTTCGCTATCCTCTTTTTGTGTGGCAAAGATAAAGATTTCGCCTGCTATGGCTAACGAGGCAAGAACGATGGCTACGATGGACAGTTTTTTCATGATATGACGTTTTTGTTTTGTTAAGGTGGGTTCTATAAATTGATTTCTTGGGATTTTGAGTTGGTTTTGGAACAGATTGCTGAGCGGAACGAGGGAGTGTAGCGGGCTACATGACCGAGTGACAAACAGCAAGATGACCAAAAACGGCCAAAATCA
>JAZUIX010000156.1:0-2056 GCA_045642445.1 Bacteroidales bacterium | reverse complement strand
GGCTACAAGCACATCCCGTGCCGTTTTTGACCGAATTAAAGAAATCGAAAATCATGCGCGGTCCTCCATGTTTTGGTTGCCAAAGGTGTCGAAGTAGTGCTGCTGGGCGGCTTCGAGGGCCGTCCACAGTTCGCCGCATTTTTGGGCGAAAGCCTCCTGGGTGCAGAGGTCGTAGGGGGTGATGTAGGCGGAGAGCATGTAGCAACGCCCGGGGCGTGTCATCACCCGGACATCGTTGTCGCGGTACACGCAGGCGTTTCGCTTATAGTTGCGACGGGGGCGCGGCGACACGTGCACCAAGCCTCGGCCAAACATCACGCGGCAGTCGGGCAGGCGCAAGCCGTTGAGGGGTTTTTCATTGTCGACCAGCACACGGGTGTTGTCGATGAGGTATTGTTTCAAAAGATTCTTTGCCATGATTCAAAAATTTTAAAGGTTTTTACTGTTTTGCTTTCCGTGGCCGCCGAGAGACAGAGGTTGCCGTGGGGCTCATACACCGCCACCTCTTGAGCCCGTCGCTCGGCTGCGTTGGAAATCGCCGGCAAAGATACGGCAAAAAAATTGAAAAAGGGACTACGTAGTCCCTACAGTAGTCCCTACAGAAAGTATGATAAAAATCTCTAAAGCAAACGATTATAAATTACAAAAAATTTTATCTATGGCATCTCGCACCTCTTTTCGAGGAAGATCTTTTACGCAACGGAGGTTCTTCAATTCCCAAAATTGCTCAAACGAAGTCCAATAATTACGCCCCTTGTTCAGACAGAAACGCTCCACAAGATATTTGGCAGCCGGATTGGAAATGCCCTCTGCCAATTTGTAGTCGTGAGTGAGTATGCCCTCCTTGGCCAGTTGGTTCCAAGCCACAAGCAGTCGTCCCGTGCGGAGGTGTTCGGGGATGGCATCCTCAAAGGAGAGGGGCTTGCTGTCCTCTTCCTCTTCCACAATTTCGGCCTCGGGAATGTCGTCGGTAGGGTGCTGGGACTGCTGATGTTGAATAATGGTGCAATCTTTGTTTATCGTACCCACGTTGCCGTTAATGGTAATATTCAAATTGTCGAATCCCATAGCACGTTATTTTTTATCCGAATTAATATTCATATTGCCCACATTGCCATTCACATTTATATAACTCACTTTTATTTCGGGAGAAATTGGTGTGGGGACTTCGTTCTGAAAATCATCCACAAGATCGGTGAGGGTGTCGTCGAGATTGTTCTTAAACACACTCAGGATCATATTGGCTATTGTGGTTCTCATTTCAACAGGTTTCCGCTTGTACTTCTCCAAGATTTTGAGGATGACATTTTTATAGTAATAATCCTCCAAATTGACATTGGTCAGCAAGGTGGTTTTTTTGAAGCCCTCACTATCTTTTTCAACAATGGCAAGTTTGTGTTTTACAAGCAGACGCATGAGGCTTTCATTCTCATCAGTAAGATTTTTTATCTTTTGTTTACCAACTGCCACCTCCTCTTTGAGCGAATCGTTTTCAATTTTTTGTTTTTCATTCTCCTCAAGCAGTTTCATATACATGGTTTTGGCTCGTTCGATGGTGTCGTTCAAATCGTTGGATTGGCTCTTTAGTGCCGCAAATTCTTCAGGTTCTTCAAATATCATCAAAGGGGAATTGCTATAGAAATATTTTTGTATCAACTCAAAAGGCTGATAATGTTCACCATAATAAGCATCGATGACTTTACCAGAGATTCGCAGATTGATTTTGGACGATCCTCTTGCTTTCACAATGGCCAAAGCAAAACTGATAATCAAAGCACTCGTGAACTTGTTTCTATATACAGTCTCAACTCGTTCCAAGAGAGTTTTGACGTTTACATTAATTGCTAACGACTCCATATAAGCCACCCAATTGTTGGCCTCTTTGACAATATTATCAAACGGCAATCGTTCACCGCTTATGGGGTACTCTATTTCGTTGTAGATAGAACAAAGAAAGTCTTTAAGATTTTGATTAACAACGTAATTTGTGTATGCTCCTCGTTTCATAATTGAATGTATTTACGCGACAAAACTACACACAAAAAGTAATATACAA
>JAZUIX010000155.1:0-4209 GCA_045642445.1 Bacteroidales bacterium | reverse complement strand
ACATTCGCCATTACCTATCTCTCGCGTGAAAGTGGCTTCGCCTTGGGTTTGGGTCTGTTGCGGCGTAAGGGCAAAGCCATAGCCTTCGTAGGCATAGCCGGCACACACGGTATCATAGACATGCTCGGTGCCCGAAGGGTTGACATACACGGTTTGTTCCGCCGTGGCCGAACAGCCGAACTCCGTGCTTGCCGTGACGGTATAGGTGGTGGTTTGCGTAGGCGACACCTCTATATAGGGTGTGGTTGCGCCCGTGTTCCAGTAGTAGTTGAGCGTGGTGTCGTAAACAATGGTCTGTCCTCCCCCGAAATCGTGAATGGCACGGACACTATAGTTGTTAGTTTTTGGATAAGAATAAAATCTCAAATCAGTATAAACTATCCAAGCCCTGGATGCATCTCGCTCTGTACTACTCCAATAGCTATCGTTTGACAATGTGTTTCCACCAGCCGCTATTATAGATTCTTCAATTGTAGAGATATTACCAAATAACCTACTGAGTTGCCCAGCTGAGGGAAGGTACCAACCGTGGGCAAAGTCCACTTTCCCAGCGGCGTATGAGTTATTGTTGTTCTGGTAAGTTCTAATTTTCTCTGTATTGTTGTATCCGTTGGTTTCGCTCATCAAAACCATATAAAAATAATCTGGAGGATTTTGGTTGACAAGTGCAGGAATGTCATTCTGAGTTCCCCAAGGGCAACTTGTTGCAGCATCAGTGAGAGCCACCATCCACCCACCACTACCATCAGGATTGACATAGAATACCACACCTCGGCTCCCATCTTCGTTTGTGATGACATCACCTAATCTGTAATTTTGCGCCATCGCGTGTGACGTGGAGACAAACAACAACAAAATGACAATTCTTAAAAATAGCAGTCCACGATCAATAATTCCGCTATTTTTTAAAACATATTTCGATAGTGAAAAACAATGTTTTATCATTTTAAAAATAAAAATTCAACAATCTATTATCCAAATGTTTTATTCATGTGGAAAAATTAAAACGATGACACACTCCGCACTCTATGAGAAAAATCTTTAGTGTGATTGCGATCAACCAAACCATTGTCATCCTGACACCAAGCGTAATTTGCAGAGTACTCGGTTGAAGACCAATACCACCAATTTGAATTCGTTGCAAATTGCGTTCCGCCCACAACAGCAAGACCAGCATTCACCTCAACAATGTTGCCGTATAGAATACGAAGTTGTCCCATGGCAGGTAGATACCAGCCGGAGGCAAAATCAACGGCATAAGCTGGAGGATAAAGCGTAGCATTACCAAAGTTGCGTATTTTCTGGGTATTATTATAACCATCGAAATCGGTTACTGCGGTACGAACCGAAGTGTAGTTAGTTAGTTCGGGAATATCCTGATGTTCTGTACTCCATTTGACGTTTGTTGCCTGGTTTTGCAGGTGAACTATCCAGCCATGCTGTCCCGTATCGTCAACATAGAAAACTATGCCTTTGGCAGTCTTGCCGCAAGGCCAGTCGGCGGGTTTCACAATGCTGCCATCGGTGCAGACAATATCGCCAATGGCCACTTCGGGCGGTGTGCCGCCTCCTTGTATAATAGAGGCGTTTTCGCCCAAGGCATGAATGGTGGTGGAGCCGCCATCGCAAATCACGGTGGGTTCGGCCTGCGTGGTTAGGGTGGGCGTACCTGTCACGAACAGCAGCAGCACACGAATGCTGTCGCAACCTGCCGCGGTAGTATAGCTGTTGGTGAAGGTAAACCAACCCAAGCTGTCCTGTCTTGCCAAGTGGAAGCCATAGGCATCGTAAGTGTTGCCGCTACAGAGGGTGTCACTAAACAGGAAATGGTAAGTGGGATTGGGCATCACAGTAATGGGCAAGGTGCCCGTGCCACAGTCGTTGCTGCCGTGCAAGGTAAGGGTTGTCGGTGCCGCCGTGTTAAAACATACCGTCAACGAAGTGCTTTGCAGGCCTCCTATCACCGTCACGCCGCTTGGCACGTCCCAATGGTATTGCGTTCCCTGTTGCACATGGGCAAGGCTATAGGTAATAGGCTCAAGGGTGCAGGGCGTAAGGTCGCCGTTGATGGCATCGAGCTGCAAGGCCTCGTGTACGGTCAGGTCAAGCACCTTGCGTTGTTCGCAGTTGCCAGAACCTGCAATAATGGTATCAAAGCGGAAAGTGTTCAGGCCAGGGTAGGCGGCAAGACTATCGGCAATGCGTTGTGCACTTATTGAGAAGCCATTGCCAGTGTAGGCATTGCCCTCGCATACGTCGTCTCTCAGCTCTATTTCATCAAACCTGGTAGTATGTACCATGGTGCGTAAAGTATCTTTGACATTACCCGAACGAGTGAGCACGGCGTAGGCTAACCAGTCGCCTGCAACGCCGTAGGTGTGATAGACAGGGGTGCCGTTGGCCGTGGCACCGTCGCCGAAATGCCAGTTCACGGAAGAATAGTTGTAGTTGGCCGTCACGCTGAATTTTATGTTGTCGTCCTTGCAGACATAGGTTCCATTTGGAAGCATGTAGTTGGGTATGTCGTTCACCTCGATAGCAGCATTGAGGTCGGCCACGTTGGAGCCTACCGAGTAGGCATAACTCTCACAGAAACCCAAGCCATACACATGTGCCACGAAACCGCCCTTGCGGTTACTCAGCTGGTGCGCATTGTCCGAAACCTGAATCTTGGCGTAGGCGTATTCGGGCTTGGCCGTCAGCACTTGAAACTGGTCGGAGATGTCTGCACCGTCCAGACGCATTCCAATCACATGCTGGGTCTGCGTCACCACATTCACGAAATGGTAGCGCGAAGTGCCTGACGAGAAGGTGCCGAAAGTGGTTTCGTGTATCTGCTGCTCGACAGGACTGACTATCACCATTGATGGGTCGCCGTTGGAACCGCCATAACCCGCCCCCGTGAAATAAATATAGGTGCAGGCCGGCTGTGTGGTCTCTATGAAGACGGCGTCTTCCGTGGAGTTCAGCTCGAACTGGTAGGTCTGTCCAGCGTTGATGGTAGCCAAGGTGGTCCCGTTTTTCTTCACTTGGCAGTTGTTGGCCGAAGCCGTTACTCTTACGATATCCTTGCTGCGCATACTGGATGTGGTCACGATGAACTGCTTGCCCCAATAGGCCACCGGCCAGTCCTGTTCCACGAGGTGGTCGCAAGCCAAATAACCTTCGGGAATGTATTCGCAGACATTGCCGCTGAAAACAGCAATCTTGCGTCCGTTGCGGGCCTTCACTTGCGAGCCGGAGAGGTCGCCACCTCTCACCGAGGCAATCTGATAGCATTGTCCCGCATCCAAAGTCACGCTGAACTGCTGGTTGGCCTGTTGCCCGTGAGCAGTGGCGCATTTTGGAGTAATGTCAACGGTGGTGCCATTCTGGGTCGCCACAATCAGTGCCTCACAGTTGATGAGGGCACCTTCGTAGGTCTGCAAGACATATTCGTCGCGCAAGGCAGTCGTTGGCAACACGTTGGTGACATCGAACGAACAGGTGGTGAAGTTGGAAGCATACAGCGAAATGGTATCCGTGGCGGTGACATGCAGCCCAGTGTTCACCACTTGTCCCGACCTCGTCGTGTAGGCCTGTGCCAATGGGATGTTCACCCTCGTGATGCTGCCGGCCGTAACCGTGAAGCCGGTGCTCCAGCCCGTCATCGGGTTTGTCACCGTTCCCGAACAATTATCTGACCCGGTTATAATCAGTTTCGTCTCTATCCCATAACCTTCATCATAGCTGTTCATAAACGAGACCCAAAAATCCCTGCCCAGCGTTGAGGGCGACTGTGCCCAGCCAGTAGCCATGCAAAGCCACAAGGTGCATAGCAGGAAAAAACGATTTGTCATTTTATTTATTTTCATCATTATTCATTTGAAACCATAGGTTTGAATATGTATTCATATAAAAATGCAAAGATAGATTCTTCCACTACGCTGGCTTTACAAATGAGTGGCAAATTTTATCTATTTTTCGTGGCATAATTTACCATCCTTTTTGTTAAGTAACTATTCATAATTAAACTGCAAAAGTATCTTCTCATTTCGACAGGCTCAATGAGCTGCAAATCAGGTTGCTGAGCTTGTCGAAGGGCGAAGCACCGAACTAATATGTAAACTAATTTTGCTCACCTACTTAATCTCCAGCTTTTCCGAACAGTCTTTCAGGAAATCGTGCTGCAGCAGTTCGGAAATCTGCATAAGCAATGTCAGGTCGATG
>JAZUIX010000154.1:0-5587 GCA_045642445.1 Bacteroidales bacterium | reverse complement strand
GCCGCAACTCCCATGGCGCAGATGAGCACTCCCTCGATGCGGAAGGTTCGCCGTAGGTCGGTGGTGCGCATACCCATGCTCTTGAGGGTGGCAATATCTTTGCGTTTGTCCAAGATGAGCAACGAGAGGGAGGCCACGAGGTTGAGGGTGGAGATGAGCACGATGAGGGCAAGTATGAGGTATATGCCCAAACGCTCGCTGCGGAAGACTTTGAAGTAGATGGGTTGTTGCTCAAAACGGTCTTTGATGGTGAACTGTTCGCCCAAAGTGTTACGCATTGTCTCTTTTACTTTCGACACTTTGGCATCGGGGGTGAGGGCGATAGCTATGGCTGTGCATTCATCGTCGGTGTAATCCATGAGCTGTCGCACAAAGTCTATGTCGGCAAGCACGTATTTGTTGTCAATATCCTGCTGTATGTAGAAATTGCCTCCAGGCATAGCGTAGGCGGTGTTGAAGGCCTCGTCGAGGGTCATCCCGAGAGCTGTACCACGTTTGGGAATACGCACAGCCATAGGGGTGTTGGAGAACTCGCGGACGCCCAAGTTGTAGTACACCTCGGCGCCGAGGATGAGGTAGTGTAGCGAACTGTCGAGGCTCATCAGTTGATAGTGGCCTTCGTAGAGGAGGGTGTCGATACCGGTGATTTGGGGGTATGAAGCATCAACTCCACGGAGGGCTACGATGGCCTCGTTGTGGTTGTAGGTTATCCAGGCGTTTTCCTCCACCAGTTGTGATACAGCTGCTACCCCTGGGGTTTTGCCGAGTTGGTCGAAGGGGATGCTTTCGGTGTGGAAGGTCTTGCCCTGGGAGGGCTGTATGAGGAGCTCGGGGTCGAAGGAGTTAAAGAGGCCTTGGGTGAGTTGTCCGATACCGTTATAAACGCTGAGAACGACAATCAACGCTGTGGTGCTCACGGCGATACCGATGAGGGATATCCAAGATATGATGTTGATGACGGTCTTCTGTTTGCGGGAGAAGAAGTAGCGTCGGGCGATGAGGAAGGGCAGATGATTACTTTTCACTTCGCACGCCTCCGATATCATTTTTTCAGCAGGTTCTCGATGTTCTCAATGTAGTCGAGCGAGTCGTCGAGGTAGTAGTCGATTTGGGGGATGATGCGGAGTTGTTTGCCTTCGCGGAGGCCGAGGCGGCGACGGATGTCGGAGCTGTGGGTGAGGATGGCGTCGATGATGCCCTGTTTTGTGGCGGGCTGGGCAGGGGTGTGCTCGGTGGCGGGAATCTCGCCGATGGGCATGATGCTGACATGTACTCGGGCGATGGAGAGGTCGGGGGAGATACGCACACCGGTGACGGTGATGAGCGAGTTGCCCAAAACCGGCTTCATCTCTCGGAGAAAGATGTCGCTGAGGTCCTGCTGTATGAGGCGCGAGATTTTATTTTGACGTGTTGTTTCCAATTGATTACCAGTTATTGACAATTGATAATGACTACCATCTCCAGCCGATGCGGAGGGGGACAAAGAGGGTCTGCTGTTCGAGGACGATGCCCAGCTCAACAAAGAGGCTGTGGTAGTTGCGGTTCATCTGCTGGAGGGCGTGGTCGTAGAACCAGTTGAGGCCGCCGTAGAACTCAAAGTAGGGGCTCACGGTGTTGCCGTAGTTGTTGGGGTTCATGAGGAAGCTGCCGCCGAGACGCACACCCACCATGGGGGCCCACGTGTCGCCCACGGGGCGGAAATCCATGTCGATGAATACCTGTGCCATGTGGCTGCTGCGGTCGAAATGCACGGGGCGCAGGGGGGCGCAGAAGGTGTAGCCGACACCGCCGCCGAGGAAGAAGTCCTGGCTGATGTTCACGCCGTTGATGATATTGAGGCCCATGCCCTCCTCCCAGGCGTTGAGGTTGTAACCTGTGCCTTCGATGTTGGGGTTGGTGGCCTCGACTGCGGGAGTGCCGAAATTGCCTACATTGTGCAGGTAGCCCGCCTCGATTTTGAGCATATACTCACATTTGGGATTGTCCTGAGTGTACTGTGCCGAAACAGAGGTAGCGGCAACGAGCATAACTATGAGCAGAAGACTTTTTATATTTTTCATTGTATTATAATTTGCGATTGCAAAGATAAGAATTTATTTTGAATTAACACTATATAACTTCCTGCGGTGAGGTTGTGGTGGAGGGTGGAGTCGTCGTGTAGATTGCTCATTTGCAGCACTTTTTTGCCAGAAATATCGTAAATGTAGAGGTCGAAATTTTTATCGTATCCCCCCATATCGATGCGAAATTCTTGCTGTGCTGGGTTGGGGAAGAGTTTCAGTTGGGTGCCCGAGACGGGGTCTTGCGAGCCGAAATCGCGTATGGCGAGATGTGCCGCCGAGGTGTCCATCACGGCGAGGGTGTACTGCCCTGGGAACAGGCGGCTGACGAAGTAGCCGCTCGAAACCGTGCTCCCCGAGGCCCGCTGGTGCGACACGATGCTCCACCCCTCGGAGGCATCGCGGCGGTAGAGCAGGTAGATGGAGTCGAGGGTCTGCCGCCTCTCATAAAAGTTCTGGTCGATAAAGGCGGCTCCGGAGGCCCCGTTGCTCCCCTGGTTGTAGAGGAAACGCCCCTCCACCTCCACTTCATAGGGTATGCTGCCCGTCACCTCCCAATATCGGTTGGCCATGCGCACGAGCCCCTCGATGGTATCGTGCTGCCCCACGGGGGTGGTGAAATGGTGTCCCACATGAATCCAGGCGCCCGGTTGGTCGCAGGCCTGGGGGAGGCTGACTTTGCAAAAACTGTTGCCGAGGTTGTGGAGCCCCTTCTTGGTCAGGGCCAGGGTGTCGTCGGTGCATGCCAGGGCAATGTCGTGGTCGAGGTTCACGATGGCGTAGGCGGGATAGAAAGGAAGGTCGAGGGGTTGGACTTCGGAGGCCTCTCCGTCAAACTCTATCCAGCGTTTGGCACGTTGCTGGTGGTCGAGGGTGAAGAAAGTCACGGGCACAAGGTTGCCGTGGGCAAATTGATCCGTGCCGCGCAAGGCTTGGCGAAGCGATATGACCGCCCCACCGAGGTCGCCCACTCCGAGGCCGAAATAATCAATGGCGTAATCCACAAATCCCGGGGTGCCGATATGGAAGTCGAAGAACCCCCTGAGGTCCTTGCCGGTATAGGCGATGAGGCTGTCGCGGAAGGCCTCGTAGCCGATGTTGCCAAAAGCACAATTGGCAAAGAGTCGCTGCATGGAGGCGTAGAAAAGGCTGTCGCCGAGGATGCCTCGGAGCGAGTGCCACATCAGGGCGCCCTTCTGATAAGTCGTGGTGCCGTAGGTATAGTATTGCGACATGCCTGTGAGGGCGTGGTAGCCCAAATCGTCGATATGGGCGGAGAGGATCACATTCTTCAACTTGTTGCGATAGTAGTCGGTGGCGGCCTCGCGTCCGAAAGCCGCCTCGGTGGCCACCTCTTCGCAGAAAGTGGCTCCTCCTTCGTTGAACCACATGTCCTCCTGGCTGGCGCAAGTAACCAGGTTGCCGAACCAGGCGTGTCCCAGCTCGTGACATATAGTCATCTGGCATTCATTGTCTTCCGAAGCCATGCAGCCGCTGTAGAGGCAGATATTGTTGGCATGTTCCATGGAGCCCTGAGCCGTGGCGATATACCCCACACGGCCCCAGCGATAAGGCCCGAAGGCCCGCTCGTACATGGGGATCACATCGTTCAAAATGTCGTAGGCGCCCTGCACCCCCGTGCTGTCGTGCGAGGTGAAGCCGAGCAGGGCGGGGTAGGAGCCGTAGAGGCCCTCATACTCCCGCTCGATGATGCGGAAGGGGGCCGAGGCTATGGACACAAGGTAGGTGGGCGTGGGCACGTCGAGGCTCCACACGCTGGTGTTGGAGCCGTCCGTGTGGGTCTCTTCCGAAAGGCGGATGCCGCTGCAGAGGGCCCGCCACCCCGGACGCGAGGTGACGCTGAGGGTATAGGTGGCCTTGTCGTAGAAATTGTCGCGGCAGGGGAAGGTGCTGCGGCCGAAAGTGTGTGGATACTCCTTGAAAGCCACCCCGAGGTTGTAGTACATGCCGTTGTCGAGGTGGAGGCCGCCCCAGCCGTAATTCTCAACATATCCGTCGGTTATGTAGGGTATGAGCACCACATGGGTGTCGCCCGCCTGGCCGCCTCCTGCCTGAATGGTGAGGATGCGCAGGTCGGGGTCGTAGCTGAAACCCCGGGTCATCACACCGTCCACCGAGACAGGGTAGAGGGTGTCGCAGATGAGGTCGAAAGTCACCTGCCCGCAGTCGCGGGTGAGGGTATAGGTAATCTCCGCCGAGGCTCGCACCCAGCGGTCGGAGGTGCCGCTCATGTCGAAACTGAGGCCGTAGTGTATCACATCAACCGAGTCGGCCTCCGCGCTCTGTGCCTTAGCCCATTCCGGCATCAGGAATGCCGCAATCAGGAGTAGGATTTGAAGATGCTTTTTCATAACAGATTATGTTTTAATTAGTATTTAAGAAAAATATATAGGCGTATCAAATTAACAATGAGGACACTACACGGCACCCCTGCCGCCCAGCGACTTCACTATTGAACCCGCAAAGATAAGAAAAATTTTTAATACCGAAACATTTGCGACCGATTTTTTACAATTTTTTTTCACCTCGTCCCTTCCCCGCCTCAAAATCATGCACTTGTCGTCCGTCCCTCTCCTTTCTCGCCCCCTTCCCTCCTCACACCTTATTCTTTCCTTCGCTTTGCTTCCGATATGCTTCCGATATAGTTCCGATATGCCTCCGATATATACAGTCGGAACCATATCGGAATCATATCGGAGGCATATCGGAATCATATCGGAATCACTTGGGAGCATATAGGAACCATCTTGGGAGCAGGGGCGAGGATAGGGCTTTTCAAAAAATGGGGGTGTGGGGGGCGAAATATTGGTGATATTTTCGTTATATCAATTTTTTTTTGTACTTTTGTCGGTTCGAAATGTAGTTTTTTCTGCTTTTCGGCGTCTAACATATAGATTGAACAACAAAACACACTATGGAAGAGATACTGCGTGTGGAGGGGCTGAGCAAGACCTTCACATTATCGAAAAAGCAACAGAAGATTGAGCGCACCTCCGCTTCGCGCAAGGTGGCTGTGGACGACCTCAGTTTCACGGCCAACCGAGGCGAGATTTTCGGCCTCCTGGGGCCCAACGGTGCCGGAAAGACCACCACTCTGCGTATGCTGGCCACCCTCATCCGCCCCGACAAGGGTGATGCCTGGATGGAGGGCTGCAGCGTGGTGAGCCAGGGCGAGGAGGTGAGGGCCAAGATCGGCTTCCTCACCAGCGAGCTGAAGCTGGAGGATTATTTCACCCCCAACTATCTCTACGACTTCTTCAGCGAGCTGCACGGCGTTGATCCTCAGACGGCTGCAAGTCGCAAGAAGGCCCTTTTCGAGCGTTTCGGCATCAGCAAGTTTGCCGAAGTCAAGGTGGCCAATCTTTCGACGGGCATGAAGCAGAAGGCGAGCATTGTGATTTCGCTGGTTCACGACCCCGAAATCATCATCTTCGACGAGCCCACCAACGGCCTCGACGTCATCACGGCCAGAACCGTGACCGACTTTTTGCAAGAGCTTCGTTCTC
>JAZUIX010000153.1:0-24813 GCA_045642445.1 Bacteroidales bacterium | reverse complement strand
GTTTTTCGCATGATTGATTGTCGCACAAGTGATTGTCCAATGGTGTAATGGCAGCACTCCAGATTTTGGTTCTGTCAGTCCAGGTTCGAATCCTGGTTGGACAACAAGAAAAGCCCCAATTTTTGGGGCTTTTTTAGTTGTTTCCGGATATCCCGGATATTTCGGAGAGACCGGATATTCCGGAAGTTCCGGAGATGGGTTCTATCTTGCTTTGGAGAAGCAGCTGGTTTTGCAGAGGTAGTAGGGAGTGGAGAAGCGCACTTGGTCGGCACGGTCGGGGGTGATGAACATGTTGGCTGCCGCGATGTCGGCCTTGCGGTCAAGCAGTATGCCGATAATTTCGTTGAAATTATAGCCGCTGAAATGGACAGGACGGTTGATGAAAATGCTGAATCGCATAATCATTTCGACCTCAAAACCGGTCCAGATATTGTCCTTGTAGAAACTGAAGGGAGGGTTGTCGATCATGGTTGCCACTTCGAGTGGATGGCCTTTGAGGTTGGCTAGTTCGGGCATGTTGGGGACGATGATGGTGTCGGGGGTTGGGTTGCTCCAGCGGGCGAGCATCTCTTCGAGGGTGCCGTCGGATTTGATTTGCACGAGGAAATCGTTGAACTTGTTGCAGAGTTCTTTGTCGGCGGGATTGAAGGCTGCGGCCACATCAAATCCGCCAGGGAGGTTGAAGTCGATGGCCAGGCCGTGTTTCTCCATATCGAGGGTCATGAGCACCACGGTGTCGGTGATACCACAGTCGGCTTTGCCGCTTTCAACGGCCGAGATGATGTCGGTGGGGGAGGGGCAGCGGACAAGGGTGATATTGGAAAAATTGTTGCTGTCGCTTAGGAGGACATCGCTCGTGCTGCCTTCGATTACTGCGACGCTATGGCCCTCCAGGTCTTCGAGCGTGGTGTGGCCTGCAATGGTGGCTGGTTGAGGCTCGGGAGTGTTGTTGCATGCGCAAAAGAGGGGCAGCAAAGCCGCACAGCAAAGCATTATGCGGCTGATAGAGATATGTAATAATTTGTGAATCATATTATTGTTTTTATTTATATATTTTTTATTAAAAGCAAAGGTACGTTTTTTTTCTTGAATAATGTGTTTTTTAGATAGGGATATTTTCTATACGGCTGAAAGAAAAACGAAAAATTGTAAAAAAAAATTGGTGGATTGACAAAAAAAGTGTAATTTTGCAAATTGAAAAATTGACAGCGAAAAACATGATATGCCCACGATATTCACCATCTTTGGGTTTCGATTTATGATACGAACCAACGACCATGAGCCCATACATGTGCATGTGGTGAAAGATGAACATAGTGCGAAGATTTTAGTGGAACCGATAGAGGTGGTGGAAAATGAGGGGTTCAAAAAACAGGAAGTGGCGATGATGAAAACCATTGTGGAAGAAAACGAAAGAGTAATAATCGAGCGTTGGCACGAAATATTTGACAAGTAGGAGGGAAAATGATACAATATTATATTGACAAGGTTTGGGTGGACGATGAGCATATCTATGCACGTGCCACCGATGGCAAAGTGGCAAACTACGCTTTTAGCCAATGGCCCCGCTTGGCTAAGGCTACCCCTGAGCAGCGACGCACCTTTGAGATAGTTCACGATGGCATCTATTGGCCTTTGGTGGATGAAGATTTGTCGTTTCAGGGCATGTTTGCCGACTGTGGGTTCTGCGATAAGATGGCCCCCGAAGAGAGCGTGGTATACCGCAAACCCTTTGGGACGGATGACAACAACCTGCTACAGGTTGCTGAAGCAGCAGCCCCTTTCGGCAATAGTTGATTGATAAAACTTTTTATTTGATTTTGGAGACATTTTGAATTGACAAAATCTGCAATTCAAAATTGATTTATATGGCAGACAATTATTTGGAAAAACGATATGACGAGGTCTTTGGTGCGGGACGGACGAAGGTTCGCCGTGTGGGACACACCCTTGACGAGTTATTGTTACGCAATCGCAGTCAGCGTGGCTATTTGAAGAACTATCAGGTAAAACGCGAAGAGTTGGAACGAATTGTGGGGGTGTGCAGCAAGATACCTTCGGCCCGCAACCAGCAGGTGCTGCGTTTCCGTTTGGTTACTCACGACAGTGGGGCCGACAAGGTTTTGGCCAATATTAAATTGGGAGGAGCGCTGCCCGAGCTGCATCTGCCTTTCCCTGGCACAGAGCCGGAGGCGTTCATTGTTGTGTGCAGTACTGTCAAAGAGGACCGTATGGTGGATGTGGATCTGGGTATTGCTTTGCAGAGTATGCTTTTGAAGGCGGTGGAGATGGGCTTGAATGGTATTGTGATTGGGGCTTTCAATAAGGGCAATATTGTGCGAGAACTGGATTTGCCTTTGGAGCCGCTGATGATTTTGGCCATAGGCAAAGGGATAGAAAAGATAGAGCTGACGCCGATAGAAGCCGAGGAAAGCCATGCCTACTACCGCAAAGACGGGGTCCATTATGTGCCCAAGGTGCCTGCAGCGAAACTTTTAGTATAAAGTTTCGGGTAGAAAATAGCGCTGATTGAGTAATTTTTCGTATCTTTGTTATTTGGTACATGGTGTGCCTTGTATGAGTAATAAACTATAAAATAATATATTATAATATGGCCGAGCTGACTGAACAAGAACAAATTCGCAGAAATTCGCTGAACGAACTGAAGAAACTTGGTATTAATCCTTATCCTGCCGCGTTGTATGAGGTGAATGCCAAAACGACGGAGATCTTGGAAAAATATCCCCAAGACAATAGTCTTTTCCAAGACATCAGTATTGCAGGCCGTATTATGAGTCGTCGCATCATGGGTGCCGCCTCCTTTGTGGAACTTCAGGACTCGTATGGCCGCATACAGCTGTATGTGAAACGCGATGAGATTTGCCCGGATGAGGACAAGACGATGTATAACACCGTTTTCAAACGTTTGCTGGATATTGGTGACATTATCGGAGTTACGGGTTATGTGTTTGTCACCCAGATGGGCGAGATTTCGATACATGTGAAGAGTCTCACGGTGCTCAGCAAGAGCCTGCGCCCGCTGCCGATCGTCAAGGAGAAGGACGGCGTGGTGTATGATGCTTTCAGCGACCCCGAACAACGTTATCGTATGCGTTATGTGGACCTGATTGTCAATCCGCATGTCCGCGAGACGTTTGTGAAGCGAGCCAAGATTGTCAACACGATGCGCGAATATTTTAACGAGCAAGGCTATTTGGAGGTAGACACCCCTGTGTTGCAGTCCATCCCCGGCGGTGCAGCCGCACGTCCGTTCATTACGCACCACAATGCGTTGGATATCGACTTGTATTTGCGTATTGCCAATGAACTGTATCTGAAACGTCTTATCGTGGGTGGTTATGCTGGTGTGTATGAGTTCAGCCGCAACTTCCGTAACGAGGGTATGGACCGCACCCACAATCCCGAATTCACCTGCATGGAAATATATGTGGCCTACAAAGACTACAACTGGATGATGACTTTTGTGGAGAATATGCTCAATCGCATTGCCATGACTTTGCATGGCACCACCAAGGTGAACGTCTGGGGCAACGAGATTGATTTCAAGGCCCCGTTCCGCCGTGCCCCCATGTGCGAACTCATCAAAGAACAGACGGGCTACGATGTGGCCGATATGGACGAGCAGCAGTTGCGCGAAACTTGCAAAGCCCTCAATATCGAAACCGATGCCACGATGGGCAAGGGAAAACTGATTGATGCCATCTTCGGCGAAAAATGTGAGCACACCCTCATACAGCCTACTTTCGTGACCGATTACCCCATAGAGATGTCGCCTCTCTGCAAGCGTCATCGCGACAATCCCAACCTCACCGAGCGTTTTGAGCTCTTTGTCAATGGTAAGGAGTTGGCCAACGCTTATAGTGAGCTGAACGACCCCATCGACCAGCTCGGCCGTTTCCAGGAACAGTTGCGCCTGAGCGAGAAAGGCGATGATGAGGCCATGTTTATCGATATGGACTTTGTTCGCGCATTGGAGTTCGGTATGCCTCCCACCTCGGGTATGGGCATCGGTATTGACCGCCTGGTGATGATGATGACCGGCGAGCAGAGCATTCAGGATGTGTTGCTCTTCCCCCAGATGAAGCCCGAGAAGAAAGCCGTGGTGACTACGGATGAAGAATTTGTGGCTGCGGGAGTGGCTGCCGAATGGGTGCCTATGCTGCGTAAAGCCGGTATCAACACCCTCGCCCAACTCAAAGAGGCCAACGCCAACAAATTGTATAACGACCTCAATGGTCTTCGCAAGAAGAATAAATTGGATATTGCCCCTGTGAAGAAAGAAGAGGTGGATGCTTGGATAGCTCAATAATATAGTCTCCTGTAGCGGATATGAACGTAAAACAATTTACTTTTAATCATTTTCAGGTAAACTGTTATCTGCTGTGGGACGAGGCAACGAAGTGTTGCGCTATCGTTGACCCCGGAGCCGAGGCTTCGTATGAAGATGCCCAGTTGACGCAGTATATAAAAGAGAAAGGGCTTACGCCTGTGCGAGTGTTGCTTACTCATGCCCACGTAGACCATATTGCAGGATTGCGGCAGGTGTGCGAACGCTATCAGCTGCCTGTGACGATGCATCCAGAAGGGGAACATCTGTTGAAACAGGCTGAGGCATACGGTGCGGTGATGGGTTTTGAGGTGTCGCAGATGGGCGATTTGAAGACCATTCCTATAGCTGATGATGAAGTGGTGAAGGTGGGCGAAGAAGAGGTGGAATGCCGTTTTGTGCCAGGTCATTGCCCCGGAAGTATGGCGTATGTTCTGCATAATGAAAACATGGTTCTGACAGGTGATGCGCTGTTTCGTGGCAGTATAGGCCGTACAGATTTGCCGGGAGGCAATTACGATTTGCTCTTGGAAAAACTGCACACTCGAGTCCTTACCCTGGATGATGATTATGAAGTCCTCCCAGGTCATGGGGACCTGAGCACCATTGGTGAAGAGAAAATGTATAACGGTTTCTTAATCTAATCAAGATTATTGCATAACTCTTATAGTTGAAAAAAAGTATGATTACACCCAAGATAGATTCTTCATGGCTCGAGGTGTTGCGTCCGCAGTTTGAGGCTCCGTATTTTGCACAATTAAAAGAATTTCTGCAAGCAGAAAGACAACAATTTGTCTGCTATCCTAGCGGTAACAATATCTTTGCTGCTTTTGACCATACACCATTTGATAAAGTGAAGGTAGTTATTTTGGGACAAGACCCATATCACGAACCAGGTCAGGCCCATGGCCTCTGTTTTTCGGTTCCTAATGGTGTGATTGTGCCTCCTTCGTTGGTGAATATTATTAAAGAAATCAACAGTGATATTGGCACGAATATTCCCTATACCTGCGGTAATCTAACAGGGTGGGCAGATCAGGGGGTGCTGTTGCTCAATGCCACGCTGACGGTGCGTGCCCATCAGGCTGGCTCACATCAGCATCGTGGTTGGGAGCAGTTTACCGATGCTGCTATTGCTGCATTATCTCAGCAACGTCAAGGAATCGTGTTCTTGTTGTGGGGCAGTTTTGCTATCAATAAAGCTCAGTTTATCGACCGCACCCGTCATTATGTTCTTACAGCGCCGCATCCATCTCCCTTATCGGCTTATAGAGGTTTCTTTGGCTGCAAACATTTCTCAAAATGTAATGCCCTACTTCAGCAACAAGGACTTGAACCGATAGATTGGACTCGGATTATTTGATTCTGTGAATATTTTGTAGATGTGAGTTTGAATTTTGTGGTTGGAAAACAATAAAATGACTATTGTCACGTTATATAGAAGAAGCAAAAAGAATACGAGATGAATGTGGATAAATTATTGTCGAGGTACTTTTCAAAAGAAAAGAAAACACCCCTGATTGAGGTGTTTGATTCTGACAATATTTATGATGTCTATAGTCATATTGTAAAATTGTTGACAGGGTATGTCGATATTGAGGTCAGCGTGTTACAGGCATTAAGTTATTGTTTTTATGAGATTTTAGACAATGTATTGACTCACTCGGGTAAGTTATGTGGTACGACTATTCAGTCATACGATGCGGAGTCCAATAGAATCAAAGTTTTGGTGGGTGATGATGGGGTTGGAATATTGAATTCTTTACAAGAAAATCCAGAGTACGCCAATCTTGAGGAATCTGATGCTCTGCGCCTATGTGTAAAAGACAAAGTGACAGATGGAAAGGGAATGGGTTTTGGATTGTATTCCACATTTCGCCTAGTAAAACTTGGAGGATTGTTACTGGAGATACATTCAGGAACTCACAAGCTCACGTTCGATGGCAAAGATGTGAAGGTTTTGGAAACAGACTATTGGCATGGAACACTCGTTTTTGTCAATCTTTTTTCGGACAAAGAGATTGACCCTAATGAGGTCGTAGAGTATAGAACAGATTGTGAGGATAGTTTTATTGATAACTTTATTGATGACAAATTGTCGGAATTATGGTAACATTTGCATTTGTTGAAAAGGGCGAATTTTTAGGTACGAGGCAGCTTGGTGCTATTGTAAGAGACGAGTTAGTTTCGTTGCTGAATAGTACATCGGAGAAAATTCAACTGGATTTTAGTGGTGTCGAAGTGGTTTCTAATTCTTTTGCTGACGAATGTATTGCTAAATTATTATTGACAATGACGTTGGAAGAATTGAAGAAAAGAACCACTTTTGTTGGTTTAAATGCTTTTGCCAAGAAAAATATCGCTGTTGCATTAAGTCGAAGATATCATGCAACGGCTATGTTGTCAGAATGAATTAGAAGCAATTAGTTTTCCAAATACAAACAGTTTCTATTTGAGCGACAAACTATCACGGGAATACAAAATAGTTGTGGCTGCACCCTTGTTCTTGTATATGATTAAAAACTAAAGCTGGCACCGCCCGAGATGAGAATGGGCAGTTGGTCAACACGGTTGAAGGTAAGACGGTCGAAATAGAAAATGTTGTTGCGGTTGTAGACGTTGGTGGCACTGAGGTTGACCTCGAGCAGAGAACGTTTCCCGAGAGAGAATTTGCGTTTGATGCTGAGGTCGAGGCGGTGATAGTTGGGCAATCTACCCGCATAGAGTTCGCCGTAGGTTACTCCGTATTCGCCGTTTGCTAAACGGTAGTCGGTATTGATTCCGTCGGTGAAAGTGATATTCTCGTACATGCCCTGTGTCTGAGTGAACGGATAGCCACTACCATAGCTCCATCTCCCGCTGAATTCCCATTCGTGTTGTTCGCCCGCACAGTACGAGACCAAAAGGTTGACGGTGTGACGGCGGTCGTAATGGGGGAAATATTTTTGGAGTTCGTCGGTGCGTGTAACCCAACCTAACGAATATGTGACCCAGACGTAGAGTCGCTCGATGTCGTAACAAAGGCTAAGGTCGAAGCCGTATGCCAAGCCTTTCTCAATGATGAAGTCGGTGATGAGGTATTCGGGCTTCTCGTAAGCTCCGCCTGTGCGATAAGCGGGGTCGTCACGGTCAAACATCTTGTTGCGGTTGGAATTGAGCAATTGGCTGAAAATTTTGAGGTATAGCTCGGCATTACCAGTCAGATGGTTGAGGAAATCGTATTCGGCACCAACGACAAGGTGCTGTGCTTTTTGGACGCAGTTTTGGATGCCGTTGCCGAGGAAGGTGCGAGGCTTGTTGAGCGTTCCGGAACCCGTGAGGAATCCGTTGAAGAGGTTTACAATGTCGTTGTCTGAACGGGCATCAAGGAATATTTGGCTGTAGAGGCCTCCCGCCATTTTGAAACGGAGCCTTTCTGTGGCGTTGTATTTGGCTGCTAAACGGGGCTCAAAACTGCCAGTGGCAAGCGAAGTGTAGTAAATATAGCGGATGCCCGGGTCAAGCAGCCATTTTCCGGCAGCAATTTTGTAAGTGCCGTAAGCGGAGATGTTGTTGGTGTTTTCTTTTTGTTGGGAATGTATGCCAAAAGTATTAGTAAATTCATAGTCGGTAGAATAGCCTTCCATGGCAAGTCCGCATTTCAAACGGTTTGCACCGAAATAGTTGGTAATGTTGAGTCCGATATTGAAACCACCTATGCTGCTATATTTGGCAAGACCGGAGGCGTCGTCGAGGTTGATGGTGTAGTTGGAGTAGGCAATGTTACCATCCAGGATGGAACTTGACCCTGTTACCAATGCAAAATTGGTACCTGCTCCGTAATTGTTCCAATGGTAATCGGACAGAGCTTGATAGCCAAACACTTTGTCGTCAAATCGGAATCCAAAAAAGTTGATTTTGCTTCCAGATCCCGAATTGACAGATAGTTTGCCATAAAGGTCGAGAAAATCAAAAGGCAAGCCGCCTTCAATGTTCGGGTAAAGTATTTTGGAAGTTTTGGACAAGTAGGAGTTTTTGGCGGATAAAAGATATGTTATGGTTGTCGGAGAGTCGGCTTTTTCTTTTTTTAATGGGCCTTCTAAAATAAGATTGGCGCCGAAGGTGTTCAGGCCTATTTTCCCACTATGGCGTTTTTTGTTGCCGTCACGGGTAGTGATGTCCATCACGGAAGAAAGTCTTCCTCCGTATTCGGCACCAAATCCGCCACTATAGATGTCGGCATTGAGGATGATGTCGGTTTCAAAAATAGAGTATAGACCAATGGAATGGAACGGATTGTAGACAATCATTCCGTCGAGGAGGCATAAGTTCTGAATCATCGAGCCGCCACGGATATAGAGCTGGCCACCTTGGTCACCGGTAGAATTGATGCCAGGGAGAACCTGCAAATACTGCGCCAAGTCGGCAGTGCCGCCAATAGAAGGCATCTGTTGTATTTGGGAGGCTGTGATTTTTTCGACAGATACCTGTGTTTGGATTTTGCGTTCTTCGATACGGTTGTCGGTGATGACGACGTCTTTCAGCGTCGTGGCAGCTGATTTGAGTTTGATGTTTTTCGTGAGGGTTTTGCCCTTCTCAATCGTCACCGATTCGGTAAATTCTTCATAGCCCACATAACGTACACGCAGAGTATAGGTTCCTGCTGGGAATTTATTGATAAGGTAAAAACCGTTAAGGTCGGTGGCTGCACCATAACGAGTGCCGTCGAGTACCACATTGGCAAAAGGAATGGATTCGCCTGTGGTCTCGTCGGTAAGAACGCCCTTGATGGTTTGAGCGGAAAGGGTGGTTGTAATAATCAGAAAAACGAATAGTAGAATTTTTTTCATCGAAAGAGGAAGTTGAGGTTCAATGAATAATTTTGAATACAAGTTCTTTTAAAAGTTCTCCATCGGTGGTGGTGCCAGCGTTTCGGATGCCTTTGGAGCGGAGGTCGGCCTCGTTGAGGTAGCCGATGCACGAGGCAAGTTTCCCAAGCGAATAGTTCTTGGCTGCGGCAGCATAATCTTTGACAAAGAATGGGTTGATCTTTAATGCTGATGCTGCCTGAGTTTTGTCTTCCAGTTGGAGGTAAATCATCAATTTGACGATATAACTGTATAGATTGGGCAATATCATCTGAATGGGGTTGTCTTTTGGGTTGGCGGCAAAGTGGTTTACTATGCGGTTGCATTGCACCACATCGCGTCTCCCGATAGCTGTTTGCAGTTCGAAGACATTGTAGTCTTTGCTGATACCGATGTTGCGTTCAATAATTTCTTCGTTAATAACGCCTCCCGGTTGAAGCGAAATGAAGACCTTGGAGAGTTCGTTGGCAATCTTGCCCAAATCGTTGCCGATAGATTCGGCAATGAGTACGGAGCCTTTTTGCGTTATGGTGAAACCATGTTGGTTGACAAAAGTGCCAATCCAATCGGGAATTTGACTATCGTACAGTTTGGCTTTTTCGCAAATATAGCCGCTGTCGTTGATGGCTTTGTAGGCTTTGAGGCGTTTGTCGAGTTTTTTGTGTCGGTAGCAGAATACAAGTAGTGTCTGTTGCAGAGGGTGCTCAAGATAAGTGACCAGCGATTCCCATTCCTTGGCGTTTATTTCTTGGGCTTCTTTGACGAGCACAAGTTTGATGGGCGACATCATGGGAAACTGTTTGGCGTATGCAATCACGGTGCTCATGGTCACATCTCTGCCATAAACGATGGTCTGGTCGAAATCGCGAAACTCTTCGGGAACGACATTGTTTTCAAAATAGTCGGAGACGATGTCGATATAGTAATTCTCTTCGCCAGTGAGGAGGTAAACAGGTTTGTAAATATGGGCCTGCAAATCTTCAATTATTTTCTTGTCGGAGACGAGCATTCTTTTTATGAATAATATTTATTATGCAAAGATACTATTTTTTTTTCATCGAATAGAAAAGAAGACTATAAAAAATACTTAATCCCTTGTTTTTGGGTACCAAAATGCACGATATTTTGACACCAAAATGTTGGGATATTATATGTTTTATGTATTTTTGACACCAAAATATATTATTTTTAGCACCAAGTACTATTTTTTCATCCCTTTCTTTAATTCTGTAATAAAAACCTGATATTTGTCTCTCCAAATGGTTGTATTTTTGCATCGCAAAACCAAAATATACCAAAGTATGAACGAGCCTCAAAGACTGTTTGACCTATTAGATCGAAAGAAACAACTTACTCCTGAACGCGCCGTATTCGTGCGTAAAGAGAATGGTGAATGGAAGAAACATTTTATTGACGAATATATAGAGAAGTCCACATTGATTAGTTATGCTTTGCTCTATTTGGGTGTGAAGCGAGGGGAAAATGTGGCTTTGATATCGGCAGGAAGACCCGAGTGGAATTATGTCGACATGGGTGTCCAGATGATGGGAGGCGTGCTCGTGCCCATCTATCCGACGATTAGCGAGGAGGACTATCTTTATATATTGGAGAAAGCCGAAGTGCGTTATATCATTGTCGAAAATGAAACATTGCTGAAAAAGATTTCCAGTATTCGCCCCCAGCTTCCCCATATCCAAGAAATTTATACGATTAACAAGGTTGAAGGGAATCCGTCTTTGGCGGATTTGTTGACATTGGGCACAAACAACCCCCAACCCGAACTCTTGCAACAAATCAAGGACAGTATTACCACCGATGATGTCGCCACGATGATTTTCACAAGTGGCACCACAGGCGTCCCCAAAGGGGTGATGTTGGCCCATCGTGGCATTTTGATGAATGTGCTGGGTATTAAGGATTCTCCGGGAAAAGACTGGACACGGGCTTTGAGTTGGATGCCATTGTGCCATATTTATGAACGAATGATGAATTATCTGTACCAGTATTTGGGTATGGAAATTTATTACGCCGAGAGTATCGCCAAGGTTGCCGACAATGCGCAAGAAGTCAATCCCTATATGATGGCCGCTGTGCCGCGCTTTATCGAAAAAATGTATGATAAAGTGTACCGCAAAGGCGAAAAACTGCAGGGGGTTAAGCGCAAAATATTTGATTGGGCGTTGGAACTTGGTTTTGAGTACGATTTGAACGCCACGCGACGAACCCTTTGGTATAAAGTCAAACATGCCGTGGCAGACAAACTTGTCTATGCTGAGATTCGCAAAGCGTTGGGGTCCAATTTCCGCATGTTGGTGTCGGGTGGTGCCTCTATTCAGCCCCGACTGACACGTTTTTTTAGTGCTGTGGGTTTGGATTTGTATGAGGGTTATGGACTTACCGAATGTTCGCCTTTGATAGCTGTTACCAATACTTATGCGAAAGAAGGTCGAAAAGTGGGTTCTGTCGGTTTTGTGTTGGATGGTGTTGAAGTGAAATTTGACCCAGACACCCATGAGGTACTATGCCGTGGAGGCAATGTGATGAAGGGTTACTACAAATCGCCTGAACTCACGGCTGAGGCCATTGATGAGGAGGGCTGGTTTCATACGGGCGACACTGGCTATATAGACAAAAGTGGCTACATGTATCTCACAGGCAGGACCAAGAGTATGTTCAAGACCTCCATGGGCAAGTTTGTCGCACCCGAGATGATTGAGGAAAAATTCAAAGAATCGCCTTTTGTGCTTGATATGATGGTAGTTGGCGAGGGTGAGAAATTTGCTGCAGCCATTGTGGCACCTGATTTTGACATGTTGAGAGATTGGTGTAAACGCCATAATGTGGCTGCCTCAACCAAAGAGGAAATGATTTCAAACAAGACGGTTCTTGCACGTTATCAGCGTGTCATGGATAAATATAATGCACAATTGGGCAATACTGAACAGGTGAAACGTTTCCGATTGGTCACCGAGACATGGTCGACAGAAAACAAATTCTTAACTCCGACCCTGAAAATCAAACGTAAGAACATCGCCAAGTTCTACGCAGAAACCATAGCGGAAATGTTCGATAAATAGTATAAGTGGAGGGTTGGTGGCTTATCCCCTCGTAACCCTTCGTATGCAGTTGAGCGAATGGGTGTATTTCTGTGTTTCTTCGTTGAAAATACCTGTGCTGTCCAGCTTGTCTATGCGCACTTGTCCCGATGAATGAATGATGAGCCCCATGCCGAGGTAGATGCCCACATGGATGATTCGCCCTTCGGCGTTGTGGAAAAAACAGAGGTCGTCGCGTTGTGCCTCGTGGAAGGTCGGCACTAATTCGCCTTGCCCCACCTGTTGTGAAGCATCACGCAGCAGTCGGATACCGCAGGCTTTGAAGCATACTTGCGTCAGTCCCGAGCAGTCAATTCCCATAATTGTGCGGCCACCCCACAGATAAGGTGCCCCTAAATAATTCTTGATGGCCATTGCCCCTGGGCCTTCTGTGCTGTTGCTCGACATGTCTTTGGGTTCGGATGAAGGACGTGAAGCCTTGGATTTAGGGGTCTCGCTGATAATCTTGTATTGTTTGTTGTCCACCCAGCCCTCGTAGCCATCATAGTCGCAACGGATGCGCGACCATTTTTCTTGTTGCTCAAGGATCTCGAAAGTGTCGTCTTTGAGTAGTTGGTTTACCATCTCCGAACGGTCGGAGGGCTCGCGACGCATAGGCACGGCAGAAAGAAAACAAATGGCTTTCATAATAAGTTCGAATGGATTGAGAGATAAAAGTGTTGTGTTTGTTTATAACTTTCCGTGTTCTATAGAGATTACGATGCGCTCGATGAGGTTGTCCTCTTTGTTGTTCTTGGGGTCATAGCTGGCCTTGAGGTTGTAGCCGAACAGGCGGGCGAAGGTTTGATAAAAACCGGCTCTCAGTTTGCCTCGCAGTTCATCTACCAGGGCGTATGAGGTACGACCTGTCTCGCGGTCGATAAGTTTGAGCAGCACCTTGCCTTGCGAGATTGTGCAGTCTTCGAGTTCGTCCTTAAAGTCTGCCAAAAGGTCTTTCTCAGCCTGCTTGATGGCTGCTTTGCGATCTTTTTTGGGCAGATTGCCCACTCTCCGCTCCAATTCGTCAAGACGTTGCTTGCCGATTTTTGCGTAAGGGAGCATCTTCTTGACGTTGCGGATGAGTTTTTGGTTCTTTTTTATCTCTTTTTCGCTCAACAAAGAGCCCGATTCAACAATGGAAACCTCTTTTAGATGGTAGTAAGGCAGCGTGTCACCTTCTACAATGATGCCAAAACGAACCTTACGATCAACTGCTACTTGAGCCTTTGTATCTGCGGGTAAAGCCAGCAGAACCAATATGAATATGAGCAGGGCTTTTCTCATTATGTTCAATCTATTTTTCTATATAACTTAAAAAAGTCAAAAATATTTTGTAATTTTGCAACATGAAAAAAACAATTCACGATTTTAACCTTTTTTATAGTCTCTTTCGTCGAGTGACATACCTTGCCACCGCTTCCCACTACCGCCATTTCGTGATACAAGGACGGGAAAATCTCCCCGACGATGCCCCTATTATTTTGGCCCCATGTCATCAAAATGCTTTGATGGACCCACTTGTGGTGCTGAATCTTACTCGCTGTACCACGGTCTTTATCGCCCGTGCCGATATTTTCAAGAAGCCTGTGGCTCGTTTCTTCCTCACATGGCTGCGTATTCTCCCCGCTTTCCGCATCCGTGACGGTCGCGACCAGTTGGGGAAAAACGAGGACACTTTTCGCCAGTCGCGTGATGTGCTTTTGAGTGGCACGCCGTTATGCCTTATGGCCGAAGGCCGCCACAACGACAAGCATCAGCTTCTGCCTTTGGTGAAAGGAATGTTCCGCATTGCGGGCGAAACACAGAAGGAATTGGGCGAAGATCCGCTGTTTATAGTTCCTGTGGGCATCGACTATGATGAATACGAGCAGCCTTTCAGCAACGTCTCGTTGCAGATAGGGACACCCATCTGTGTGCAGGATTATATGGAGACATACCTCTCCGACGAACCCGTGGCCTTGAACCAGATGCGGGACAAGTTGTCGAAGGAACTGAAAAAGGTGATGCACCATGTTGGAGCACAAGATCAGTATGCCGATGAATACGCCTATTGCCATCTCAAAACACAGGAAACATTGAAAGCACAGAACCTCGCCAATAATTCGTGGACTCGCTTTCAGGCTCGCAAAACAATCAGCGAACAATTGGCCCAATTGAGCGAGGAAGAACGCGCTTCTAAATATGCCGAAGGTGCTGCCTTTGCTGCAAAATGCGACAAGCAAGGGGTGCCGATGTGGTTTGTGTCTCAAGCCACACAAGTGTGGAAACAAGTACTGGGACTGTTTGCATTGATATTAGGTGTGTTGATATGTTGGAAGATCGTGCCTCTGTGGTTTTTGGCCAACCCAATCGTCTATCTCCCCACACACCTCATCGCCAAGATGAAAATCAAAGACCCTCAATTCCGCAGCACCTGCAATTACGGCATCCGCTTCGGCCTCTCGTTAGTGTATATATTGA
The DNA here is from genome assembly GCA_045642445.1 of Bacteroidales bacterium. Classification (GTDB taxonomy): domain Bacteria; phylum Bacteroidota; class Bacteroidia; order Bacteroidales; family P3; genus Colimorpha. The sequence continues at coordinate 10,063 of JAZUIX010000153.1, read as the reverse complement.
TAATGTTCATCATCAGTAGCATCTGTAGGAATATCGTTTTCGGTTTCGGAATGCTCTTCTTGGCATTGTTCAGCGCCTACTTTACCCCGAAAATCCTGGCCTTCCTCCGCGACTGCTGGTACACTATTAAGATGAAGCGCACCAAGTAAGGTTTTTCCCCTTTGGGAGTAAAATAGTATTATTTCGTACAGAAAAACGAGAAAAAATCGTTTTTCTGTACGAAATATTGCTAAAGTTGTAGATATCGGAGTGATGTTGACTTTTATGTCAAATAAATCCTCACTTATGCCTTGCGACACAAGTTGTGAATGGATGTCGTTCTTCATCGTTTCTCGCACAAAAGTGCATGATGCCCGCCTGAGTCGGTCGCTCACTTGGTTCTTTGACAGTTCGCCCCCAAATCCTAAATATTCGCGCGATATGGCAATATCAATATCTTCGGAAAAACGGTCAATTATTTCCCACGCTTTCGAGAGTGATGTGCCACCTTTGAAAGACAACTCTTTAGCGTACGGTAAGGCAAAGATGGCTTTCAGCACTTGAGTCACCCACCAGTCTTTCTCGATTGTAACTTGGTCTTGATTCGTAAAGGCGTTCACTTGGTTTAACAATCGCAATTGTTGCCCGGGTGCTAAGTCAATGAATTTCATATAATTTTTTCAGTAGTTCTTGTGCCCAAACGGGAGCGATGGTCAGATCATGTACAAATTCGCGTTCCGCAACATTCTTCAGATGTCTGGAGAATGTTGTGCAAACATCAACAGTAATGGCTTTCTCGCCCAGTTCCTGCATGGCTTGTATTACGAGAATCATCACATACGAACGATAGTCAAAAAGTTTTTGGACTGATGAGTGAAGGAATTGAATGTACCGTCCATCACCTAAATCAATGCTGCGTTCGCGTCCGTTTGTCAAAAATGTCACTACCGTCTGTACTTGAGTGGTAAGGCCTAAAGCATTCATCGCAAACGCCCCTGTGGGCACAATCTTCAGATGATGGTGCTTGGCTATCGCTTTGGCGGTATCCTCTTTTGAGGGGTATAATACACCCAACCCCAACTCTCGGTCTATCTTTGGGTAGTAATAAACTCCTTTTGCTATGCGTAACAACATCCCGTCAGCAACCAAGCACTGGAGAGCCTTTCTGACAGATTCAATACTTCCAATTATTGAAAAATCGTCCGTAAACCAAAATACAGCCCTTCCTTTTTTGATTATCAATTGTTTAATATTATCTTTTGTACTATAATACATAATTAATTTTTTCCTGATTTTGTAACAATATGAGGAATTTTTCAAATTGCAAAAATACTATTTTTTTCTGAATTAGTATTAAAAATATTGGATAATGTTTTTGTATTTTATGAAATTCAAGACATGCCTGTGTATTTCACACTAAAAAGATGCAAGGCATAAAATAGGGGATCTTGTTTAATGCTTTAAGGCATCCAGTCGTGAGGACGGGTTCTATGTTTTGCTAACGATGGCCGCACGAGACTTCTCTCGATAGTTTTACGGTTATAACCGCAAAACTTCAATAATTGTTATATTTTTGCGGTTATAACCGTAAAACTTTTTTTTTAAAAATAGTACAAGCGGTAATTTTGTCCTTTTTGTCCTTAATGTTGCCGATGCTGTTTATATTGCGTGTAATCAATAAGATGTAATGCGGGTGTACGGCACGGAAAAGGACGTTAGGGACAAAAAGGACAAAATTACCAGGATGATCGTTATTTCACGAACGCCAAGATGGCTGCAGCGCTGGAATCTCGGAAGGCGGTGGCGGGGGTGATGGGCACAAAGTCGTGTGGGATATACTCTTCGAGTTGCAGCAGGGCGTAGGCACCGTCTTGGCTTACATAGATTTGCAGCAGGGTTCCCGTGCTGTTCTCTTTGCGGACGCTTGACAACTTGGACAAGTTGCCCGAAGTGATCATTTCGCGCAGCATGTTGCGGTCCTCGGCATTGATGTAGCGGCGGTAGTGCTTGAGGCAGGAACCCGTAGGCACATAGATGTATTTCATGCCGTTAGTGGCCGCCATGATGGCCATGAACATGCCCGTGAGGGCTGCGATGCCCCCCAAGGTGAGGAGGGTCATGGTCAGCGTGTCGCTCATCTTGCACCGCAAACTCAGCACAAGCACTGCAAGGCCGCACACCATCACGAGGATGCCGCAGAGCGGGCTCTTATGTCGTTTTTCGATATTGTTGTCACTATTATTATTCAAATATTCTTCTATTTTGATAAAATCTTCCATGATTGTATTTTTTGGGGGTGTGTTCAATAATAGAACTCACAATGATTATTAGTTTTGTTTGATTACTTCGGTAAGGGGGATTTCCTTGTCACCTTGCAGTTCGAGTAGTTGGTAGTAGAAAACCGTCTCGGCATCATCGCTGTAGCGGGCGAGGATGAGTTCGGGTTGCACATTCTTCTTGATTTTCTGCAAAGCATCAAAATTCCGCTCCTCAAGGGCGTCAAGCAACTGCTGTCTTACTTGTTTGGAATAATAATTGGTTTCAAGCACAAGGGTGTGCTTGCTTGGTTTATGGTATGGGGCTCTATTGTCGCCAAAAAGCAGATAGCAGATGATGATTAGCAGACAGAAACCGCCGAGGAACATGCCTCCGAGCAGGAGGGCGGATTGGCTGCGGGTGAGGTAGAAAAATGCGCACAAGGCTCCGATGAGGGTCAATACCCACCACCAAATGCTCAGGGGGCGGAAACGTTTGGATATGCCTTCTTGATGATATATTTCTTTGCTGATATGATTCATTTTTGTCTTTTGTTATTGATGATACATACGTTACTAAGCACCGATGCGGACATACTGATGGCATCTGGTGATGGGAAATAAGGTGAACAAAAGGGGAATGAATCAGAGCCTGAGGCGGTAAATGAAATAGACATAATAGTCGCTCGCACGGGAGTGAAGCGTCTGAGGACGAGCGTTATGGGTCGGGATGGCCACGCTGCTTCCGTGAAGCAAGTGTTCGTCGTTGAGGTTTTGGAACGACTGCGGTGCTTCGACCGACCCCTCGCTTGCGTTCACAATCAGGTCCTCCAATCCGAGGTCCTGCCACGAGGGAATATTCTCCTGCGTCTGTCCCAAAGTGTACGCATTGTCTGCCGTTATTGGCTGCAAAGGTGATGCCGAAAGGGAGAGATGAAGACCTCCGGAAATCATCAACAGCACCAATAACAATGCTTTGCGTAATATGGAACGAGAGACTATCATGCTGCAAATATACAAAAAATAATGGAATAATGGAAAAAAGTGAAATGTGATTTGTGAATTGTGAAAAGTGAAATGTGAAAAGTGAGTTCGTTTCACCATTCACTTTTCACCAATCCGATAATGCATAGGGTAGAGGTGCCCCACATCGATGGCCTTCATCAGCTGCAACGCCCCTCGGAGCATCTCCTGCCCGAGCCTCGGGTCGATGGGGAACATGGCGTGATGCAGCCGAGGGTGCTCGGCGCGGATGTCGCGGAGGATGGAAAGGAATAGTTTCTCCATCTGGTCGGGCGACACTTTCACATGGTCGTTGTCCGCCTGAGGAAAATACCAGTTGTTGCAGTCGCCCGCGTGAAAGACCTTTGTCCCATCCTTGAGTACGACCACGGTGCATACCCCCACATCGGTGGATCGGTAGGCATGGAGGGTGAAATGGGGTGTCTCCACCTGCTCGCCAAATCGCAATACCGCCAAGGCCTCGGAGGGGTCTATGCGACGGCGTTTCACGGTGTCGTAGGAAGGCAGCAGGTGCCACTCCTCGCAGTTGCGGCACAGTTCCACGACCTCGGGGTTGAAATGGTCCTCATGAAAATGCGAAACAACGAAATAAACCGCCCAACGCTCCCTGCGGGCTTCCTCCAACATGCTGTGCAACAGCCCTTCGGGGTCTTTCCAATAATCGTATACGACCAGAAAATCGGGGCCTCGGAGCACGAAACAACTGTGGTAGATATAGGTAATCATATTGCAATGCTTTGAAACAAAACAGGTTGAATGTCCATGCGCCCCTTGTCGAAAAGACGAACGCAGAAAGAGATTCTTCATTATAACGCCTTTTCCGCCACAATATTGTCCTTCCGCCTCACTTTACAAATCCCTCCAAACACATCAATACTCAACAGATGCTCCCTTGTGCTTCCGATATGAATCCGATATGGTTCCGATATACTTCCGATGTATATATCGGATTCATATCGGAACCATATCGGAAGCATATCGGAAGCATATCGGAATCACTTGGGAGAATAGGCGAAGCATAGGCGAGGAAACGAACTTTGAAAAGTGGTTTCGGGGGGAGGAGGGGAGAGACTTCGGGGTTTTGAAGGCCGTGTTGGGACCAAATTTGGATATATCGAAAAAGTTGCGTATATTTGCATTTTGTGCAATCTATATTTGACTGATCTTGCTATTTGACATTCAGCTGATTGAGATTTGTGTTTGAGAAATTATTTATTATTATTTATAGAAACTTATGAAGAAAACATTTTACTTTTTAGCTGTTTGCGCCCTCGTCTTCACGATGGTCGCATGTGGTGCCAAAGGTGACGCTAATGTGAAGAAAATTAGCCAGTTTATAGAAGAAAACGATGGCTCGGCTGAGGGTGAGGCCGTGCTGTATGCTTGCGCATGGGCGGGTGATCAGATGGAGTCGTTGGTTTACGACAATCCCTTCAGCGATGTGTTGGATTACAACGCCAAACTGACCTACGAAGAGGGCCGTGTGAGCGTTATTGATGACGATAAGTTTGTCACAAGGTTGTCGTACAGCGACGGACGTCTTGCTCAGATTGACCAGTTCTCGCACGATGGTGTCCATCTTCATCAGTATGTATTTAATTATACCAGTGATGATTGTGCTGAGATTACGCACAATTCCATGTCGCATGAGGCCATCCAGTGGGTTGAGGCCATTGTTTACGACAAGCGTGACAGTTTGGGCAATGAGGTGCGTTACGAGATGCCCGAGGACACCAGCTTGCATCTGTCGGCCGAGTGCAAGTGTCGTTGGGAAAACGGCAACTTGGTCAGCATCAGCTGCAATTTTGTTGAGGCGGGTTTCACTGCCGAGAGCACGTTGGAGTATGACGACAAGGTCAATCCGTTCTATCAGCAGAGTGTCGGTTTCAACCGCCTCGATGCCATGATGGTTGAGCTTTCTGCGGGTGAGAATCATCTGGGTTTCAGCAAGAACAATATCACGAAGGCAAGTGTGGCTTTTGTGATGGGTGCCGACCCGTTGGACACCATTTCCCGCGTGTTTGACTACGAGTATGAGGGCGATTATCCCGTCCGTGTGACCTTTGGTCAGGATGGCCCGTCCTACAGATATGTCTACGAGCAGTAGGCTCATGTAATTGCAAGGAAATTAAGAGTGCTGTAACATCTATGGGTTTCAGCACTTTTTGTATAGCGGTATGCTGTGGGATGAGGTTTGTCTCATCGAAATAGTCGTTTTCTTTTTGCTATTATAGAAATTTTTTGTAATTTTGCATCCGTAAAAACACATATATACAAATACATTATGAAAACATTATTCGAGAAGGTCTGTAAATTATTCGTATTGATGGCTATCGTATGCGGCACCTGGACAGTGTCCGCCCAAGCCCCTATACGTGTCTATAACAGCGTCGTTGTCGACCGTTCCGACTGCTCCGGTTTGAGCAAAGTGATAATCCATCTGCCTTACTGCGAATCCAACGAATACCAGGTTGTAGAAAATCATCGCTTCGGGCATCAAGGATCTGTGCGCACCACCGATGAGGATCATCGCTATATCTGGTTGAAAACTACAAGTTTTTCCGGCTTTCCCGGCCAAATCACTTACACGGATACATTCGATTTCGTTCCCACCCACTTCGTGCGGAACCTCGACAGCATCACAACTCTTTATCCCTACGACCCTGCCTCGGAGGAGGTTCAATGGTATACGGGTGCCGAAGATGTTTATGTAACCCCGCTGAACCCTGTCATCGATTCGTTGGCCGACACCATTTGGGCACAGTCGTCCAATGTGTTGGACTTTGCACGGCGTTGTTATGAATATGTGGCAAGTCACCTCACTTACCAAAATCCCAACACGGGACTCCATTCTATCGAAAACATCATCGCTTGTGGAGGCGGCGATTGTGGCAACTTTGCCTCATTCTATATCTCTATGCTACGCAACAAGGGCGTCCCTGCGCGCCACGTCATAGGCTTTTCTCCATACAATGGGAACGACATGCACATTTGGGCAGAATTCTACCTTCAGAACTACGGCTGGATTCCCGCCGATCCCACCTACAAAAATTCCGACCCAACAGGTGATTATTTCGGACGTTACGACTATAGCTACTGCATAGCCGGCAAAGGCATCAACCACTCCTATTATGTTGATGGACAATACCAGAACATTACCTTGCTGCAACTTTACAGCTATTGGTATTGGTATAATAACTCCTGCCAAAATTTTGACATCTATCGTGAAGTCTCGCATGACATCCTGTACCATATCACGGGCGTGCCGGAGGATACCACATTCGGTAGTGTGACGGGGTCGGGATACTATGTTCCAGGCGAAACAGGAACGCTTGAAGCCATATCCGCCCACGGCTATATTTTCAGTCATTGGAGCAATGGCTCCACGGCGAACCCGCTCACTTTCACCCTCTCTGGCGATACCACCCTTACCGCCTATTTTACCCCTGTTGTCTATGATACGGTTTATATTCACGACACCCTATTCCTGCCTCTCACATATTACACCCTCACCAGTCAGTCGGAAAACATCAATCAGGGACTTGTGGCAGGCAACGGACGTTACCCCGAAGGCACAGCGATAGAGATTGCGGCAGTTCCCCTCGAGGGCAACAGATTTGTGCAATGGAGCGACGGAAGTACGGAAAACCCCAGAACAGTCACCCTCAACGAAGACCTTTTCTTCATGGCATCCTTTGCAGCCAGCACAGAGGGAATAAGCAATGCGGAAACGCCAACCTACACGGTGGCAACACAGGACGGTTCCATCGTTGTAACCAACGCCTCGGGTCAGCGGATACGCATCTTCGACAGTTTGGGACGATGCCTCATCACCGACCAAGGGCAATCCGCCACACGCATCTTCCCCCTCCCTTCCACAGGCACCTATATGTTACAAGTCGGGAACGCCCCCGCCCGAAAAATAGTCGTAGTGAAATAAACCGCCCGCAATCCGCGAATTGCTAATATAGAGATAGAGTTAAGGTGGGTTCTATAAATTCAACGTAAACATGAAATATTTTGAAAATATACTTTTCTGTGATTTTGGCCGTTTTTGGTCATCTTGCTGTTTGTCACTCGGTCATGTAGCCCGCTACACACCCTCGTTCCGCACAGCAATCTGTTCCAAAACCAACTCAAAATCCCAAGAAATCAATTTATAGAACCCACCTTAATCGTTAGTGGTCACTAATGATTTCTGTTATCTTTAGAGTATTGAACTATTCCCACAACAAGTGGAACTGTTTAGTCCACAACATCAACTGTCGGGACATGCAGGCAGAAGGCCCGTCTGTCGAACTATACATGGTCGCTATTGCATCATTCTTCGGTCGCTCCTGGGTCACTTATAGGAGTGACCCAATGGTGATTTTGTCATGCTCCACTCGTCACCATGTACTGATTTTGGGACGAGTTTACCACGGAGGCACCTACTCATAACCGTTACTAAAGCATTTGTGGCTAATGCTTTCTCCGACGTAACAGACTAATCCATATATATCTATATATAAGCCGATATTTTTTATTAACGACTGCTTTTCTAAATGAAAATTTTTATGTACTTTTGCAATATATATTAACAATAAAAAAATGGCAAATAGCCCATCCTCTTCGGACGATGGGCAACAAGAAAGAGAGAAAAAGTAAATAATTAACATAGCAGCATCGGCTATCATTGTGGTATTCCTGAAATGTAGGCGTAGGAAACTTATAATTTTTGGATAAAAACCACAACAATGATGGTTGGCTTTAACCTATAGTAGCATTAGGAATGGGCCAATCCGAGTCAATCGATAGACATGATGTTTGCGATCCGGTTAGGGTCGTGAGCATTATTCTTAAACTCGGATGGGGTCTAGTAAACATTCCTACGCCTACTACCCTGGAATACCTTAAGAATGGCCCACGCCCTTCTTTTATTCCATAAATTCAAAAGCCAAATACGGATTTGATTTGATAGTTCGCAGTTGCTGAACTATCAAGTCAAACCAATGAACAAAACACTTACAGACAATAGTGCCAACCTGATTAATGTGCTTCCAATGTGCATTTTTATGTCAGAGATGGACACTATTAACATCTCCATGGGATATCGCTATATCCCATGGGCTACACTTGTTGCAGATGAACCACAGGTATTCCCTGTGCACAAAGGAACCAAACTAAAACTTCTCATAGGCAAAGGCTCTTACGTCTATGCCACGATGCTGAAGGTGCTGAAGTTTATGGACGAATTCTGTCTCAACAAATTTATTTACACCATAATTGATGAACATGCCGAATACCTTCACGACAAGTATAATCTGATCATCAACCTTCTGTTGGGATTTTTGAAAAAAGATTGTGTGAAAAATGTTTTACATAATACAAATTCTTTCGTTGAAGATGTGAAACCAAAGATTAAAAATTGCACTTATAATAAAAATGATGAGAGCCATTTTTTTTATGCCAAGTGCTATTTGGGCTTGAAGGCAAATTCAATAAGGAATAAGAAGCATTGTCAAAAAGTCACTCAAACACTTTATCGCTAAGTATTGAAACATTTCGCGAAAAAGTGATGTAAGTAGATTTAGAAATGACAGGTTTATTATGGTCTAATAAATGAATGGTTATGCCAAAGTATATAGATTTATTTTCGGGTTCAGGGGGATTCTCACTTGGCTTTGATTGGGCTGGTTTTGAGAACATATTCTCGGTTGAATACGACCACGAGATATGTGAAACTTATCGATATAATTTTCCAAATCACAATCTAATTGAATGTGATATTACAAAATTGGAGGACGAGAAAATCCTTGGATTAGTCAAGGGCCAGGATGTTGATGTCGTAATAGGCGGTCCTCCTTGTCAAGGTTTTAGTATGGCTGGTAATATTGGCCGTCGATTTGTCGACGACCCTCGCAATCATTTGTTTAAGGAATTTGTGCGTGTTGTAGGGTTAATTAAACCCAAGTGCTTTGTAATGGAGAATGTCGCTCGCCTTTACACTCGTTTAAAAGGTCAAACCAGAAAAGAAATTATTGCGCATTTTGAGAAACTGGGGTATGTGGTAGAAGCTCGAATTGTATGTGCGTCAGAGTACGGAGTACCTCAGAATAGATACCGTGCTCTTTTTATTGGCAAGAAAACTGAAAACATTATGGAGCATGTTTCGTTTCCTCAGAAGGTTGAAGGAAAGCCTTTGACGATAAAGGATGCTATCGAAAAATATCCTCCTTTGGAAAGTGGAGAATCTTCAAGTATACCTAATCATGAAGCGATGGTTCATTCAGAGCAAATGCTGAAGAAAATGTCTTATGTCAAAGATGGTGGAGGTAGAGATGATATACCTGAAGATATTCGACCTCAAAAAGGTGATGTTAGAAAGTATATACGATACGATAGTACAAAGCCATCGATCTGTATAACAGGAGATATGCGTAAGGTATTCCATTACGAACAAAATCGGGCTTTGACTGTAAGAGAACTTGCTGCAATTCAAACATATCCTGACACTTATGTGTTCTTAGGAAATAAAATAAAGCAGCAACAAATGGTAGGTAATTCTGTTCCCCCTGTATTGGCTAAAGCAATTGCAGAAGCTGTAAAAACGATGTTATAATGTCTTATCCAACAGTTAATTATATAGGAAATAAAGAGAAGATTGTGCAATGGATTTCTTCTCTTATTCCTGAAGATGCAAAATCTCTCTTAGATGTATTTTGCGGAGGATGTTCCGTTGGCTATATGGCTAAGGAAAAGGGTCTTACTGTTTATGCAAATGATATATTAAAGATAAACTATTATATAGCTCAGGCACTTATTGA
>JAZUIX010000152.1:0-19350 GCA_045642445.1 Bacteroidales bacterium | reverse complement strand
TTTGGCAGGGGCAGAAGGACTTGAACCCTCGGCACGCGGTTTTGGAGCACTGACGTGATGCAGGCGTATCAAGGGCTGAGTGGGTGTCTGCACCCCGTCTGACCCCCTACCTTTCAAAAATGCAAAATTCTGCACCCCGTGGCACTTTTTGCACCCCGAGTTGTTAACAATTTGTTCACAAACGTTACAATTTGTTCACAACTGAACTTTTAAGGAACTTATGACTCGATATAAGCCTTCATGGCATCTTTGAAAATTTGTGCCTGTGACTGACCTTCTGCAACACATTTTTCCTTAAATTGGGCTACTAAATCCTTGGGTGCTCTGAAGGAAATTGTATCATATACCTTGTTATTGTACTTCGTTTTTACTGCGGTGGATGTGTACGTTTTTCTTTTTTCATTTGGCATGGTTAATCCTCCTTAGCTGTGATATAACATCGATAAGAAGGGTGATGCCTGTCATACCGAGAGCAATTCTGCTGATAAGGTCAAAATTGTTGGCGTTTGCAATTACTGAAACTGCACAAAAAAGAATATACAAATAATGTTTATTTTTCACTTGAAATTCCTCCTAAAAAATGATACTATAGGTACACCCACATAGGGGAGGGGCTTGCGCCCCTCGGTTGTGCTTACCACCATTTGATGGCTTCAATCAAAGCAGAGATTCCAATTACGGCTTCGATTATTAAACTTGCCTTCTCATAGGTGGTAAGTTTTTTATTTTTCGGTTTTCCTTTACTCACGTTCATCACCTCCTTACATACATATATTACCATACTGCAAGCAGTATGTCAACACTTTTTTTAAGATTTTTTTAATTTTTTCAAAAAAATATTGAAATTTTCCGGGCTCGATGCTACTATATAGGTGCAGGGAACCTGCAAGTGCGTAAGAATAGCCGTGCTTCCCTTTCGTTTGGGGCGATAATTAAGCGAAGTTGACCCGGTTGGGGTAGGGATACCAACCTGCTATTCAGATGGGCTGTGATTACTCGCAGCCCTTTTCTAATGTAGGAGAGAATAAATTTTGAAGTCCTTAATAGATTTGATGGATTTTTATGATAGCAACCTTTGTGACCGAGTTTTTGAAATAAAAACGGACAAAGGCGTTCAGCTTAATATCACCTTTTACCGGGAGCAGTTCTGCCACCTGATAGGTTTACAACACGTATATTCAGACAGGCGATACTTAGGTGAAAAAGGTTATAATAAAGTAAAAAACGGAAAGGTTACATTGGCCTCTCTCATAAAACACAACAAAAAAGGATACAAAAGCATAGAGAGCCGTCTGGATAACTTCGAGCATATATACGACATTCTCACACAAGGTGAGCTTATAAAATTCTACCCAGACAGAACGAAACCAAAAACAAAGTTAGACGCCGATTATTTGATGTACGATAGAAACAGCGGTTTATACTTGCATTTGTTTCTTCGTTCAGAAAAAGGCACAGATTACGCGCCTGTTTCGTTTGTTTGTAAAACCACCAAAGATGACCACCCAGAGCAGTTCATAGCTGGACAGGAATACAAGAGAATAACCGAAAGAACGATAAAGCACAAATAACCCCAAATACCCAAACGGTACCTGGGGTTATTTTATTTTTGTCTATCAGATTTGCTTAATTGTTTAACAAAGTGTCTAAATGCCTTCTTAGTGAAGGCGTCAGGTTCCCTCTGTCCGTTTTTCCAATTTTGCAGTGTTCTGTAGGGGATTTCAAGTTCAGACGCCACTTCTGTCATCGTTAGCCCTGATTCCTTAATCAGTTCTTGGACTTCTTCTGCCCATGCTATTTTACTTGCCATTTTTATTCCTCCCGATAAGCAGCATAATCAACGCAGCGGTTGAGCTTACCGCAGCTGCAATGTGATAAGCAAGACCCGCTGTTGCGTTTCTTTGGTCAAGTAGTACGCCCATGCAAGTTAATACACTTGTTAGTATGATTAGTAATAACGCCATTGACTTTTTCATATTTTTTTGATACTATTTAGAGGAAAGGTACTCGGGAGCTTTCGCTCCCTTTCCCTTTACTTTACCTCTTGCGTTTTTTGGTAGACTTACGCTTTGAGGTTTTCTTCTCCTTGATTAATATGATTAAACTTATTGTCGCTACTAAGTTAGACCATACTTCAAGGAGAATTTTTATTTTTTCCTCATCCGTATCTCTCACCTCCTTACATGCATTATTATACACCCATTGGGTGTATTTGTCAACTCTTTTTTAAAAAATTTTGAATTTTTTTAAAAAAATATTGAATTTTCGTGATATCGGTGCTATCCTATAGATGCAAGATAACTTGCTTAAGGGGTTTTATCAGAATACCCGTCAAAAAAAAACTGAATAAATTGTGTGGGGGTTTGTCGGATGTACCCGTCTAAAAAAAACCGAAGAATTTTGCCGAGGTGTTCTCGGCTTTTTTATTTGGAGTTATAAATGAATACCATTTCATATTGCTATATTCATAAAGAATATTTTTTAGCACACCCGGATTACATAAATTTACTCGATGAGAACGACAACGACAAACAAGGGCGAAGATTACATTTAAGCCTTGAGATACAATTTGACGGCAACAAATACTATGTGCCTTTACGCAACAATCTCGGTGCAGCAGAGCGAAAATTCGGGCGTATAGGGCATTTGGTTCCCTCTGAAAAACGACCCAAGGCGGGTCTTGATTTTAGACATACTTTGATTGTCAATGACCCCAATTTTATAGATTTCGTGGAGCTACCCAAAATCCCTAAATCACAACAGAAAATCATAGAAAGGGAGTATACTGAAATCTTAAATGAATTTAAGGTTTATATCCGAAAGTTTAAGAGGGTAAACACAAAAAACAGACTTGATAAGGAACCTTTATTCAGGGCTTCTTCTCTACTCAACTACACTGACATTTTATAAGCAACTAACCTCGGATACCGAAATGGTACCCGAGGTCTTTTTATTTATGCCAAGAATGCGTCGATTTTGGAAACAGCTGCGTTCTTTGTTTTTTCGGAGAGATGGGTGTAAATGCCAATGGTAACCTTTGGGTCGGAGTGACCGAGAAACCGTTGAGCCTCGACCACGCCAGTGCCCGAGTCGTACAAAATGGTGGCGTAGGTGTGTCTTAGCTGGTGCCAGCCGAACTCCACACCCGAATGCTCCGTGATGTACCCCTGTGCAAGTTGCCAATCATACTCGGTGTACCTTTTCCCTGCATTTGAGATAACCAGATCCGAGTCCTTCTTGCCGAACTTTGCCTCGGCTAATGGCTGAACAAGAATACCGGGCAGGGGAATGGTACGGAAACCCGCCTTGCTTTTTGGGTCCTTCAATTTGTTTTCTTTGTAGTTCCAAGATTTATCAACGGTAACTTGTCGCTTGACAAAATCAATATCCCCGAAAGTCAGTGCCGTAAGTTCACCCCTGCGCAATCCTAACAAAATCATCATTTTAGCGGGTAAAAAAGCCTTATCAGACGAACCAAGGATAAGGTTATACTGCGCAGGCGTAAGGGCCTCACGTTGAGTTTGTGGGGCATCTGTAGGCACTTTTACATACTTACAAGGGTTGTATGTTGTCCAACGATTAGACTCCGCAAATTCAAACACATTGGACACGGCATGGAGGTAACGGGTTAGTGTGCGTTTTGCGGTTGGTTTCTTTGTCCTTGGGTTTTTTATGGCTACGGCATTCAGGTCAAGCGCTACCATCTGTGGTGTCACGGATACGAGCTTACAAGGGAAAATAGAGGCAAACGCCTCAATGCGTTCACATTTCGTTTTAAACGCCGCATCACCAAGACGAACCTCTTCAATTTGTTTGAACTTTTCATACACCTCGGCAAAGGTGAAAGTAGAGGCGTCGTTGCTGCGAATCAGCTCAGCCCTCTTTTGATTGATTTCCGCTTTAGTTTTACCATAGAACTCGTACTGTTTCTTAACGCCGTTTATTTCTATTGTTTCTTTAACCTTATAGCGGCCGTCCTTTCGTTTTTTCATACAGCTTGCCTCCTGTAATATTCAAGCAATTTACTGTTATAGTATTCTACTGTTTTTGATGCACTGTCAACAGTGATGTTGAAATATTCTGCTAATTGATAAACATCGTGTACGCCGTCCTTAATTGCCTCTATATATTTATCAAAAGGTATACAGGCTTTAACTGCCCACCTGTTAGCCAGGCTTTCAGCTTTCTTGCGTTCAAAAGCAGAAGCTCCAATGTTATAAAAGGCACACTCTCTGATGTGACCTGCTTCGTGTAATAACAGAGACCGAAGTTCTGCAACAGAACTGATTCGTCCCGTGTCTATACCAATGAATCCGTTGGCACCGATTAGGCAGCTGCAAGACTTATCAAGAGTTAATGGTGTTTCGATAACAATGATATCATTTAAGTTATATTCAGTTTTAATTATTTCGATTTCATTGTTGAACATTATCATCACCCCTTAACAAGAATATCATTGAAGGTGTCCAATAGAACACCCTCCTTATTTGCTGTACTTACTTTTTACATAATCAGCGAAGTTTTTAACTTCTTCCCACATTTCGGGTGTTACGTCGTCTGCGCCACCGAACAGGGCAACCTTTAGTTCTTCCTCTTTAGACTGTGACGGCTTTTTGTCCCATCCCATAATCTCTGCAGGTGAACAGTTGAGAGCGTTTGATATTGCCTCAATCTTATCTGATGGAATGTTGCTGATTGCGCCTGTTTCATATTTGTTGATGGTTGACCTTGACATACCGGTTAACTTTGCTACCTGCTCAAGAGTCATTCTTTTTTTCTTGCGAATTTCTCTGATGTTTTCGCCTACTGTCATTTTAATCGCTCCTTACTTAATTTACATTATATTGTGAGTGATGTGCGACTAATATATCACAAATTTTCTTGATAATCAACATTTTTGCAAAAAAATTTTGGAAATGTTATTGACAGTCACAAAATACTGTGCTAATATGTGAGCAGTAATCAACAAGTTGTGATTCAGAATAACATACAGGAGGTGATAAGATGATAAATGTACCAAAGTTAAGAGGTAAGATTGCAGAAGCCGGATACAACAACAAGCAGATTGCAGAGAAGCTTGGAATACATCCTGCAACATTCGGCAGAAAGCTTGAGAAGGGAATCTTTGATTCGGACGAAATAATGGGATTGATTAAGGAGTTAGACATTGAAGACCCAATGAGTATTTTTTTTATTCAGTAATGTGATTACCAATCACATAATTGTGACTAAAATGGGTTATGCGAAAAGGAGATGGCAAGATGGCATTTACAGATTTACCCGAATTATTAACCCGAACCGAAGCCGCTAATCTTTTAAGGATGTCTACAAAAACACTTCTAAAGCTCACAAGGTCAGGTGAAATTCCCTGCACGGTGGTAGCCGGGAAGAGGCTATACCTTCGAGATGACATAGCCGAAATCATCTACAAAAACTACAGACGATAAGGAGAACCGTAATGGATAAGCATACCGAACTTAAAGTTTTATCTAAAACATTGTTAGCTGGGATAACAGCTATTCTTTTAGCTGTATTTACAACTTTATTTATCGAAAATTTAAGGGCAGAAAATACTATATCAGAAACTACTGTCGAGAGCACTACAGCACCTACTATGGTTACAAATGCAGCTGTTAATACTGTACCTGAATCAACTACGCAGTTTGATGCAACGACTGATATCGAACGTAAAACTGCAAAACTAAATACAGAATATCTACCCTCAGCATACAATGTGCCTCTTGAACCTGAACTTCAAACCTTCATCATTTACGAATGTGCTCGCAACGGTGTTGACCCTGCTCTTGCTATGGCTGTGATAAAGGTTGAAAGTGACTTCAACCCCAACTGTGTGTATGAAGGGAACTACGGATTGATGCAGATAAACAGGTGTAACTTTGAAACCTATGGACTTAATGACCCGTTAGACCCTTACGCAAATGTTAAGGTCGGTATAAAAATACTCGGTGACCTTCTAAAAAAGTATGAATGGAACGACGCCTTAATGGCATATAACATGGGTGAAGCTGGGGCTGCAAAACTTTGGCGTCAAAACACTCACGATACTAAATATACCCTCAAGGTAAATCGTGAATTTGTATCAATACGGGAGGGACAAATATGGTGAATGTTGAACTTGCAAAACTTATCGAAAAAATAAATGAGTTTAACTCTGAGAAAGAAAAGGAGGACCAGAAACCCGATGACCAAAGAAACAAAACTCAAATTGGCAATACTATCACTGACCATTGATTTTTATGAGAACGCAAGACTTGCAGGTCTTGATGGGGCAAGAGCCGACCTAATGGTCAGAAACAATGTGGGTTCAGTCGAAAAATTACTCAACGTCATTATGGATATGATGGTGATGGACGATGATTAATCCCTGCTACAAATGCAAACGCAAACCAGAATGCCCCAAAGTTTGTTACCCATTAAAAGATTATAACCAAGCAATACAGAAAACCAACAAAAGGAGAAAAAACTATGAAAACAAATCCCGAAATCATAGCTGAAGGAATCAGCGAAATCATCCGTGGCGTCTTCGAACGCTGGGACGAAACAAACCGCCTGCTCGCAGTAATTGCGGAGCAAAAGCCTACAAAAACGGAGCAGGAAACCGAAAACATCCCTGTTGAGGAAGACTTGCCATGGGATGATGAACCCACCGCCGAACCCCCCGCAGAAGCTAAACACACACTTGATGATATCCGCTCTTTAGTTCGAGCACTTACTGCTGAAGGCAAGAGTGCCGTCGGCAAGAAAATCATCAAAGACCACGGATACTCGAAAATCAGTGAGATTCCCGAATCCAAAATAGAAAGCATTCACGATGAGCTTAATGCGGCTAAGGAGGGTAACTGATGGCGTACAAAAGAACATTTGTAGATACAAGATTCGAAATGTTTAACAACTGTGAGGAAGTTAATAAATGGCTTGACGAACATCCCGATTATCGTGTTGTTTCTTGGCGACTTCTGGATAAACACTTCAATATAATGCAAGTACAGTACACACGTCCTGAAGGTTTCAGCCCCATCAAAAATAAGGAGGTACAGGATGATGTCAGAACTGAATGACCACAGCACCAGAGCACACGCCATATTAAGTGCCTCCAGCTCACACCGATGGCTTGAATGCCCACCATCCGCAATGGCTGCCACAAAGTATAAAGATGAAGAAAGCCCATACGCACTCGAAGGAACACTCGCCCACGAAGTGGCAGAGGCACTCGCATGGAACAAGATGCCTGCAGACTTTGATGGCAGAGAGGATGTAACCCCCGAGATGATAAGATACGGCACTGAATACCGCGAATATTTATGGGAGCATCTAACAGAATTACACGACCGAGTATTCATGCTCGAAACAAGGGTGGACTTCAGCCCTTGGGTGCCCGATGGCTTCGGAACTTGCGATGCACTGATGGTTCAGGGAACCAAGATGGACATATTCGACTACAAGTACGGCATAGGCGTACCTGTTTACGCCAAAGAAAACCCACAGATGAAACTGTACGCCCTCGGGGCTCTGAATGATTACGGTTTTATGCTTGATGTTGACGAAATCGAAATGCACATATTCCAGCCAAGAATCGGAAATGTAAACAGCTGGAAGACCACCACAGCCGAGATAGTCGAGTGGGCAGAGAAAGTGGTAAAACCCACCGCAAAACTTGCAAAGGCAGGCAAAGGTAAATACAAGGCGGGTGAACACTGCAAGTTTTGTCCACACGCAGGCAAATGCAGAACCCTGACTAAAACCTGCACTGACTTTATAGATAACCACGGAGTAAGACAGAGCCTCCCAGTTTTGGCACCCTTCGAGATTGCCGAAGTTTTGAAGATGGAACCCGTCATCAGCAACTGGCTTAGACACGTAAAAAGCCAAGCACTGAACGACCTACTCGAGGGTAAAGAAATACCCGGTTACAAGGCGGTTGAAGGTAGGCTCGGCAATCGAAAGTGGGCGGATGAAGATAAGGTCATCGACATACTCCAGAACGCGGGATATGGTCCCGATGATTACTTTGAAACCAAGCTCAAGAGCCCTGCGGGCATAGATACATTGGTCGGCAAGAAAAAGGCCTCAGAATTGCTCTGTGAAGCAATAACAAGGGAACCGGGTGCGCCAAGCATAGCACTCGAAACAGATAAACGCCCCAGCATAACAAACAAGGACATAGTCCTCAAAGACTTTGATTAATAAAAAGGAGAACAGAAAACCATGGCAAAAATTACAACAGGAAAAGTAAGACTCAGTTACCCACACCTTGCAGAACCCAGACAGAGCACCGATGGCGGTGATGCAAAGTACAGCGCAACCCTTCTCATCCCAAAGACCGACAAAGAAACAATAACCAAAATCAAGAACGCAATCGCTGATGCCGCCGATGAGTACAGAAGGAAGAATGGCGCCGCATCACTTCCGCCTAAACCTTCAACCACCCTCCATGATGGCGACCAGCCAAAAGATAACGGTGAGGAATACGGTGAAGAATGTAAAGGCTGTTATATAATCACCTGCAGCTCAAAACAGATGCCACTCTACCTTGACCGCGACAAGGAAGAAATATTGGATGTTGCCAACGAACTGTACGCAGGCTGTTATGTTCGAGCATCCCTCAATTTCAGAGGTTACAACTTTAAGGGTAAAAAAGGTATCACCGCCTATCTCAACGCAATTATGAAGGTCGCCGACGGCGAGCCCTTCGGGAATGCAAGAGCCACCGCCGCCGATTTCGACGATGGCTTCGATTATGGTGATGACGATGACTTCCTCGATTAAGACTTTACATATAGACCTTGAAACTTTCAGCTCCGTAGACATTGCTAAATGTGGATTGTTCAAGTACACCGAATCCCCAGACTTCTGCATTCTGCTTTTAGCCTACGCATACGACCAAGACCCCGTCCGGGTGCTTGACCTTCAAGACCCGGACGAAGACTGGGAGCAGGTCAACAAGGTGTTGAAAGATATAACAGACCCCACCGTAGTAAAAGTAGCACATAACTGCGCGTTTGAGCGAGCCTGTCTTGGGGTTTACTTGTATCGGACTATACCCATAGAACAGTGGGAAGACACCATGATACTGTCTGCGATGAACGGTCTGCCGATGAGCCTCGACGCAGTAGGCGAAGCATTGGAACTGAAAGATAAAAAAATCAAAGAAGGAACACTTCTGATTAATTACTTCTGCAAACCTAAACCCATAAGAAAAACAAACCAAGTCACACTCACGGAGCGGGACATAAGAAGACTGCCCAGTGACGCCCCTGACAAATGGGAAAGGTTCAAAGAGTACTGCCGCCGAGATGTTGAGGTCGAGCAGGCTATATATTACAGGCTTAAACCCAAGACCACCATAACCCCCACCGAGCGCCGATTGTTCGAAACGGACAGCCGAATTAACGAAAGAGGCGTGCTGGTTGACATAGAACTGGCGAAGGCCGCGCTTGAAGTTAACGCCATTACAACTGAAAAAAGTACAGCTGAGCTTATAACCCTGACAGGTCTTGAAAACCCCAACAGTGTAAGCCAGCTGAAAGGTTGGCTCGAGAGCAGAGGACTTATAACCGAAGCACTCGACAAGGCGGCAGTCAAAGAACTTATAGAACAAACAAATGACCCACAGGTCAAGCGAGCTCTCGAGTTAAGACAGCAACTCGGTAAGACCAGCACCGCCAAGTATGAAACGATGCTGAGAAGCGCCTGTGACGATAACCGCATAAGAGGTATCACGCAGTATTACGGAGCAGGACGAACAGGCAGATGGGCTGGTAGACTGGTGCAACTCCAAAACCTACCTCAGAACCACCTCGACGAGATAGGCACAGTTAGAGAAATCGTGAGAAATAAAGACACGGAACTACTCGATATGCTGTACGAATCAACCCCCGATGTTTTAAGCCAGCTCATAAGAACCGCATTAATTGCAAAACCCGGTCACACTTTCCTCGTGGCTGACTACTCCGCAATTGAAGCCAGAGTAACCGCATACCTTGCCTGCGTGCAGTGGCGAATGGACACCTTCAGAAACGGTGGTGACATTTACTGCCAGAGCGCATCGCAAATGTTCCATGTGCCTGTGCAAAAGCACGGAGTGAACGGACACCTGCGACAGAAGGGTAAAGTTGCAGAACTCGCCTGTGGATACGGTGGCGGAGTCGGGGCATTAAAAGCCTTCGGTGCGGACAAAATGGGTCTTACAGAATCAGAAATGCAAGACATAGTAAATAACTGGCGCAGAGCCTCACCCGAGATACCCAAACTGTGGCGAGATGTTGAGGACAGAGCGGTGACCGCACTCACTAATCCCGGTAGGACAACCGAGCTCAAAAGAAAGGTCTACGACCCCGAAAGAGCAGCCGAAAATGAGGCTTTAACTGGTGGTGGAGGTTACAGCCCCTACTTTAATACAAACGGTTTTGTGTGCCGTTTCAAGAGGGATAAAGAAGGTCTACGATGCACCCTGCCATCAGGCAGAGTACTGACATATTGGGGCGCAGAGTACACGGACGAAGGCAAGATTACATATATGGCGCAAAACCAGACCACAAGGAAATGGGCGAAGGCCGAAACTTGGGGAGGCAAGCTCGTAGAAAATATAGTGCAAGCCTTCGCACGTGACTGTCTCGCCGAAGCGATGATAAGGCTGGAGGATGCTGGCTATGAAATATGCTTCCATGTACACGATGAAATCATAGCAGAGGCTCCAGACGGAAGCAGATGGGAGGACATGGCAAAAATAATGGGTCAGCCTGTAAGCTGGGCACCGGGTCTGTTACTTACCGCCGATGGCTACCAAACAAAGTTTTATATGAAAGACTAAACGAGGGGGTGAGAAAGAATGGAACTGAAAAACGACCGAACCCTCGACATAGCAATAGGGCAAGGTCGACAAAGCAAGAACTGGAAAAATAAAAAGATGCTCTGGTCAGAACTTGTTGAGAGGTTAAGCAAACCGACCAGAACACAGGAAACAGAAGCCGAATACAAGGCCATGAATAAAGAAGCCCGAAGCAAAGCAAAGGATGTCGGCGGTTTCGTTGCCGGGTACTGTAACAAGGGCAACAGGTCGGATGTAAGACATAGGTCATGCATCACACTCGATGCCGACAGTGTCGTAACAGACCTGTGGGAAGACTGGAAAGACCTATACGGCAACGCCGCTTGTATTTACAGCACCCACAGCCACACGGCAGATGCACCGAGATACCGCCTTATAATTCCCACCGATAGAGAGATGACCCCTGATGAATATCAGGCGGTCAGCCGAAGGATAGCTGAAACCTTGGTGATGGATAACTTCGATGACAGCACTCACCAAGCCCAGCGACTGATGTACTGGGGAAGTTGCAGCAGGGATGCAACTTATATCTTTGAGCTTAACGACGGCCCATTCATAAGTGTAGACATGGTCCTCGGGACTTACGTGGACTGGAAGGATATGAGTGCTTGGCCGACCAACAGCAAGCTACCCGACAACATAAAAAAGTCGGCAATCAAGCAAAAAGACCCACTCGAAAAAAATGGACTAATTGGCGCTTTCTGTAGGGCATACTTCCCGATCCAAGATGCAATCGCCGAATTTATACCAGTGTACGAACCCACCCACGACGGCAGGTACACATACACGGAAGGCTCGGCGGCGGCAGGCGTCGTTATTTATGATGACAGGTTCAGTTATTCCAACCACGCTACTGACCCTGCAAGTTGTCAGCTTTGTAATGCTTGGGACCTCGTAAGAATCCACAAATTCGGTTCAATGGATGCCGACACAAAATCAGACACAATGCCTATGAACCTGCCGAGTTACAAAGCGATGTCCGAGTTTGCATCACAGGATACCAAGGTAAAAGCTCAACTGTTTTCGGATAAAAAACAAGAAGCAATGGCGGATTTTGAAACACAAGACACCACCGAAGATGACACCTCATGGGCAAGTAAACTCAAAGTCACGGCGAAGGGTGGTCTTGAGCAGAGCATAGGCAACGCCGTAATTGTACTAACCAACGACCCTGAACTGAAGAACCGAATCGCCTACGACGAAATGAGAGCCAACATTATAGTCACAGCTGACCTGCCGTGGCGAAAAATTGGAAACAAAAAATGGTCAGAGTGGACAGACACCGATGACGCAGCCTTAAGGCTTTACATGGAGCAGATAGGCATTCAGGGTAAAGACCGAATATTTGATGCAGTAAACAACGTGGCAATGCGAAATAAAATCCACCCGGTGCGTGACTTCGTAGAGCAGACTGAATGGGACGGCAAGCCGAGGGTTGAATCCTTGTTCATAAGGTACCTCGGTGCATCCGACACCACATACACAAGGACAGTCACAAGGAAGACCCTCACGGGAGCCATTGCCCGAATATACAACCCCGGTGTTAAGTTTGATTATACCCTGACCCTACGAGGCAGACAGGGTGTAGGTAAAAGCTCCATACTGCATAAATTAGCGGGTGAGTGGTTCAGCGACAGCATCACAACAATGCAAGGTAAAGAAAGTTTTGAGCAGCTGCAGGGTGTGTGGATTATGGAAGTCGGAGAACTGGCATCCATGAAAAAGAGCGATATAGAAACTATTAAGGGTTTCTTAAGTAAAACAAATGACCGCTTCAGACCCGCGTATGCACGCAGAACACAGGACTTCCCAAGGCAGTGCATATTTATAGCAACAACAAATGAAACCCTTTTCTTGAGGGACCAGACGGGCAACAGAAGGTTCTGGGTGCTCGACCTTCCCGACACACCAAGAGAGCAATGGGCTGACCTCACTGACGCAGAGGTTCATCAGATATGGGCTGAGGCAAAGTACTACTACGATAACGGTGAAACCTTATACCTTGACACCGAAATGGAGAAAGAGGCGGCGAGAATTCAGGAAAGCTTCATGGAAGAAGACAGCCGAGTGGGAATAATTGAAGATTACCTTGAGCGTGACCTACCGAAAGAATGGGCAAATATGGACCTGCTCGACCGCAGGGATTGGCTCGCGAGTGACTGCATAGGAACGGAAAAACGAACCCGTGTATGCACCATGGAAATATACTGTGAGGCCTTAGGGCGAAGCCCCGATAAAGTTGACTCCTATGAGCTTAAAATGATAGGTCAACTGATGTCGAGGTTCACAGGGTGGCACAGTCAAGGCGGTAAAATAATGAGAACAAAACTGTATAAGCGTCAACGCTATTACGCTCTTGAGGGCTACGAAAACGAACCCGAAGAAAAGAAAACCGAAGATGAGGAGGACTGGATGCTTTGAAATGCATGGCAAACACTAAAACCTTCAACAAAGCAAGAAAGAAAAGCAACGACAGAAATGTAAGGCTGGTGGTCAGGTACCTGACCGCCGCCACCGCCGAGATAATGCTGGAAAAATTCCACTGGAGTCAAGAACGACTGCTCGAATTTTTAACGATGGTGTGGCACAACTTCAACATGACAAACACCCCTCTCGCAGAGGTTGAGAGTTTCGACCCGGCTGACAATTTCGGTTACAAGGTTAAGATTAAAAACGGTCTCGTACGTTCAAATGTCAGCCCATTTGTACAGGCGCTGGACTCCTACGCTGAAAAAGGTGCGGAATGGTTCATCGATGTATTGGTCTACACATTGAAGGACCACTTCAATTGGGCAGACAGCACCACGGACAGGTTTGTAAGGTACATCGATGGGTACCTACCCAAACTGAGGACCGGGAGTGTGGATGTTGATGTTATCATTGAAAAATTAAAAATTGAACACGGGCTCGATTTAAGGATGCACATAGTATAAAAGATAAGGAGATAATAATGGACCCTGCTGAGAAAGAAATAGAAGAAAAACTAATCCGAATCATAAAATCACACGGCGGTGAGTGCCTCAAATGGGTGTGCCCCGGATGGGCGGGTGTGCCAGACAGGATATGCCTGCTTCCCGGAGGTAAGATTATATTTGTTGAGCTTAAAAGAACCAAAGGCGGCAAGGTATCAAGTCGACAGATGTGGTGGGCAAGTAAACTCGCTTGGCTCGGTTTTACCCACCTGATTATCAAGGATGATGCAGGACTTGCGACAATTGAAAGAATAATCGTAGGAAGGACTAAACCACTCACCTGTAAAGACTGTGCGCATTTGCATACTTTTGATGACACTATATACTGTGACCTTGACCAAACACTAAAAATACATATCAACGGTTACTGCCAGCTCGACCTTTTACCCAGAGGTTCAGGTAAATGAACTAAATGCGGATAAGAAAGGACAATGAAGAATGAATAACCAAACGGCAAAAGCCGACCAAGGCAAATATCGTCCTACCCTTGTACCGACGCAGCTGATAAAAGATGTAGCGGAGGTAAGGGGATACGGTAATAAAAAGTACGGTGACTCTGAAAATTGGAAAACAGTCGAAATCAGTCGATACAACGATGCACTTTTCAGGCATCTCATATCTTATCTTGATGACCCCACGGGAGTGGATGCCGAGAGTGGAATCGAACACTATAAACACATGGCCTGCAATATTGCATTTATATGTGAGCTTATGACAAAGGATAAAAAATGAAAGAAACGATAAAATTCATCCCATATCCTCACCAAGAGGCAGGCATAAAGTGGATAACCGACCACTCAGCCTGCGCCTTGTTTTGGGGTATGGGTACAGGCAAAACAGTAACCACCCTTACAGCAGTTGACCAGCTGCTGCACGAATACCTCGAAGATGGCCCCGTTCTTGTTATCGCACCCAAAAGGGTGGCAGAGAACACATGGACAAAAGAATGCGCCAAATGGGGGCATTTAAGACATTTACAAGTTGAAAGAATAATGGGAACCGCCACCGACCGCAAAAAGGCGGTACAGGGCGCTGTATCAGAGAACCCTGTCGACATTTATGTCATTAACCGAGAGAACGTGCAATGGCTCGTCGATTTCTGCGGACAGACGTATCACAGATGGCCGTTCAGGATAGTGGTCATCGACGAACTGTCAAGCTTTAAGAACCAACAAAGTAAACGATGGAAGGCACTGCGAACAGTCAGGGGTAGAATTAACAGAATTATAGGACTGACAGGCACACCCAGACCGAACGGCATCGAGGACCTATGGCCTCAGCTGTACCTTCTCGACGGAGGTGAACGCCTTGG
This sequence comes from Bacteroidales bacterium, assembly GCA_045642445.1. Lineage (GTDB taxonomy): Bacteria > Bacteroidota > Bacteroidia > Bacteroidales > P3 > Colimorpha. The sequence continues at coordinate 4,217 of JAZUIX010000152.1, read as the reverse complement.
AAAAACAATAGGAGCCTTCAGAGCTTCATACCTTAAGCCTGACAGAATGAACGGATTCGTTATTTACAGTTACAAACCTCTGCCCGGCGCAGAGGAACAAGTGTACGACAAAATAAAAGACATCTGCATGAGCATAAGAAAAAGTGATGTTCTGACTTTACCGGGGCAGGTCTACGAAAATATAGAACTTAGCCCTGACCCAAAATTGCTGAAACAGTATAAACAGTTTGAAAAAGAAAAAGTCCTCGAGTGCTTGGATGCAGATGAAAACATTATAGCTGGCACAGAGGCAGCACTGACAAACAAGCTCCTGCAGTTTGCAAACGGAGCCATCTACGACATGGAGGGCGAAGTACACGAACTGCACACTGTAAAACTTGAAGCACTCGAAGAACTAATAGAGGCGGCAGGTGGTGACCCAGTGCTTGTCCTGTACAACTACCGCCACGATGCCGACCGAATCAAAAAGAGAATAGAGTGCCGACAGCTCGACACTCCGAAAGACATAGATGACTGGAACGCAGGTAAAATCCCTGTGGCAATAGCGCACCCAGCAAGCATAGGCCACGGGTTAAACCTGCAGGACGGGGGACACATTATAATTTGGTTTGGCTTAACTTGGAGCCTCGAACTGTATGAACAGGCAAACGAAAGGTTGAACCGACCTGGGCAAAAAAATGTGTGCAAAATATATCATATTATACTTGAAGGAACACATGACGAGAGGGTGCTGCAAGCGTTAGAACGCAAGGAACGTGGTCAGAGCGCTGCTATTGAGGCCTTAAGAATCGAAATAACCAAAGGGGGCGAAAAGCCATGAATAAAGCCCGTTTAAGAGCCTTCAGGGCGCAGGCTAAAGAGATGAGCCAACTGCTCGACTCAATCGAGCGAATGACAGCCCTAAAGGGACCAAAAATCACCAATTACGAAGGCGGAGGCACGGGTGGGGGTAGTAACAACGGTTCACCGATAGAACGCAGCGTAGAGAAGATTATCGAGCTGGAAACAAGATACGCGGAAATGTTGAGTATCTACGCAAAAAATCGAGGAGAAATAGAGGATGCAATAGAACCCCTACCATCAAATGAAAAAGCCGTCATCAGAGCTTACTACCTTGACGGGTTAACGTGGGAAGCCACGGCATACCTTCTCGGTTTCAGTTATCAGCATGTACACAGACTGCACTCGAACGCTCTACATAAACTGCATGAATCAGAAAAAGATGCACGATAAGAAAGGCCCGCCTTCACGGCGGGTCAAATTTTTTCAAAAAAATATTGATTATTTTTGTTACTGGGTGTATAATGCAACTGAAAATTAGTTGCAAAGGGGTTGTTTTTATTTCCAAGAAACAGAAACTCATTGATAAGCTATTTGCTAAACAGAGGCCAAAAGATTTTACGACGGGCGAGCTTGATACCTTGATGTCCCAGTGCGGGTGTGAAAAGTATCAAGGTGGCCGAGGGTCTGGTATAAAATACATTCACACAAGAACGGGCAGGATACTGAGCTTTGACGGACCACATCCGGGGAACGAATTATACAGATATCACATTGATAGTGTCCGCAGTTTTCTAAAGGATGTAGGAGAGGTATAAGGACAAAAGGGACAAAAAGGATGGTAAGGAGGAATACTATGAAACAACTTATGCAATATAAATCATACAGGGCTAAAATCGAATATGATGCAGAGGATAATATATTTGTCGGTAAAGTAATAGGCATTAATGACTCCCTGAATTTCCACGGCTCAAATGTTGTTGAGCTTAAAAAAGCCTTTGAAGACTCTATAGAGGATTACATAGATATGTGCGCACATTTTGGCAAGGAACCTGAAAAAGAGTATAAGGGCTCTTTTAATGTCAGAATACCGCCAGAACTTCACAGGCAAATTGATAATTCAGCCACGGCTGAAGGGGTTTCACTTAACCAATTCATAATTGACATTTTAGAAAACTTTTACAGCACAACAAAATGAAAAAGGCCCGCCGTGAAGGCGGGTCAATTTTTATTTAATGCGTACACGGTAACCCGTGTCTTTACCATGTAAAAAGACGGCATAAGTAAGTGAATCCGACCAACCAAGGTCAAGGTTATCACCGGGGCGGGAGATTTCAATTTCACAGTAACTGCCCTCAAGACTGGCGAGGGCGTCCTCCAAGGTTTCAAACCCCTCAAGAACGATTTGTGGACCCCCGACTAAAGGCTTCAGCCAAACACGGAAGTAGTCGGTCATCATTGCCCTAAAGCACTCCTGAATGAACGGGTCAGCCACACGGCGACCAGCACGCCAGTCCTGCATGGTTCGGTAAGGGATACCGAGGTCCATCGCAAAGGACCTCATGGAACGCCCAGACCTCTCGACATACTCTGCGACTTCTTCTGCCCAGATGTTATTATTTTCCATTTTGTACCTCCTCGGTGGGGCGGCAGATTATAGCGCCGCCCGCTGTTCTTTCGTTTGTAACAGTCCACCCGGACTGGTTCAGAAGTTTATCCGTGAACTCTTTCAAGGATGAACTCGGTTGTGACAGCCACCGCTACAACAAGCCCGATTGATAGAGCCACTGCATTGTTACTTGTCGCCAGCATCAGGCAAACAAGGGTGGCACAACTGTGTCTTAAAACTGTTGACTTTTTCATTTTTTTGTTTTACAATTTGGTTGACACGGGGCTCGGGGTGTTTCCACCCCTCACCCTTGTGGACTACCGCTTTTTGCTTTTTTTACGCTTTTTTGAGGTGTGGCGTTTATTAGCTTTGGCGGTATTTTTTCTCTCGGCTCTGTGCTCGAAGAAGTCAATTGTTGTTAGAACTCCGAGCCACAGAGCTATGAGAAAGCTGAGGAACTCGTAATCAACCAAAGTGGTTGACCCCCTTTCTTTAGGATACCGTGGAGGTTTACCCCCTCGGTTCTTCTATAATATAACACACAATGCGTGTAAAGTCAAGTGCTTTTTTCAATTTTTTTTGAATATTTTATAAATTTTTTTCAGTTTTATTGACTTCCGCCGAGTTTTCCTGTATTATACCTGCATAGCAAATACTATAGTATTCATAGTTCCAGACAGTAGATCTCCCACCATAAGGGATGTTTCGAGATCTGGGACTTTTTCGTTGGAGGGTTTATGGGGAAAACTGCGATATTAGTCGATGGTGCATTTTACCGAAAAAGGGCAAATTTTTTATTCGGCGAAAAGTCTCCAGAGGCAAGGGCGTATGAATTAATAGAGTATTGCCATAGACATTTGAAAGACCAAAGGTTCCAAGGCGAACCCAGCACCAGATACAGAGAGCTGTATCGTATTTTTTATTACGATTGTAATCCATCGAGCAAGGTTGTATACAACCCGCTGACACAGAAATCTGTCAATTTGGGAAAGAGCGAACAGTATAAATGGGCGATAGCCTTCTTTGATGCTTTGGCAACAAAAAGAAAAGTGGCGCTCCGTATGGGTGAAATTTCAGACAGTAACGCCTGTTTTGAGCTCAAGCCTGATGTTCTGAAAAAACTGATAAAAAGAGATATATCACTCGATGATTTAACAGACAAAGACATCGCACTTAATATCCAACAAAAAGGTGTTGATATGCGTATTGGTTTAGATATCGCCTCATTAGCGCACAAAGGCCTCGTAGACCAAATAATCCTCATCGCGGGTGATAGCGATTTTGTCCCGGCCGCCAAGTTCGCAAGAAGAGAAGGTATTGATTTTATCCTCGACCCAATGTATCACCCTATAAAGGAAAGTCTGAATATTCACATCGATGGGCTCAACACCAAAACGCCCAAACCCCCACACAATGTAAAAGATGTTTTACACATAAATAATTGTAAAAAGAAATAAAATCTTACAAGCCAAAAGAGGCCCCGCAGCACGTGAACTGCGGGGTCTTTTCTCTTTGCATTTTTAGAGGCAACAGGGTGGCAACAGGTGTCAACGAGGGGGGTGGCAACAAGAAATTGACTTTGTTGCCACCTGTTGCCACCCTTAAAACACCGATAAACACAGTAATATCAAGGGATTTCAGACTTTTATAACAAGGTGTCAACGTGGCAACAAGGGGTAATTAAAAGGGTGAGTAACGGAGAAAAACGCCATAAAACGCCCGTATTTCCGCGTTACCCGCGAAAGTCTTGTACCTCTCGTTGCCGTTGCCAGCCCCACAAAACAGACATGTGAACCCGAAAAAAGGCACCCCCTAAAAAAATAGGCAC
>JAZUIX010000151.1:0-3074 GCA_045642445.1 Bacteroidales bacterium | reverse complement strand
CAGGCACACCACACGGTAATTTTCGTTAAGCGAAGCCTGATTTTCATTGCGAGTGGATATCATTTTTTTATCTCCCGAAGACTTCGCTTTGCTTGAGGAGTCTAACGGTGTGGCGGGGGCCGTCTTGGGTCACGAGGGTGGGGAGGTAGGCGGCCTGGGGGCGGGCTGTGGGGTCGAGGGTGTAGCGGCCTGGGGCGGTGCCGGACAGCTCAACCTGCTCGGTGCGGCCCATGATGTCGGTGAGGTAGGCGGCGGTGATGGGCTGCTGGCCCGAGTATTCGATGTTCACACGCTGGCGGAAGGGGTTGGGGTAGGCCACAAAGGCGTTGCCGTCCTCGGCCATGACGATGCGCACATCGTTGGTGTCGCCGCCGTTGCCTGTGGTGTCTTTATAGACGTAAGGGGTCATGAAGGATGTGTCAGTATAGTGGGCGAGGTATGCGTGGCTGTTATATGCTGCGTTGATATGAAAGTCGCCGAAGTCGGCACTTGCGGTGAGTGTGCCACTAAGAAACAAATTGCTGTCTTTAAGGAAAATGTACGCTTGCTGGTTGTGGTCACTATTTGAGTTGTAGTCAATGTATTCGAGTTCGTGACCATCATAGTCCCAGACGAAGAGTCCCATACCATAAGGGTTGCTTATCTGATTGTCCTCAAAAAGAATATTTCTTTGGTATTCCACTTGACAGAAGACGCGGTTGTTTTTAGTCACAAATGAGCCGTTGTGTGACCACGAATATTTGTCTGAGTAGAGATAAGTCCTTTCGTACGATCGTGTTCCAGCAGAGCGGGCTTTGCCGTATGAGACAAGGCTGAGGTCGTCTGCATTAAGTCTCAGCCAGCAGGCATTGTTCATAAGATTCAGTGCCTCTCCGTTATAACTCAGCGTGGTGTATTGTGGGTCTCTTCCCGACGTGCCGTTTAAAAACAGCGAGTTGGTTTCGCTATCGTAGTAGGTGTTTATAAATGTTAGACTTCCAACACAGTATCCCTCCGGGGTGTGCAAAGCCGTCACTTGCACAAGCCCAGTAGGTATCAATTCAGAGTTATATCGTATCATGCATGAGTACCAATCCATCGTAAGTGTGTCGGAATTTTTTACAGGCATTCTGTCGGGAGGATCCTGTGATCGAAACGGGATTAAATATATATTGTTGTTGGCATCTATGTCGATAGAATGTAAAATCAATGATATATTTTCATTTGGAGAATATCTCCAGGTGGAATCGAAGACATAGGTGCTTGCAATCACGCTGTCCAGATGGGGTGATAGTTTGATGATTTGCCAGTTCCACAGACTGGAGGGTTCCAATGGAACATCCAGTTGCTTCGTGGCTCCATCTACCATTAACCGCATTGTGCTGAGGTTCCCTTCATTTGGTGACCAATAGTATAATCCGTCAGGACAGGTGTCGCACAGTTCATACATTAAATCATTTGTATGTCGTGCCAGCAAGATGTTCCCCTCGTTGTCAACATTGAAGGAAACCCGTATCCCACGGTTTGTCGATAAGTAGCCATAATATTTATCTCTCAGCATCGAACCATCATTTTTGACATAGTTCAATGTCAAGAAATGCTCTTCGATGATATTACCATTCTCAAGTCCCAATGTGATAAGGCTATAGTAAAGATTGGGGGTCTGAAGGCTGTCGGGCGACTTTGGAAAACGTTCGGAAGTGGTAAGGAGTGTGTCAAAGTAGTACAATTCATTCTTTTCGATCACGAAGTCATAATCAAAGGGGAACATAAACCACGCATACAACATCAGCGCAGTATCGCCCACCATCCTTATTGTGTATGCTTCAATGTCGGTATAGCTGGAATAGAGTTCCTTGTGCCATACCATTTCTCCTTGGGGAGTGAACTTGGCTATGATGGCACATCGGTTGCGATGTGCCGAGAAAGGCAGTATGTCCGTACCATCGACCCATTTGGCACCACCAATGAACTGGCCGAGGATATAAACATTCCCATCGTGGTCCTGCACCGAACCGAATATTTCGTTGGCAGCACCACCGCCTTGATGGTCGGGACCGAAGTAGCTTTTCACCCAGTCGAAATGTCCTTGAGCGTGGAGGAAGAACGGGAATAGAGCCATAAGGGCTGCTATCCATATTGTTTTTTTTATATTCATATTTTTATGATATCTGGATGATTCGTAAGCGTGTTGAATGAGGTTTACTTAATTGCATAGCAGATGTAAATTTTCTTCTCTTTGTCGTATTCAATTGTTACAGCATATCCAGCGTAATACATCTTGTCTGCCCAGGCGAAGGCCTCGTCCTTACTATCGGTGGTGTGGGTGACAGTCTCTTTGGTGGCAGCGGTGTTTGACGTGGATGCCACTTTGCGGAAGCTGACCACGTGGCCCTCTTCGGCCAGGGCGAACATGTGGGATAGGAAATCGTGCCAGGTGTCTTCGCCAATGAGGGTGACGGTGCGTGACACGCCGTCGATGGTGTACTGCACCGTGTAGGTGGCGCAGGATTCTGAGACGATGGCGGGTTGGTTGATGATGGTTTCTTTCTGGCAGCTGACGGCCATGGATGCGAGCACTGCGATGAGTGCGATGGTGGTAAATGTTTTCCTCATGATAATTATTATTTAATGATAATTGATTCTTTATAGTTGCGATGAAGTGTCGATAGTACATCGCTTTCGTCCTTGGCATGGAATATGGTAAGTGTGTGCGCATAGTATGAAATGGCAAGTACGTCAAACAATATCGTGTCCGAGGGGATGCTTATCGGGTAGTGGCTTGGGGTAAGGGTTTGAGAGAAAACCAGTTCCTTCTTATTATATATGTGCTGACGTATCTTGGGGTCTATGTCAGGCACGGCAAAGTCGTGCATCAATGTAGCCCATCCGGCGGAATCCTTGGCTTCGAGGAGTGTGACATCGATGAAGACGGAGTCGTTGACGCGGAAGTCCTTGATGAATGAGACACCAATTCCATCCGTATTTTCATAGCGGGTGTATATCTCGCTGACCTCGTGGGAGGGGAAGATGTATCGCCACTGGAAGACACAGAAGAGAACGAGGGTCTCGACAAGTGCCAGCAGGGCTACAAT
>JAZUIX010000150.1:0-21748 GCA_045642445.1 Bacteroidales bacterium | reverse complement strand
GTTCCGTAGGACGATAAGCGAAGCGAAATCGAGCGGTGAACAAAAAGTGATAAACAGCAAGATGCCGGAAAACGCCCGAAATCGCAGAAAAGTATTTTATTTTTCATTATCTTCATACGTTGAATTTATAGAACCCACCTTTAAAACTTCCTCTGCTTTGAAGAATGTTGTCAGCGACGACGTTTGTGCGATTTCTTATAGCTGCTTTTGCGGTGCGATTGGCTGTTGTCGCCGAATTGCCATATCAGTCGGAAAGTGGCAGCGGAACTGAAGCAGTCGTTTGACCAAACTTTATCGTTTTCCGCATCTATTTTTTCTAAAAAATGCCAATCTTTTTTGATAGGGATGACAGAGAACTGATAACGGGCGCTGAATTGGAGCTTTTCCCAAATAGTAAAACGTAACTCAATAACAGGGGAGAGGTCGTTTTTAAGGAACGACATATCGGTGGTGTCGGGGACAAAGTAGGTGGGGCGATAGGATATGGTGCCGTGAGGCTGTGATAGGAGCCGGCTGTACATAAGGCCTATGCCGATGTTGATGCCGCCGTAGGGGTCTTTGAAATACACAGCCAGAGGGATGTCGACATAGTGGAGGTTGAGGTCGATATTGTAGGGGTTCTGCACGTTGTTGCTTGTGTTGCGGACTCCGCGACCGCTATAGGTGGATTCGAGAGAGAGCGACCATCGGTCATTATCGTCGAGCGCCACCATGGCACCGACGCCTCCTAAGAATCCCCAGTGGCCGAAACCTTTGAGTTCGTCGCCATCTATCTGCGACGTGATGGTGCCGGCAGAGGCGTAAACATTGATGCGTTGCGCCTCAAGCCTGATAGGGTTGAAGAACATGAAGAATACCACAATGATTGTGGGACAAATACGTTTCATCATATACTAAAGCAATTTTTGATAAATATTTGGATGTCGGTAGATAGGCGGTAGTTGCGGAGGTATCGCAGGTTCAGACGTTCTTTGAGCTCTGGGCTGAGTTTTGATGCACGGTGCGGAATGGCATGTTCTGGTCCGAAGACCGATTTTCCGTCGGTACCCACCCAGCTCTTCTGCCCGATAAGCACCTGCCAACAATGGGGGTAGAATGTACGTTTGCTTTTTTGAAACCAAAAGAGGATCGGGGACAGCAAAATCATCAATAACGCCGAGAAGAAGTCGAATAGCCGTTTGTTGCGAAGCGTGACAGGGTTGGCAATGGTGTGAAGTTCCTCTGTGTAAAGGTCCTCGGCACTGCTGATGCTGTTGCTGCCGATAACAAAATCCGATTCGCCAGGCACGATTTTGAAATCCACTTGGGTGCGCCGGCCAGGAAGATGGCTCAGCGCCGTGGTGGTGTCGATAATCTGCCTAATGGAGATGTCCTTGCTGCAAAATATTATCTCGTCGGCTTTGTAGACATTGATGGCGTCGTTGAGTTTGTGGCTATCGATGCCTGTGTCGTGAATGGTTTCGATGTTGGCATCGTCAAGGGTGGAATAAAGTGTTTTGACTCGCTCAGACTCTTCAGGACTGCCGATTACGATGGCTGTGTGGCTGCGGTGCTGACGAAGGTCAAAGCCTGTAACACGTAGCATGCTGAGCAATTCTCTTATGCCCAGCGTGGAGAGGAGGGTCCAGCCGCATCCCAAAAGTAGTAAGGCTCGGGAATAACGCTGTGTTTCGTTGAGGAGCGAATAGAAGATGAGCAATATCAGGCTGCCGACCGTCATACCCTTGATGATACGCGAAAGTTTGATGGGTTTCTCGTATCCTCCATAAAGCCAGCTTACAAGCATAAGGATGAGTATGTACAGTGGAATGACAACAAATGTGTATTCAGCAGGGTAATAGTTGATTTCCCCTGCCCAATAGGTGGCCCAAAAGTATTTTATTGCGATGAAACCGCCAAAGGCGATAACAAAATCGGCCACAGGCAGGGCGATGGCTTGGATCAGTCGTTTGACAAACGAAAAACTGGCCCTGGCCCAAATGGCCATGTTCAGCAAGAAGTTGAAAAGTCGGGCATTGCCATCCGAAAAATATCTCTTGACAAAGATGGACATGGCATTGTAGAACGTGTAGACATAGTTCATACTGCCACGCTTGGTGCTCTCTCCTTTGTAGTGTATGATACGGGCCGAAGGCAGGTAATAGTTCTGATAGCCTGCCAGTTTGATACGCCAGGAAAAATCGATGTCCTCGCCGTACATAAAGTACGACTCGTCCAACAGGCCTACTTTGTCGAGCGCCTCACGGCTGATCATCAGGTATGCCCCTGGCAGGATGTCTATCGGGTTGGTCTCGTCTTCGTCCAAATGCCCCATATAGTAGGCGGCGATTTTGGGATGATGTGGGAAAAGCCGGATGAGCCCGCTGATTTTATAGAATGATGCAGCAGGGGTGGGGAAACCACGTTTGCTCTCTTTGAGAAACTTGCCTTCGCCGTTAATCATCTTCACGCCGAGGCCGCCACAATCGGGATGGGCATTGAAAAACTCCACACATTTGCGAAAAGTGTCGCGTTCCACAACTGTGTCGGGGTTGAGCAGCAGCATCAGGTCACCCGTACATTGCCGCAACGCCTGGTTATTGGCTGTGGCGAAACCAGGATTGTCGCTGTTGGCAATGAGGTGTACTTGCGGAAATTTCTCTGCCACCATCTCCACCGAACCGTCCACCGATGCGTTGTCAACAACATACACTTCCAAATCTATTGGAAGTTTCGATGTCTCGGAGTTCTGAGGTCCTGACACTCCATCAACGCTTTCCTCGAGTAGGAGGTCGGAGTTGAAAACCGACTCCAAACATTGCTCGAGGAAATACTTGACGTTATAGTTGACTATGATGATGCTGAGGGTCACTCGCTTTTCTTTTTGCGTCCGCGGGGCTTTTTGACATTGGCGTTGTTGATGATAGCGATAGCCTCTTCAATGGTCATCTCTAATGGATTGGCATCTTTCGACAGTCTGAAATTCTCGTTGCGGTAAGTCAGGTAGGGACCGTAACGTCCGATGTTGGAGCTCACCACCTCGTCTTCGTGTATGCCGATTTCGTGCGGATACAGTTCGCGAAGACGGTCTTTCTCGGCCTCGGCAATGCGCTTGTTCTTGATTATCTCTATGCAACGCTCCAAGTCAACCTCGTAGGGGTCGTCGTTCTTGGAAAGTGAGTAGAATTTGTTGTCGAGACGGACGTAGGGACCGAATTTTCCAATACTTACAATCACGTCGTGGTCTTCAAACTGTCCCACGTTGCGGGGTAGCTCGAACAATGCGAGGGCCTCTTCCACGGTGATGGTGTCGATGCTCTGGCCCTTCTTCATGCTGGCAAATTTGGGCTTTTCTTCGTTCGAGGTGTCGCCTAACTGTACAAGGGTGCCGTAGCGGCCAATCTTGGCGTAGAGGTTCTTGCCGGTCTTGGGGTCGGTACCGATGAGACGGCTGCCGCTGGTGCGGTGGCTGTTCTGCTGGGTCTGACGGATGTTTTTGTGGAAGGGGACATAGAATTTGTCGATGACTCTGCGCCACTGCTTTTTGCCTGCGGCAATGTCGTCGAAATCTTTTTCGACTGTGGCGGTAAAGTTGAAGTCGATAATGTCGGTAAAATGCTCCATCAGGAAGGCGTTGACCACACTGCCAATGTCGGTGGGGAACAGTTTGCCTTTTTCAGCACCTGTCTTTTCTGTACGGTTCTCTGTGCTGATAGATCCGTCTTTAAGAATCATGGCCTTGCATTCCACTGTCTGCGGGTCTCTGTCTTCTTTGATGACATATTCGCGTTTGAGGATGGTGCTGATGGTGGGGGCGTAGGTCGAAGGACGGCCGATGCCGAGGTCTTCAAGCTTTTTGACGAGGCTGGCCTCGGTGTAGCGGGGAGCGTGCTGGGTGTGGTGCTCGGCGGCTTCGGCGCTTTCGAGGGTGAGCTGCATGCCTTCAATAAGTTTGGGGAGCGAGCGTCCGCTGCCTATGGCCTCTTCGGGCTCGTCGTCGGTCGACTCCATATACACTTTCAAGAATCCGTCGAAACGGACCTGTTCGCCCTGGCAGAGGAATTTGTCCTCATGACCGCTGATGTTGATTTCCACGAGGGTCTTTTCAATCTCTGCATCCGACATCTGAGAGGCAATGACACGTTTCCAGATAAGTTCATAGAGACGGCGTTGGGCGGTGTCGGCATTGATGGTGTGGTTTTCCATATAGGTGGGGCGGATAGCCTCGTGGGCCTCTTGTGCGCCTTTGGTCTTGGTCTGATAACGACGGGTCTTGACGTAGTTTTCGCCGTACAGTTTGGTGATCTCATCTTTGGCCATGCCCAAGGCAAGTTCAGAGAGGTTCACACTGTCGGTACGCATATAGGTGATGAATCCGCTTTCATACAGCTGCTGGGCAATCTGCATGGTGCGGGCCACGCTGAAACCGAGTTTGCGGCTGGCCTCTTGCTGGAGGGTCGATGTGGTAAAGGGAGGTGCGGGGGTGCGCTTGGCGGGCTTGGTGTCGATGGTCTGCACCTTGAAGGAGCAACCTATGAGCCCCTTGAGGAACTCCAAGGCATCCTCCTGGGTGTTGAAACGGCGGCTGAGTTCGGCCAACACCTGTGTGCGTCCATTGGTGGGGCGGAACTGGGCGGTCAGACGATAGAAGCTCTGGCTGACGAAGTCTTTGATTTCCTCTTCGCGTTCTACAATGAGGCGAACTGCCACACTCTGCACACGGCCAGCGCTGAGGGCGGGCTTGATTTTCGACCACAATATGGGGCTGATCTCATAACCCACCAGGCGGTCCAGCACTCGGCGGGCCTGCTGGGCATCCACAAGGTTCATGTCTATGCTGCGAGGATTCTCGATGGCATGAAGGATGGCGTTCTTGGTGATTTCGTTAAAGACTATACGTTTGGTGGTGTCCGCATCGAGTTTCAGCGTCTCCTGCAAATGCCAGGCGATAGCTTCTCCCTCGCGGTCCTCATCGGATGCCAGCCAAACCTGGTCGGCCTCCTTGACAGCTTTTTTCAATTCCGAAACAAGTTTGTGCTTGTCCTCGGTTATCTGGTATTCCGGTTCGTACTGGTTCTCAATATCGATACTCATTTCCTTCTTAGCCAAGTCGCGTATATGACCATAACTGGACTTTACGACGTAATCTTTGCCAAGAAATTTCTCAATGGTCTTGGCTTTGGCCGGAGACTCAACAATGACAAGATTTTTCATCAGTTTATATTATTTTTATTATTCTCAATTTCAGTTCACAGTTCACAATTCACAGATCACAGTTCACCTTAATATATATTATTTATTGTACGCGTGAAATTTTTTGCAAAGTAACAAAATTTTTTTGGACTATGCAAAAAAAAATCAAAAAAAATGTCTTTTACCATGTCAATCCGTTCTTTATTAGCCATGCCTGAGCCTCCTTGTCGCCCAATCTGGCGGCTTTTTTATAGGCTGACTGCTGTTTTCTTTCCCCTTTTTTCTGCTTTCCGTACAGCTGGGCCAGGTACATATAGGTCTCGGGATCGGTGTCGCTGAGGCCTGTGGCGCGGATGAAACTTTGTGTGGCTTTGTCCAGTTGACCCCAGTCGAGGTAGGCCTTGCCGATATACTTCCATGCGGTGGCGTCCTTGGGGTTAATCTTCAATGCCCGTTGGTGGCAGGCTATGGCCCGATCATAGTGACCCTGTTTGCAATACAGGGTGCCGATACGGTTGATTGTAGGGGTGTGGAGACTATCGTATTCCAGTATCTGCTCATAACATTGCATAGCCTTGGGGTCGTCGCCTCTCAAACGGTAGCCGTAGGCCAAAGCGGTGAACAACCTGATGTTGCGCGGGTTGCGTCGCAATCCCTGTTTGAGCAGTTTGATAGCCGACTCCTGACTGTTGCGCATACAATAGAGGGTGCCAAGATTATAGTAGGCGTCGGCGAGGGTGCTGTCCAGCTGAATGGCCTTTTTGAAATGCCGCATAGCCTCCGTCTCGTTGCCTTTGCGGTACTGTATATACCCCATCACATTCTCGCCCCGGGCATATTTCGGGTTGGCTTTCAGGGCTCGGTTGGCCCACGCGATGGCGTTGATATGCTTGTCGCGTTCCGTTTCAACGTATGCCATCACCGTCATAGCCAGCGCCGAGGCGGTATCCATCTCGATAGCCCTTTGGGCACAGTGGGCAGCACTGTCCAGCATGTGCATTTGAATGAGGCAGAGGGCCTGATGGGCCTGGGCCTCCGAGGTGCTGCTCTGTGCCAACAGGGCTGCCGCCTCGGCATAGTATTCCTTCTGCTCCAGCAGCATGCCAAGCAACTGCTGGGCTGTCCCCGTAGGGTCGCCTTCGGCTGTGCCCAAAGCCTGTCGATAGTATTTCTCGGCAAGTTCTGTCAGCCCCAGGTGCTCGGCATTGCGTCCCTTGGCCACCAATTGCTCGGTAGAGAGGTCTTCTTGTGCATAGGCTGCCGCCAACGTCACGACGGCAAAAACAACAAACAGGATTATTTTTCGCATAATAGTATAACGTTACTTTTTGCATTTTATTATATAAGGGGCGAAAATTGCTTTTTTTGCCATTTGTTCGTTCGTTTCATTCGCATTCATTCGTTTCGCATGCTGTATCTGTTGTAGAATCAATTTGTTATGAGTGATTTTTTGTACTTTTTTGTAAACTTTTATTTGAATTGTTTTTTGTTATAGATAATTTTATATCAGTGTGTTATATGATGTCAAACGAATGAAACGAACGAAACAAACGAATTAAAATCATTATCACGAATTAGGTTCCACATGCCCTCTGCAGGTGGATGGCTCGCTCTCTTATCGGGGTCTTAACGGGGTTTTATCGGGGTTTACCCCGTTAAGTCCCCGCCACGAGGCCGCTACCTGCCCGTTTGGTCAACGAGTGTCATGATACCATAATTGCAAAAAAGGAGCCTCGACATGTGGGCTCCTTATAAAAAAGTCTTTGATTTGCGAGATTAGAGGTCGTAGGCGTACTGTCCTGGCCAACCCTCATGAATGGTGGTCCCATTGTATGCCCATGTTGTGGTACAGCCGTGAGGAAGGTGGAGAACAGCGGTGGTCGGTATTGAAAATACATCTAAATTATTTGGATTATTTTCTGCTTCAGCAATTGTGGGAGCAACGGTTTGTTTGCAATATATGTGGGCAAGATGGGAGCAATCTCTGAAAGCGTAGTTCTGAATGTCGCGGACTTTGGGCAAATATACAGCACGTAGGGATGTGTGATAGAAAGAACCTACCTTTAAAGTATCTACTTTTGGCAAATAGAGAGAGTCTAATGAACAATAATCGAATGCTCCTGAACCAATTACAGTAACACCTGGCATTGTAATGGATGTTAATGACTCGCAATCTTGAAACGAGTGATTTTTGAGGACAACAACGCTGGCAGGAAGGGTTACGGATGTTATTCCATTATTAAAAGCATTTTCGGGGATGCTGGTAATTGTGTTCCTAAAAGTGGCGACAAAATGTTCATTTTCGGAAATTATATCAGGTTCGGATTCCATAAAGAAGAAACATAAATAAAACTCTTCATTTGTAGTGTACCAAATCTGGTTGGGCAGCGGAGCATACTGCACACGATTGCTGATACATTCAGCGGCATTGAAAGGCGCATTGTAGCCGTGGTTGGCTTCAAGGGTGTGTGTACTTTCCTGAGAAAGTGAGTAACAGTAGGAATCGTCGTAAACCTTGATGGTGAGTTGGGCGCTAATTGGGGGCATGGCGATGTAGAAAGTTTTGCCATCGGCAGGAACAGCCACGCCATCGCAGATGAGGGTGGTGGTGGTGGTACCATGGTTAGAGGATGAAAGTGATGCATCTATGTAGGGGGTGTTGGGATTACGTCTACTTCCATGATGAAAAGCGTAGTCGCCATTGATGTTGTTCGAAGTGGCAGAAGTGACTTCGATTTTCCACACTCTTGATACACCTGTGACATTCACGGCAAGGATGGAACCGAGGTTGTGGAACTTCAGCACAGCAGATCCGTCAGAGGCTTGAGCGAAGGCACCCATGGGGGCGTCGATGATTTGTTTGCCGTTGCTATTCTCGCGATAGGTCTGCGTGGCGGGGTAAGTGATGGTGTTGCTTGCAGTGACCCATTTGGCGGGATAGATGGCTTGATAAGTATTGCTCGAGGAAACACCAGAAATAGTGGCTGTGTTGCCACTGACTATTACGTCGTAGTTGGTGCCGTTCAATTTTACTTGGTCGTGGCTGTCCCATACGGCGTAGTTTTGGTCGAGATGTGCTTTAGAGTCGCTGGTGTATTGTTCGATCTCAAGACGGAGGATTCCGTCGTTGTCTTTTTTGCAGGCGGTCATGCAGAGCAGCATGGCGCAGATGGGCAATAGAATTTTCTTCATTGTTTGCGTCCTCCTTGTTTAGTTCCAAAATGTGGTACCGTTGTCGAAGTCGTAGGCCTCGTTGCGGGGGCCGTTGGCATCGAATTCCATTTCAAAATTCATAATGTTGGGATCGGCGGTACTTGTGTTTCCCTGGAATCCGGAGGCTTGGAAACCTCGCTCAACTTTGAACTCCACCACTTTCAACGTGGGGGATTGGTACTCTTTTTTCATGATTGTTTGATATTTTTAAAAATTATTATATTGTAATTGTTCGTTTATTATTAAATTACCCCCCCCTATACATATTTTGTGTATAAGGAGGGTTGGTGAAATTTTTTGCAAAATTACGAACTTTTTTTGGATTGAAGAGTTTTTGGATGTGAGATTTATGATTTTTTAATACTTTTATTAGTTATTATTTTTGCTATAAAAGAGAAGAAGATGGCCTAAACCATCTTCTCAATATTCCAAACAAAGGCTCGGACACCGACTTCCTCGTTGCGTTTGTCGAGTTTGCGCACGGTGAGGAGAAGGTCTTCGACTTTGTCGTCTTCAACGACGGTCATCACGGCGTTGTTCATCTCGGGCCAGGTGTGGGTGCCACGGTGCGGGTCGCCGTTGATATGGCCTCGTCCTTGCACGTTCTCCCAAAAGGTGAACCCACGGATGCCGAGTTCGTCAAGCATATATTCAACACGTTCGGTGTTGGCCTGATTGAATACTATCAATACACTTTTCATAGAGGTAAATGTTCTTTTTTAGTGATTAGTGACTTGTGATTAGTGACTTGTGATTAGGTGGCTACCGCCCTCCCAGTCACCAGTCACAAATCACAAGTCACATAATTATTATTCTTTTTCGTCCAGATTGATGTTCATGAAGACGAATTTTTCACGACGTTTGGCCTGTTTCTCCTGCTCGCCCTTGCGCTCCATGATGCCGTACAGCACGGGCACGACGATGAGGGTGACAACGGTGGAGACAAGCAGACCTCCGATGACGACGATGCCCATGGTGGTCCACAACTCGGAGCCTTCCGATTTGCTGGTGGCCATAGGTATCATACCGAGGATGGTGGTGAGGGCTGTCATCATAACGGGACGCAGACGGCTCTGGCCCGAGAGGGCGATGGCTTCGTAGAGCTCGATGCCACGCTCACGCATAAGGTTGATGTAGTCGACGAGCACAATACCGTTTTTGACCACGATACCTATCAACAATATTACGCCGAGCGAACCCACCATGTCGAGGCTCTGTCCGGAGAGGAGCAGTGCCATGACGGTGCCGGAGAGGGCGAAGGGGATGGCCATCATGATGATGAAGGGCTTGCTGAACGACTCGAACTGGGAGGCCATGACGATGTAGACGAGCATGAGGATGAGGAGGGCGAGGGTGAACATGTCGCCAAAGGTCTCCTGCTGGTCTTCGTAGCTACCTGCCAGGGCCACGCGGATGCCTTGAGGGATGTGCATCTGGTCGAGTTCGGCCTGGACGCTTTCGGCCACATCGGCAAGGGAGGCGTTGTAGGGGGTTACGTTCATGGTGAGGTAGCGCTGGCGGTTTTTACGCTCGATGGTGGGCGGGCACCAGTACTCCTCGATAGTGGCGAGTTCTTTCAGTTTGATGGTCTGACCGGTGGTGGTGGTCAGCGAGAGCTCCTCGATGTCGGAGATACTGTTGCGATAGTCCTCTTTGAGTCGGCAGACAATGTCGTATTCGTTGCCGTCCTCTTTGAGGAATCCGCAGGTCATGCCGTTCACACGGTAGCGGACGTAAGAGGATACTGTGGCGCTGTTGAGGCCGTGGCGGGCGAGTTTCTCTTTGTCAAAGACAATCTTCAACTCGGCGCGGTCTTCATCGCGGCTGATATAGATGTCGCGGGCACCAGGGACATTTTCCTGGATGCGGCGTTTGAGCTCTTGCGAGAAATCGTTGGTCTCGTTGAAATCGTAGCCGTAGACCTCGACGCTCAAGGTGTTGCTGCTACCGCCGCCCATGCCGCCTTCGGTGACACGGTAGGTGATGATTTCGGGGTATTCGGCCAGTTTCTTACGCAGCATTTCCTGCATCTGGAAGATGGTGATGTCTCGGTCGTATTTCTTGGTGCAACGGAGTGACATGCTGATCTTGTTGTTGGTGGTGCTGTTGAAGAGGGCTGCCATGCCTGCATCGTCGTTGGAACCTGCCGAGGTGGAGATGACAATGACATCGTCGCCGAAAAGTTCTCGAACGTCGCTTTCAATCTGACGGGCGGTTTTGAGGGTTTCCTCAATACGGGTGCCTCGCTGGAGTTCGATAGAGGCGCTGATGCGGCCGTTGTCCTGGTCTTTCATGAAGTCCATACCGATTTTGCCAACGGCAAAGGGGATCATGGAGAGAATGAAGAATGCGAAGGCGATGAGGATGGTGATGCGTTTGTGTCCCAAACACCAGCGCAGCACATTGGCATACCAGGCTTCAATGCTGTTGAACACACGTCCGAGGGTCTTGTCGAAGGTGAAGCGTTTGGCATCGTGGGCACGCTGTGCCTCTTCTTCCTCGGCTTTGGTGAGATAGAATTTCTTTTCTTTGAGCATCTTGCTCGAAAGCATGGGGATGAGGGTGATGGCGGTGGCGGTGGACACGCAGACCACGATGGTGACAATCCAGCCGAGTTCTTTGAAGATGATACCGGCCATGCCAGGCAGCATGGTGAGGGGCACGAACACGGCTACGATGACCAGTGTGGTGGCAATAACGGAAATCCACACCTCGTTGGTGGCACAGATGGCCGCCTCGCGGGGATTCTCGCCACGGTCAATGTGCTTGGTGATGTTCTCCAACACCACGATGGCATCGTCGACCACCATACCAATGGCCACGGTGAGTGAGGCCAGGGAGATGATGTTCAGGGAGCTGTCGGAGATGAGGAGGTAGATGAATGCGGTGATGAGGGAGATAGGAATGGTGAGCGAGATGATGATGGTGCTGCGCCAGTTGCCCAAGAAGATGAACACCACGAGCACAACGAACAGCAGGGCGTAGAAGATACTTTCTGCCAAGCCGTTGATGGCGTTCTTGATTTCTTCGGATCCGTCATTGATCATGGTGACGGTGATGTCGGGGGGCAGGTTCTTCTCAATCTCAGCCATTTTCTTGTTGACGTCGTTGGCGATGGCCACGGTGTTGGCACCGGTCTGTTTGGTGATCATCAGACGAGCACCGTCCTGACCATTGATCTTTTCATCGAGCGAGAGGTCCTTGATGGTGTCGCGCACGGTGGCAAGGTCGCGCACAAAGATGGGCTTGCCACCGATGGTGGCCACAACGATGTCGTTGATTTCGGAACTCTCTTCGTATTCGCCTTTGACACGCATCTGGTACTGCTCTTTACCCATTTTGACGGTACCCGAAGCAAGGTCGAGGTTGTTGGCGCTGATGGCGGAACCTACTGCCTCGACACTGAGGTGGTAGGCATCGAGCTGTTTGGCATCGAGGTCGATATAGATATAACGCTCGGGAGCACCGCTGACGGTGATGTTGCCGATGCCGTCGACACGTTTCAGCTCGTTGGTGACATTGTCCTCAATGATACGCTCCAGGCCAGGGTAGCTTTCCTCGGCGGTGAAGCCGTACATAAGGATGGGTCGGGAGTTGCTGTTGAGCTTCAAAATCATGGGACGGGAGACACCGTCGGGCAGATTGTCGTACACGAGGTCGACATAACTGCGGATGTCGTTGAGCGACTCGTCGAGGTCAAGACCCCACTGGAACTCCATCGTCACCACAGAGATGTTGTCCTTGGAGGTGGAGGTGATGTTTTTTAGACCGTCGACAGAGTTGACGGCATTCTCAATGAGTTTGGTGACGTTTGTCTCGATTTCGCTGGCGTTGGCGCCTGCGTAGGTGGTCATCACGGTGATGTAGGGTGGGTCCATCTCAGGCATCTGGTCGATAGGCAGACGCGAGAGGGAGAAAAGACCCAGCACGATGACGGCCACAAATATCAAGCCTGTGGTGATGGGCTTGTTGATTGCTGTTTTGTAGATTGCCATAGTAATGCTGTATTGTGAGTTGTGATAAGTGAATTGTGAATTGACAAATGCAGGGCGGCAGCCCGATATTCACCATTCACTATCCACCGAGTTTATTTTATTATTTCAAGTTTGCAGCCGTCAACGAGGCGGGCCTGACCGGTGATGATAAGTTCGTCGCCCTCTTTCAAGTCGCCAGGGGTGACAGGGATGATTTCGATGCGGTCGTCGAAACGCTGGCCGAGGGTGACGGCCACACGGTGGGCTTCGCCGTTCTTGTTGGTAAAGACATAGCGGTCGTTGCTGCCGGTGAGTTTCAAGACACTCTGATAAGGCACCACGATGGCATCCATTTCACCCAATGCGAGGGTGGTCTTGACATACATACCTGGGCGGATTTTCTCGCCACTGTTGGGGATGTTGAGTTTGGCTTGGAAGGTGTGGGTGGCAGGGTCGATGGTGGGGTAGACAATCTCGATGGTGGCAGGGAAGGTCTTGTCGGGGTAGATGTCGCTGCGCACATCAATCTTCATGCCCTGTTTGACGAGGGGGTAATAACTCTCGGGAATGTTGATGATGGCTTTGAGGCGGCTGATTTGGGTGAGGGTGAGAATAGGGGCACCGGTATACATTTCGCCGTCTTCATAATTCTTGGCGCTGATGATGCCGGAGAATTGTGCCTTGACAAAAGTGTTCTCATTCTGGAAACGCTCGGTCTCGACCAGCTGGTCGTAGCCGGCTTTGGTCTGGTCGTAGACCTGCTGGCTTACGCTGCCCGAGGCTTTCAAAGCGGTCACGCGGTCGAGTTCGGTCTTTGTGCTGTTGAGGTTGATACGGGTGGTGTTGAGCTGGGTCTGATCCATGCGCACCAGCATGCTGCCTTTGCTCACGCGGGAACCCACTTCGACATAGATGTGCTCGATGTGGCCTGTGATGGAAGGCGAGATGTTCATGGTCTCATAGCCTTCAAGGGTGGAGGCTAATTCAATGTTTTTGGCGATGCGTTCGCTCTGAAGGGTCTGCACCTTTACTTTTTCGGCCTCTTTTTTGGTTGTGGTGGCCTCGTTTTGGGCACTCTTGCCGCCGCATGCTGCCAAAGAGCAAACGGCCAAAACAATGGTTGCTGTCTTAAAAAACTTGTTCATTATGATGCTTTTTTTGATTACAGTGAAATGTGTTATGAGTTATGTGAATTGTGAAATGTCGAATTGCTACTTTTTACTATTCACCATTCACTAATGTGTTATAGTCCTAAAAGATTTTCCAAAGCCACTTGTGCATTGACGACATTGAGCACGGCCTGGATGTAGTTGCTTTGGGCTGTGATGATGTCGGTGCTGGCATTTGTTACTTCAAGGTTGCTGGCATGGCCATAGGTGTATTTCTCGGATGTGTTTTGGAACACGCGACGGGTGACATCCAGGTTCTCTTGTTGGATTTGGTAACTCTCGATGGCGGACACGAGGTCGTAGCACAACTGATTGTACTGGACACGCAATCCGTCCTCAGCCTGTTGCTTGTTGTTCAGCGCCTCTTGGTAATCGATCTTGGCACCTTTGATTTTTGCCCAACGGGTACCACTTTGGAAAATGGGGAGGCTCACGCTGGCACCAATCATATTCGGGGGGGTCATGTTGAAACCTGCATCCTTGCCGAAATAGGTCTTGTTGCTGTACTGGTAGTAAGCCGAGAGGGTAGGAGCGCAGTCCATCCAAGCCATGGTGACCTGCTGTTTGGCAACCCGTTCGCTTTGTTTCAAGAGCTGGTAGTTGTAGTTGTTCTCGATGTTGAAACCGCCCAAGGTAAGGCCTCCGGCCTTCTCAACATTGACCACTTCGTCGACGGTAGTGGTGAGGACTAACTGGGTGTTGACATCTGCTCCGAGTTGAAGAATCAACGAGTTGTAGAGCATCTTCAACGTGCGTTTGGTGGTGTTGATGCTGTTGCGCAAAGAGGCCACTTGGACATTCAGTTTGTCGGCACTGATTTGTTCGGCGGCACCGGCATCCACACTGGCCTGTGTGGTGGCAAGCAACTGCATCATGTTGGCCAGGCTGGAGTCAAGCAGTCCCACGGTTTGTTCCATAACGAGAATGGAGGTGTAGACGGTTTTGACGTTGGCTTTGGTGGATTGGATGGTCTGTTGGTGGGTGATGTTGGCCATATCGATGGCAATATTGTTCAGCATGGTGCCGACAATTTGTGCGCCTGTGAGTGCGATAGAGGCTGTGATGCTGAAAGTACCGCTGGGGTTCATAGGAATGGAGCCGCTGGAAGCACTGCTGCCAGTATTGCTTTCGGGAATCTCGATGTGTAGAGGAATGCCGCCAACGATGATGGTGTCGGGCAGCATGGAACTGATGGAGGAGCCGCCTCGGCCTCCGAGGTTCATCTCGTAGCCGCACATGTTTTGATAATCAAAGCCTGCTTTGACTTGGGGAAGCATGGTGGAGAGCGTCTGCCACCGCGAAGCCTCGGCCTTCTGCACGTCGAGCGAAGCATTCTGCATGGTGTAGTTGTGCTCGATGGCGTACTGCTGGGCTTGTTCAAGGGAGAGTCGGAGCGTATTCTCTTGTTGCGCCTGAGCCACCAGACTCAGGGATGACAGGCAGAATACGAGTGTAAGAATTTTTTTCATATTAATAATTACTTTATATTTGCACGATTTAAGTGGTTGTACCAAAAATATATAGTTAGCCGTGAATACGACTATACCTCTGCAAGTTCTATGCCAAAAATTATCAATATCGACACTTCTTGGCATATAAAATATACATTATTTCTTTTTTTGGACGGTTGGAATAGGCTGGATGGCTGATTTTGCCACTTTGATTTGGGTGTTGGGGGCAATCTCAAGCATTACGAAACCCGCACCAGTGCTGGCAATGGTGCCATGGATGCCCGTGGCAGTCATCACTTTGTCACCGGATTTCAGACTGTCGCGGTATTCGGCCTCCTTTTTGGCCTCCTGGTTCTGAGGGCGGATGAGGAAAAGATAAAACACTACAATCATGGCAACAATCATGATGATTGTCTTCATTCCTTTGGAGATAGCTAATAGAATCATATTTTTAAAACAATAATTTATGCGTTTTTGACGTTATTAAGATTAAATATAACGTAGGTGATGGTAAAATATTGTGAACTTTTTTGGACTTTTTTTAAAATAGGTACTTTTACTATTGGCGGAGGCTATGCCATGGTGCCGCTGATGGAGCGGGAGCTGGTGGATAAAAAAGGTTGGATGAGCCGTGAAGAGTTTCTTGACCAATTGGCTTTATCTCAGTCTATGCCAGGCGTTTTGGCGGTCAATATGGCTACAGGAGTGGGCTATAGGTTGTTGGGGTTTATGGGGGCTTTGTCGGCAATTGTGGGCAACATCATTATGCCGATTATCTTCATAATTTTGTTGGCAATGTTTTTCCGTCAGTTTCGTGGAAACGAGTTTGTGGAACATTTTTTTATGGGGGTGAGACCTGCCGTTGTGGCATTGATTGCGGCTCCTGTGTTCAATTTGGCAAAATCTGCCAAACTTGGATGGCGGACAGTGTGGATACCTGTGGTTTCAGCTTTGTTGATATGGTTGTTTGATGTGAATCCAATTTTTGTTATTTTGGCAGCAGCTTTGCTGGGGTTCATCTATTCTTTTTTTGATAATTGAGACAGATGATTTTCGCAGAATTATTTTGGACGTTTTTGAAAATAGGCCTCTTTACGTTTGGGGGCGGGTATTCCATGGTTGCTCTTATTCAAAATGAGATGACTGTGAATCATCATTGGCTTACTTCACAAGAGTTTACAGATGTGTTGGCCATCAGTCAAATGACACCGGGCCCTATTGGCATCAATACTGCCACCTATACAGGTTACACGGCGGTGTTGAATGCGGGTTATGGCACTTCTTGGGCTGTTTGTGGCTCACTGTTGGCGTCATTTGCAGTGGTTTTGCTCCCTGTCGTATTGATGGTTTTGGCTGTCAGATTTATGCGCCATTTTGGCAACAACAAACGTGTGGTAGGAATGTTCCGGGTGTTAAGAATGGCTGTTGTAGGATTGATAGCGGCAGCAGCTTTACAGCTGCTTTCGGTTGAGAGTTTTGGAATGCCGGGGTGGAACCTTCAGTTTGTGGCAAGTGTGGCTATTTTTGTTGTGGTTTTTGTGCTGTCGATGAAAAAGAAGAGCCCTATAATGCTGATTCTTTGTTCGGGTGTTGTCGGGCTGATTCTTTACGGATTTGTGTGATTTGTTCCCAGAAGTCGGGAAAAGATTTGCTCACTTGTTCGGGCGCATCGATGACTATCTCGGGAAATTTGAGGGAGAGTATACCAAACGACATGGCTATACGATGGTCGTTGTAAGTGCATACGGTTTCTGACGGACGTAGCTCGGAGGGGGTTATGCGGGCTTCGGTAGAGGTGAAAGTCATTTTGCCATTCATTTTGCCCAGTTCGGTCTGCAGTGCTTTCAGCCGGTCCGACTCTTTAATACGAAGATTTTTCACACCTTTGAGTTTTGCTTTCACTCCCAAAGCGGCACAAGTGACTAAAACAGCGGGCAGTAGGTCTGGGCAGTCAATAAAGTTGTATTCGAGATTTTTTTCAAAACGTCCCGTGCCTTCTATTATGACGGAACGCACCTCTTTGCGGTAGGGCGAACGCACCTCTTTGGTGGATACCCCGAGCTGTTTGAAAATGTCTGCAACTACTTTGTCGCCTTGTATTGAATTGGTGATAGATAACCCTTGCATTCGGAATCTTATGTTGGGTAATAGGGCGGCTGCAGCGTAGACGTATGATGCCGAAGACCAGTCTTGCTCAATATTGATGACTCTGTTCCGCGTTTGAAGTGTAGGGATACGGTTCCCAACACGGTATACGCGGTTGTTGCTGCTGGTATAGGTGTCGAAACCGGCTTGTTTGAGTACACTGAGGGTCATCTCAATATAGGGACGAGATGAAGCTCGGTCGGTGAGTGTCACCGTAATGCCATTGGGCAACACTGTGCCAATCAAAAGAAGTGCTGAAACAAACTGGCTGCTTGCCGATGGGTCCACCTCTGCCATTTTTCGTTGAGGCACCGACCCGATGATGGATACGGGCAGATGGTTTTCTTTTTCGGTATATTCAATTTTGCAACCCATGTTGCGTAAAGAATCGACAAGCGGTGCTATGGGACGGGCTTTAAGTCGATTGTCTCCGGTGATTAACCATTGACCGGGGGTGATGGCCAATATGGCCAGCATGAAACGCGCCACGGTGCCGGCATTGCCACAATAGAACACGGTGCCGTTTTTGTGTTGAAGTTGGTCGAGAAGTGATTGAAGTAACACGGTGTCATCCGCTTTCGACAAATTGTGCAATACAAACGGTCCGCCTAAGAGATGGTTTAACACCAGCCATCGGTTGCTCAGACTTTTAGAAGTCGGTAGGGTGATATGTAAATCGTTAGTATTCAAAAATTAGAATTGAAAATAAAAAGGTAACTTTTCCCCATTCACTATTCACATTTCACAACTCACAACTCAATATCGTACTCTTTGATTTTGCGGTATAGGGTGCGTTCGCTGATGTGCAACTCCATGGCGGCAGGAGTCCGTTTGCCTCCATGTCGTTGTAATGCGAGGATGATGGCCCTTTTTTCACGGTCTTCCAAGGCCAGAGGTTCGTCTTCAACCACTTCGGAATCCTGAAAATCGTCTTCGGGTTGAGCCTCGTCGTTGGTCGGACTGATGACGTGGAAAGCGGACTCTTGTTGAGGGTGGGTCTGCTCGATATAGGGATAGTTGATGTGTTCGGGTTGAGGTTGGGAGACAGTGCTGAGAGGAGAACCTTGTGCCAATTGTGCCACAGCTTGTCTGAGGTCGTTGATCTCGTTGCGCATCTCGCTAATCATTTGTCCCATAGACAATGCTTTGAGCAATAATTCCCTATCGGTGATGGATGTGGAGCCTCCATTGCCATTAAAATGGCCGCCTACGAGGGTCGGCATTTTCTCTTCAGGCACATAATTGAGATAGTTTTCCAGAATGTTGCGGGTGATGTTGCGTTCGGTTTCCACTACCGATATCTGTTCTGTCACATTCTTCAGTTCGCGAATGTTGCCGTACCAAGGATAGTGCATCAGGTATTCTCGTGCGTCTTCCGACAGCATGATGGGGGGCATGTGGTATTTCTCGGCCACGTCGGAAGAAAATTTCCTAAAGAGCAAGGGGATGTCTTCTTTGCGTTCGCGCAGCGGGGGAATATATATGGATATCTGTTGCAGACGGTAGTAGAGGTCTTCTCTGAAATGGCCGTTGCGCACGGCGGCCACAAGGTCGATGTTGGTGGCGGCAACAATGCGCACGTTCACCTTTAGTGCTGTAGAAGAACCTACGGGGATGATTTCGCCATTTTCAAGCACACGCAGTAGTTTGACCTGCATGGATAGTGGCAGTTCGCCGATTTCATCGAGGAAGATGGTGCCACCATCGGCTTCTTCAAAGTATCCTTTGCGATTTTTGTCGGCACCCGTAAAAGCTCCTTTTACATGACCGAAGAGTTCGCTTTCGATTGTGCCTTCGGGAATGGCGCCACAGTTGACAGAGATGAGTCCGTTGCCCTGTTTGACGTGCTTTCGGAGACTGTTCTCGTGTATGATTCGCGAGAAAACGTCTTTACCCACGCCGCTCTCACCATTGATGAGTATGCTCAGGTCTGTCGGAGCCACTTGGATGGCTTTGTTCAATGCCAGCAACAACTTGGGGTCATTGCCAATGATGCCGTATCTCAGTTTTAATGTCGATATGTCCATATCCATTATGAATACTTAAATGACTATTCTTCTTAGTTGTTCGCACACTTTTTGTCGCAGCTCTATCAACTGATTGCGCTCGGACATGAGTATGATGCTGTCGTCGTCGTTGGTGCATTCTCTCAATTGGAATGCGTTGTTTTCAAGAAGTTTGTCTAATTTTTTTTGTTTGAAAGACAGTATGGATTCCTCCATGTCGGTCTGGAGGTGGTCTTCGATGGAGGGCACGATGATAGAATACCGTTTTCGCCATTCTTTGCTGACCGA
Source organism: Bacteroidales bacterium (assembly GCA_045642445.1). Classification (GTDB taxonomy): domain Bacteria; phylum Bacteroidota; class Bacteroidia; order Bacteroidales; family P3; genus Colimorpha. Next base: position 2,330 of record JAZUIX010000150.1, on the reverse strand, counting down.
GTGGGTGTCCATCATCAGCGAGAGGGCTGTGTTGTGTATTGTTTGGTCTTCGTGCATGGCAAAGAAGTTGGCATCAGGAAGGTTGGTATTGTTGGTGATGGCTTCTTTGTACAGGTCGAAAATCTTTTGGTAGGTAGGATTGTCAAAAGTGAGCTCGTCTCCAGTGATTTCGCTCACGATGATGTCGGCAACAGAGCAGTTTACCAGCACTTTGTTGTCGCTGTCGTCCAAGAGTTCTTGGGGCAGTTCTTTACTGCCAAATCTCACAAGGAGGCTTATCAGTTGCTTCTCTTGGTATTCTGCGGGATGTTCATTGGGCAGTATTTGCGGAGGGGCGATGGGTGTGGGACCAATCTCCTCGGGCACATAGTCCGCTTCAGGCGCCTGAGCCTGTTGTCCTGTGGGGTTGGCTTGCTGTTGCTGTTTGGCTTCTTCTTTCCATGCCTTCAGCGTATTAGAGCTCATGGTTCTGGCCAGTTCCTGCGCCAATACCTGCTCGGGCATTTTCAGTTTGAAGGCTGTTTGCGCCACATATTCCTGCCGCTCTATCATGTCGGGTACCAGCGCGATGGTGTTGACTATCTCTTTCAGCACCTCGGCTTTGCGGATGGGGTCGTTCTGAATATCTTCAAGCAACACGCGGGTTTTGAACTTCACAAAGTTCTCCTCGTGGTCATGCAGATAGGTCTGCAGCTGTGTGGAACCGTATTTTTGAGCATAGCTGTCGGGATCCTCGCCATCGGGAAACAGCACCACACGCACATGCATTCCCTCTTCAAACAGCAGGTTCACAGCCCTCAAAGCGGCTTTGATGCCTGCCTTGTCGCCGTCGTACAGCACTGTGACGTTGGGTGTATAGCGCTTGATGAGGCGTATCTGCTCAATGGTGAGCGATGTGCCGCACGAGGCCACCGTATTGCACACCCCCGACTGGTGCATGGACACTACGTCCACGTTGCCTTCTACCAGATAGCATTTTTCGGCTTTGCTGATGGCGTTCTTTGCCTGGTAAAGGCCATAGAGGATGTTGCTTTTGTTGTAGATGTCCGAGTCGGGCGAGTTGACATATTTTGCGGCCTGTTTTTCTTTGCTCAATACGCGACCGCTGAAACCTAACACGCGCCCCGAAATGCTGAAGATGGGGAACATCACACGTCCACGGAATCGGTCGTATTTCTTGCCGCCTTCTTTGTAGATGGTCAGGCCGGTTTTCTCCAACACTTCGTTGGAATAACCGTTTTTCAAGGCGTGGTCGGTAAAGTTGGACCATTCGTCCAGACAGTAGCCCAATCCGAAGGTCTTGATGATTTCATCGCTGAGGCCCCTGTTGTGGAAATAGCTCAGCCCGATGGCTTGTCCCATCTCGTCATTATAGAGCAGGTCGGCAAAATATTTTTGGGCAAACTCGCTGACATGAAACAGTGCGTCGCGCTCGTTTTGGCGCTCTTTCTGCTCGTCGGTGAGTTTTTCTTCCTCAATCTCAATGTTGTACTTGTTGGCCAGATAACGCAATGCTTCGGGATAGGTGTAGTGCTCGTGGTCCATCAGAAAGCCCACTGCGTTGCCCGATTTTCCACAGCCGAAACACTTGAAGATGCCTTTGGAGGGCGAGACATAAAAGGATGGTGTTTTCTCGTTGTGGAACGGACAGCAACCTATATGGTTGGCACCACGTTTCTTGAGCGATACAAATTCACCTATAACCTCCTCAATACGAGTGGCATCCATGATGCGTTGTATGGTCTCCTTGTTTATCATTTCAATTTGCAAAAATACAAAAAAAAACTGACATTTTGTCAGTATGAATAAAAAATCCACTGAAACGGTCAAATTAACTTGTAAAAGGAACATTTCAGAATCTCAGTCACCGTTGTTCAAATGCGTATCTTGCATTGTCAAAAAATGGCATTTGTCATTTTTTTGCTTGCAAATGTCATTTTTTTGCATGTGTCTTTTGAGAGAGTTTTTGTGTGATTATTTTTAATGTGTATGTATCATGAAAACAGTTATTTGTTGTGTGTTGTGATGTAGAGGTGTCAAGGTGTTGAATAGTGCAAAAACAGGTCATTTGGGCCCTTTTTCAGAGGCGGAATTCCGCCTACATGGTCAGAATAAATTTGTAAATTTGCAAAATAAAAATTTAAAACAAATCACCAGCCCGATGCAGCAAAAAGTAAACACCACCCCGAGTTCCAAGCCCATGTTTTTCGGCGTCCACAAAAACGCCGAAAAATATGGGCTTTCCTTTTCTGGATTTTTTTGCAAAAAAAAATTCAGATTTTATAATAATGACTCTACATCTGGCTTTTTTGTAAAAAAAGCCAGAAAAG
>JAZUIX010000149.1:0-2774 GCA_045642445.1 Bacteroidales bacterium | reverse complement strand
TTTAGAGGTGTTGGGATGGTCAGAGCAAAGGCATGCATAGCGATGACAAATCTTGTGTATAACATGTGCAGACTTGTCCAAATCAAAAGGTATCATGCAGAATGGATAGTAGAAAGCTAGTTTTTAATATGTATTTATTTTGTTAATAATCAACCACATAAACCATCCTCTTGTAAAGATATGTAAAAAATGATGGCTATATAAAGAAAAATGTGTAATTTTGAAGTCTGAAACTGTAACGGCTGACTGATGGGGTAATGGGTTCTACCCATTTAGGAGGCCAAAAACGAATTTATAGAACCCGCCTAAAACTGCATGATATGAACAATTGGATAATACCATCTAACAGTAGCAAGTTTGACCTTGCCAAGTTCTTGTCGAAATACAACAATGAAGTGGATTGGAAACAGTCGGCAAATTTCGAAGTTGGCGATGTTGTTTACATCTATTGCACCACGCCTGAAATGCGCATCCGCTACAAGATGAATGTCATTGCAACCGACATTCCTTCCAGTAAAGCCAAAATAGACAAGAAGTTTTGGAGTGATGAGGCAGAATTAAAGAAAGGAATGGAGTATAACAGATATTTTCGCATGGAACTCGTCTCAGAGACAAATTCCGATCTATTGACAATGGACGAGTTGCACAGACAAGGAGTCAAAGGTTATTTCTATGGGCCTCGGACGATTGACCGAGAACTCTCCATGTATATTGACAAGGCTTTTAACAAATAATAAATAGCATTATGAAACATCTTTTCGGATTCGTTTTTGCATTGGCTTTTATGTCAATGAGCCTTACTGGCACCTCGCAGGTGGTTTATCCTTTCAATGCTGATGGCCAAGCTGAATTTTCAGAAGTGGTAGAATGTTCTTTGCCAAAAGAAACGGTATACAAAAATGCACTTGAACTGGCAGCTAGTAAATCTGGTAATATTGTAATGAGAGACGATGCTAACTACAAGCTCATCTTTAAATGCACCCTTAATGTCGTCCCAGAAAACAAAGTAATTACAACTGGAAAAGTCAGACAGCGTATACTGAATAACGAAATAACATATAATATGAGCATCGAGTGCAAGGATGGGAGATACCGCATTAAAATGAACCAAATCGAATTTCGATATATGTTCATGCATGTGTTCTCCACTATGCCTAATAGTGACCCTTTGCCCTTCACAAGAAGAGTGACAAATGATACTGTTTATAGATGGAATCATTACTATATTAAAGCAAAAGAATACATAGAAGAATTAGAGAGTAAAGACACAACAAAAATGAAAAAAGAAGAGCTGGTGCAGCATACAGAGGATTTGAGGTTGGCCAAAGAGGCGTTGGACTATTTTGAAGTACTTAATCAAAAAGAGTATGATTCCATAGTAGCACAGATGGCTTATGCTAAAGAAAAACTAGCCATTAAGGATGACTTTTAGCCTTGTCCAAATCAAAAGGTATCATGCAGAATGGATAGTAGAAAGCTAGTTTTTAATATATATGTATTTATTTTATTAATAATCAACCATATAAGCCATCCTCTTGTAAAGATATGTAAAAAATGATGGCTATATAAAGAAAAATGTGTAATTTTGCAGTCTGAAACTGTAACGGCTGACTGATGGGGTAATGGGTTCTACCCATTTAGGAGGCCAAAAACGAATTTATAGAACCCGCCAGAAAGTTTTTATGTATGAAACAGATGTTAAGAGCAATTATCGTCTCGTTGTTCGTCATGATGCTTGGATCGTGCCAGAAAGACCCGCCGACAGCAGACACTCCTACTGAAGGCGGTGGCTCGGACACGGAAGAAATGTGGCCCGCCAAGAAAATCACCCGCATCGTCCACAGCGTGGGCACCTTCGACTACCTCACCTACGACTTCTCCTGGGAGGGCAATCTGCTCAGGGAAATCAGTTGCACGATGTACGACGGCTCGTCGCTCGGCCGCACCGTGCTCGAATACGACGGCGGACGCCTGGCGCGGGTCTACCCCTACGACGGCGCGGGCACCGCCTACACCGACGGCGCGATGCACTACCACTACGGCACCGACGGGCGGCTGGAGCGGCAGACCTTCCTGCTGCCGATGAGAGCCACCGGGGACCTCTGCCAGCAGACCTTCGACGAGGTGGTCCCGTGCGAGCTGGTCTACTCCTACACCGACGACGGCCATGTGTCAACCGTGCAAGCCAATAAGACTGCGGACGACGGCAGCGTGGAGACCAGCACCTACCGCTTCGAATGGGTCGGCGGCAACGTCGCCACCGTCACCTGCGACGGCCAGCCCCTTTTCAGCAACATGCAGTACGACAGCCATCCCAACCCGATGCGCTTCCCGATGGGGATGGAGACCATGGGCGTGACCAACATGATATTCGAAGGAGTGCTGGGCAACAGCATCCTCTTCCTTGGCTACGCCTTCTGCTGGAGCGAGAACAACATGACCACCCTCCTCTCGGGCGGCGGCCAGTGCAGCTACACCTACGACGAAGAGGGATTTCCGATATTAAAAACAATCACCTCAGGAGGAGAAAACACCATTTATCAGTTTACTTACAAATCAAAACAATAAGGAACGGAAGCCGAGAAAAATGATTTCTTTAATGGCATCAGTCTTGATGTTTATGGTCTGTAGTTCTCCGTTCTTGGGGATGTTCTCGTTGCCTCGGATTTGCAATCCGAGGCAACTTATTATAAGGATTTGCAATCCGCTGACAATTATTCCATATAAATAATGGGTGGTATGTGTGGATTGCAAATCCTAATATTAGGAGGCAT
>JAZUIX010000148.1:0-4592 GCA_045642445.1 Bacteroidales bacterium | reverse complement strand
CCCCGTACGAAGTGCGGGGGTATGGTGGGAGGGAGAGTTGTGGCTGGAAGTCACTACCTCGAAAAGGCGTATAAGGTACTGCCTTCCGGGCAGACCAATCCTGGCACAATGGGGCAAAGAACAGGTGCCTTCGTGGAAGACTTGTTTTTGAAACTATCTGTGGTGATGATTGCTGCATGACAAAATCGTGCTTGGGTCGCTTCCCGAAGCGACCCAATAACGACCATGCAGTTATCCAATAGTGACCATGTGTAGTTCGACAGACGAGTTCACAGCGAGGGCGGGATACCTTTACTTGTCGGGTAATCGTCTTCGTCGGTGCGGATTTGCATCCGCATTTATCATCCTTAGTAACGGTAAAAAATAACATGATACAATCCTATCGTACAAATGAGGCAGTTTTGTTTTCATCAAAAACGACAACATCGTTACAACTTATTTTTTAATCGTTACTAAATTGTTAATAACCCCACCCCAACCCGCCACTCTTTAATTCTGCTTCGGTGTCAGAATCGGAAAGAGACGCCGATGCTGGGCACTACAATCAGCGAGAGGGCGTATATTCCTCGGCTTCCGTTCAGGCTTGCCGAGAGTCGCAGGGGTATTTTTTCAAAGTCGTATTCCGCCCCCAACTCCAATTGGAGGCCGACTCCTACTGTGTTGGAGAAGCGTGGGTCGTCTTCGCTGTAAAATTGGCTGTTGGTGTAATGGGTGCATCCTATGCCGACACCTCCCACCACGGCGAGCCCTTTCCAAAAGTTGTAGTGATAGCTGCATATAAGGCTGAGGCTCTGCGCATGGTTGTCGCCCCTAAAATTTGCGCCTAAGCCCAACTTGCTGGCAAATAGGTGCTCGTAGGTCAGTTCGAAATTATAGATGGCGAGAGACGCATCTTTTCCGGTGTATCGGAGTCCCACATAGTTTGTTGCTTCGCTGCGGGTTTTCGTTTCTTGTGCAGTCGCAGCCCCTGCCATCATGACAATGAATGTCAGAATTATGATTTTCTTCATGGATAAAAGGTTGTTGGTGATTTGGTGATTAGTGACTGGTGATTGGTGATTTTCTGTGATATGTGAAAAAGAAAGCGCTCTTTTCAATTCACAATTTAATTTCCAGTCCCATGGTGCGGACAGTGGGCAGGTCGGAGCTGCGGCTGTACTCGGGCAGCAGGTTGGCATAAAACCGCAGACCTTTGATAATAACCAGTTTGGTAACATCCCAGCCGAGACCCATCTCAATTTTCCAGTGGTTGTAGCAGTCGGTGGCGCTGCGGTGCCAGCTGACGGCGTTGCCATAGCTGCTGTGGCTGCCCGAGTAGAGCCAGCACTTGGTGCCCCAGCCGAAGAAGAGGTCGGCCGAAAAGCGGTGTCCCAGCCGGCCGCGGGTCGTTGTCGTCAATTTCAGCGGCAGCCCCATATATCCCGTTGTGGCTAGGCAGGTCTTGTTGCCATCGTCAAACACCAGATGGCCGTTCTCGTCGGTGCGGCACTGATGGCCGAGGGGCGACAGTTCGAACTGGAACTGCCATCCGGTTTGGAAGGTGAGGTTGTCGTTCAGCTTCCAGGAGAGCAGCAGGGGCATCTTCAGTTCAATGGTGAAGGGGGTGTAGCAGGGCGAGTCGAAAGAGGCGCCCGAATGGTTCCAAACCCAGCCTGTTTTCGCCTCCCACGCGCTGCCGGTGGTGTAGGTCTTGATATACGGCTGCATGCTGAGGGTGAGCGTGGTTGCGGCCCATGTCAAGCCGCGGTGGTCTTTCCAGAAGATATGGTGCACGCTGTCACAGCAGTCACAGCATGCGTGTGCCGACTGGCGGCAGACCAGCGTGCTGTCGGGGAAGAGGTAGCTGTTGTTGTCGGCCTTGTCGTACAGACTTATGTCAAGTTTTTCTTGCCGGTAGTTCTCGATTTCGAGCAGGCTGTTGTCCTTTATCGTCACAGACGTCCTTCCTCCGCCCAGTGTGTCAACCCTCAGCACTGACTGCTGCAGGGTGACAAAGGTCGTCAGCCGCGAGGGGGGGGTGAGGTTTCCGACATGCAGGCGGGAGTTGATGACAAACAGGCTGGTGCTGCCGATGCGTCTGGCAGGGCGCAGGCTGTCGGCGGTCGCTTCGGCATTGTTCAGCGTGATGTTGACGAAGTCGAAATTGCTGTGTATCTCCAGCCGTGTGCCCCTGAAGCGCACGGGACATGGGTTGACGGTCATGGTTCGCTTCTTGATGGTTACGACGGCGCTTTCTTGCAGAGCCTCGGCGTTCTCGAGGGTGGTGATGATGCTCACGTAGGTGGTGCTGTCGGTATGCTGCACCAGGCGCACATCCCATCCCGACTCGATGAGGAGATTTTTCAGACTCTTTCCTTGAGGCTCTATGGATTGGCGGATTTCCACCTCTTGGGCTGCCGCGACTGTGGCGGCCAGCAGGGCTAACAATGTCAGTATTCTTTTCATGATGATGTTTTTTGTTTATAATGCCATGGCGAACAGTACTCCGTGGTTGGGGTCGATGGGGTTGCCGAGGATGTCTTTCCATTCTTTTGGGTGGTTCTGCTGTGTGCTTTGCCTGGGGCGGTTCTCATAGGCCACGATGCTGCGGCTTTCGATGACTATACGCTGCGGTTTTTCCGTGGCTGTGGGGGGTGTATCTTGGTGTTCGGCCTCTGCCAGCAGAAGTTCTGTAGGGCGGTAGTTGACTGTCTGTTGTTCCGCTTGCTCAATGATGATTTCGGTGGCTGGTGCGGGAGGCGTTTCGGAGGAGGTGTCCAGTGGGGGGATGCTGAGAGGCTTCGGCCTGGTGGCAGATGGCTTTTTAGGCGAGGATGTCGGCAAAATGCGTTGTGCGGTGGGTGTCGGAGTCGTTTGATGCAGCGTATTCTTCACAACATCAAGGTCGGCCTGAGCTATTTGGGGGCTGTGGTCGGGTCTGATGAGCAGTACTGCGGTCAACACTGCTGCTGCAGGCCAAAGCCAGTGGGCGGTGCGACGTTTGCGACGGCGGTAGTCGCTCTTGAAACGGGCCAGGCCGGCATGGTATTTGCGTGTGCGGGAAATCTGCTGTAGCAGACGAATGTCGTCGGTGGCGGTAGGCTGATTCTCCGCCCAGCGGCACAGATGTTCCATTTCCTTTGCCGAAAGGGGAACGGAGCCTTCGGAAAAACGTTTCAACAGTTCGTCGTAATCAATCATAGCTATTTTTTCTTTAATAGAGTTTTCAATCGGGTGTGTCCTTGGCTGAGCAGTTTGCAGACGTAGCTTTCGCTGAGTTTCATGCGGCGGGCTATTGCGTCGGTATCCTCGCCTTCGAGGTCGTGGGCCCGCACCACAGCCTGCTCTTGGATGGGCAGGTGGCGTAGGGTTTCGTCGAGGATGAAGTCGAGACAAGAATCCTGCTCGCACAGAGGCAGGGTGGCAGCTTCCAATGGGAGAGCGTGGTACTTGCCTCGCAGAGCCAGTTTTGACCGCAGTACCTGGAAGCAGTAGGCCTTGAAGTTTTCCACATTGCCCAGCCGATGGGTGCGCTCGAGGGTGGTGGTCAGCGCCTCCTGCACCATGTCCAGCGCCTCGTCGAAGCTGTCGGTGTGTCGTGCCGCATAGCCTACCAGCATGGCGTAGAGCTCGTCGAGTTCGCTGTCGGTGGGGGTTCGGTGTGGTATGTGCTGATGTGGAATCTTCACGTTTTTTCTGCTTTTGCTATATAAGAGCGAAACGGAGGTCGTTTTCGGATATTGTGTTGTGAAATATTTTTTGGTGGAATCGCAAAAAAGCAGTATCTTTGCAGTTGGCATGGGGGGAGGACTCTGTGCTGACGGTGGTTGCAAGTGGATTTGCGACAGTTGTTTATAATTTTTTTCGATTATGAAGGTATGCGACAATCTTTTTATGCAGATGGCTGTTGATGAGGCCCGCAAGGGTATACACGAAGGCGCCGGAGGCCCCTTCGGCTGCGTGGTGGTGAAAGACGGCGAGGTGGTGGGCCGCGGCCACAACTGTGTGGTGTGCAACAACGACCCTACCTGCCACGGCGAGATTGCCGCCCTGCGGCAGGCGGGCGACCACCTGAGGACTTTCGACCTCAGCGGGTGCGACATCTACACTACCGGCGAACCTTGCCACATGTGCCTTTGTGCCTGTCTGTGGGCCAACATCAGGCGCGTTTATTACGGCTGCACTATCGCCGACAACGACCGCATCGGCTTCCGCGACGACAAGTTCAACGATCTTTTCGGCGGACGCGACAAGCTGCAGGGTTTCCTGGTGGAGTGCGACCGAGAGGCCTGTCTCGACCTTTTTGACGAATATCTCCTCCTCGACCACACCAACTACTGACCTGCCGCCCCGCACGTGTCGGTTGGAGAATAGGCTGCCTGCCTCGGTTGCAGCCGTCGTACGAAAAATAGTTGCACAATATTTTGGTCTGTTTTGCGTTATTATTGAAAATTATCAGCCATGAGATACCCTATCGGAGTACAATCGTTTGAAAACATCGTTGAACGCGGCTATGTGTATGTAGACAAGACCGACCTCGTCTATGACTTGGCAAAAGAGCATGTATGCCTTCTCTGCCGCCCTCGCCGTTTTGGCAAGAGCCTGCTTATCTC
>JAZUIX010000147.1:0-33302 GCA_045642445.1 Bacteroidales bacterium | reverse complement strand
ATACCCAACTCGGTGCTCACCCACTTGGACGACCACAAGGATTTGGGCATACATACCGAGATGTTCAGCGACGGGGTGCTGCCCCTGATTGAGAAAGGGGTGGTCAACGGACATTGCAAAAAGGTGTGCCGCGACAAGGTGGTCACCACTTTCGCCCTCGGCACCAAGCCGCTCTACGATTTTCTCGACGACAACCCCATGGTGCTGGTGATGGATGCTTCGTTCACCAACGACCCCTACAATATTGCCCGCAACCCCAAGGTGTGCGCCATCAATTCGGCCCTGCAGGTAGACATATCGGGGCAGGTGTGCGCCGACTCTATAGGCACGATGCTTTATAGCGGTGTGGGTGGACAGATTGACTTTATCCAGGGTGCCTCGATGTCCGAAGGTGGCCGCTCCATCATAGCCATGACCTCGGCCACGGGCAAGGGCGTTTCGAAGATTGTTCCCGCCTTGGCTGAAGGTGCCGGCGTGGTCACCACCCGCAACCAAATTCACTACCTCGTTACCGAATATGGTGCGGTGGACCTCTACGGCAAAAGCCTCCAGGAACGTGCCAAACTCATCATCAGCGTGGCCCACCCCGATGCCCGCGAAGAACTCGAACGTGCCGCTTACGACCGCTTCGGTCCCCACTATTTCATGATTTAGGACTTTACTTTCCACGCCATGTTGGAGGCAACGTGGCAGAAGATATTTGTTACAAGAACCCTTTCTCGTCTTGAGAAAGGGTTCTTGTAACAGTATAGAATTTTAGTAGGTTGTTATTGTCCAGTTGTAGGGGATGTAGTGGGCATTAGAATGATTTCCTGCGGTGTTCATTGTATGTGGCAGACTTGTAGGGCAAACAAATGTGCCCGTTGCAGGAAGATCGTAAGTCCATATCTCGGTGCTGTATTGCCCCGTATTCCAATCAGTAAATGCAACTTTAATATATTGGAGATTAGAACACTCGAAAAACATTCCATTGTAACAGCGGTCTGCCAAAGTAGTAGCAGGAAGTTCGGGTGCAATAGTCAAGGCGGTACAATTCATGAACATATGCCAATAACACAAATCAGCTAATGTGGTGGCAGGAAGATCAGGAGCGTTTATCAAGGACGTGCAACCTCTGAACATATCGTAATAACAACTTCGAACTAATGTAGTGGCAGGAAGATCAGGAGCGTTTGTTAAGGAACTACAATTGTAGAACATTTCCGCATAACAACTTGATGCCAATGTGGTGGCAGGAAGATTAGGAGCACTTGTTAAAGAACTACAATTATAGAATAATTCTCCGTAACATTCTGAAACTAATGTGGTTGCGGGAAGTGTTGGGGCGTTTGTTAGGGAACTACAATTATAGAACAATTGGAAATAACATTGTTGAGATAGTGTGGTGGCTGGAAGAAGTAGATTTTCTGCTGATTTAAGATGAATAGCACCATTAAATAAACTTGTGAATACATTTGCATTAGGTAATTGTGTGATTGTGTTGTAGTTTGTTTTTTGTAATAAAGAGTGGATGTTGCCTCCTACATTAAAATCCCCATCAGCAGAAATTGTATTATATCTACTGATATTATTAAAAGCGAATTGTGTTGCATTGGCTCGTAAATAAACGCGGCTATTAGCTGGGATGTTGAGTGATAGTGCCGTTGTGGAGGTGGTTCCCCAAGTTGTCCAGGTTGAACCGTCGTAACTATAATCCAAGGTTATAGTAGGAGCATCAGTGCTGTTTTTTACAATGTGCAATGTGTTGGTGCTGCCGCTGACGTCTTCGACATAGAAGGGGGTGGATAAAGTTACGTTTGTGTCGATGAACAAATGTAGTGTGTCGGTGCTTGGGCATCCGTTGATATCGAGGTAGTTGTGGGTATAGGTGCCCGAAGCGGTGTAGGTTGTGTCGTGCCAGATGTAGCTTATGGATGCTGTTGCAGAGTCGGAAGTGTGGGTACCATGATTGATGGTCAGATGTAGTGTTATTACAGAGTCGCATCCTGCAATGTTTGTGGTGGTAAAAGTGGGGGTGGTGGTGCTGGCTGTGTAGGTGATTCCATCCATCCAAGTGTAGTGATCACATGCATCTTGGTTGTCGATACTATGAGTGGCGACACATGGGGTTAGTGAGTCAATAACTATGCCGAGGCTGTCTATGCGGTGCTGAAATACGCTGAGAATAGAGTCGTAGTGGTTACAAACGTATGTCAGCACACTGTCGAAATAGCGTTTGTTCACCGCATCCATCGGTGCTGTTGGATTTTCGACGTCCTTTATCTGGTGGTTGGCTGCGGAATTGCTGATGGCTACAACCTCGGGCAATCCTTGTGTTTCATGATAATTAGCCATGACGCTATCCACGTATGCTGTATCCATACTAAATTCGTGTACCGTGTCGTAGCTATGGGTATAGGTTGTGTCGTAGGTCCGATTATATACCGTGTCGAAATGGTATGTGTTTACCGTGTCTTGGTGGTAAGTATGAATAGTATCAAAGGTATGAGTAAAAGTTGTGTCGAAATGATAAGTGTTCAATGAGTCTTGGTGGTATGTGTGAACAGTGTCAAAGGTATGAGAAAAAGTAGTGTCAAAATGATATGTGTTTATGGTGTCTTGATGATATGTATAAACAGTATCAAAAGTATGAGTGAAAGTGGTGTCGGAATGGTATGTGCTTACCGTGTCTTGGTGATATGCGTGAATGGTGTCAAATGAGTGAGTAAAAGTGGTGTCGAAGTGGTAGGTGTTCAACGTGTCCTGGTGGTGTGCGTGAATGGTATCAAATGAGTGAGTAAAAGTTGTGTCGAAGTGATAGGTGTTTACGGTGTCTTGATGGTATGCGTGAATGGTGTCATAGATATGCGTGAAAACGGTGTCATGAACGTATGTGTAGACGGTGTCGTATCCCATGTTCATTACATAGATGGTGTCGACAAGATGGTGTGCTTCGAAATAGGAGTTGACAATGTCGGGAATGTCGGGTTTGTTGATGAGATTGGTGTAGTCACCTCCGTTTGAAAAAAGTGCGTAGGGGACACTCAGCAATTGTTGCGTGGATGTGAGTGTATAGTTAGAGCCTCCTGTTGGATCCACTTCGCTTTTGAGGTAATAGGTACCATTGCCCCAGTTGATGTCGGAGATGTTGCCATTTATGGGGGTGCCGGAACCGACCAATATGGCGATAAGGCCGTTGTCGTTGGTTGTAGGTGTATGGGTCTCGCTAAATACCTCTGGCCCGAACGATGAATTTTGTAGAATACTGATTCTAATTTGCACTTGTTGATTTATCAATAATTGTCCGCCCCCGTCACGAAGAACAGCCTGGTAGTTGAACAGCAGGGGTGCTTGAGCAAAACCTTTGCCACAGAACATAAATGAGAGGGCAAGGAATAGAATGAGTGTCGACTTTTTCATTATTTGCACAGGTGAGATTTTTATCATAGAGCATTTAATTACTTAATTATACCAAAGGTTTAAGGGTTTGTGCTTGCGGGTCTTTTGTTTGTTGCGTCGAGGACTACAGTTTTTGAGTTTGTTGGGCGTTGCCGAACTCCGATGATAGCTGGCGTGTTTTCCGAAGCCGAAACCATATTGTATTTTGATACCCAAAGCAGCATATCCCCAATTGTTCAGATGATGAGTTTGGGCTATGTTGTTGAATAGGGGTTCTCCGTTATTGAAAGTGACCAATTCGTCCTCTCCGTCGAGGCCGATGTGGGTTAAAGAATAATCGACATAGAATCCCAGATATAACTGTCGGTGCATTGTCAGCGGGATTCGATAGCCGGCATCGAAGGATAGAGCGGTCAATAATGGGAATGTATATCCGGTGTTTTCCAGAAAAGAATAGCTCCCATTTTGAGGTTCCAATGTGCCGCAAGGGATGGGGATGTCCAGATGTGAGCCTGTGCCATCAATGTCGTATCCTACGCCCACTTCGGTTGTGCCATATTGATAGGTGGCAGCAATAGATAGAGGCATGATGAATTTAAGTCCTACGTTAAGCTGTAAATGGTCGTGGCGATAAGATATTTGTAAGGGGACTTCTGCAAATAAAGAAGTGTTATTTTGGTGAACATTTTGGGTGAGAAGGGTGTAGTGGGAAGGTCGGGTGATGGTGGAGCCATCGTCATATAGGTCGATAGTGCCTAATACCGACGATTCTATTGCCTCAAAATGATAACCATTGCGGCAGTAAACAATATCGGCACCGATATGCACACCCCAATTGTTGTTGAAGTAATAGGTGTATCCTAAATCAAATCCAACATCTGTGCCCAATACCGTGGGGTTGAACATAGAGGCATTGGCTGTTACCGCTCCTGTGCCGCATCGTAATCCAATATCAAGATTTGACCGAAGTGGAAAGGCGAAGCCATGAGCCCTTTGTTGGCTGCTGGCAAAGGGAATGACGAGCATTAGTGCAATTCCAAACAATAACTTCCGCATAATTCTATCGTACTATGATTTTTTGAATTGACACATTGCCATGAACGGTTTTGATGAAAACGGTATAGGTACCAGCGCCATGAACCATAGGTATTGCAAAGTGTGTTGAAGTTATGGTATGGGATAGTAACATTCTTCCCACCTCGTCGTATAACTGGAGACCGCCATCAAGACACTCCTCCGAAAGACTGAATTGAACCTCGCTGCCGGCACTGGTTGGGTTGGGATAGATGCCAATTATCAGGTCTTTCGATTCTTTTTTGGCAGATTGTATGCAGACGGTGTTGGATTTAACCCAATATTCATTGGTGCTGTCTGTAGGTACCTCGACATAATAACATCCTGAAAGAACTTGATATTGGTCATCCTGGTAATGAAAATATACATCTCCGCGCACATTGTCATCTTCTTCGCCTTCTTTATACCATCGATAGGAGTCGTAATCTATCCGAGGTTGGTTGAGCCCAAGGGGAAAGTGATCTAACAGTATCGCTTTATCGGTATATGCGTAAATATGCGGCAAGGGCTTGTCTTCAATCAAAGATAATTTTAACTGAATGAGACTATCACATCCCGAAGTGTTGGTGAGGACATGCGAATAAGTGCCTGATGTGGTGTATGTGTTGCCGTACCAAAGGTAAGAATAGGCAGCTTGGTCTTCGATTGTAGGCCCCGTGGTGGTGTGACCCAAGGTTAAATGTAGGTGAACTGTGCTGTCGCATCCAAATATATTTGTAGTGTGCCAATTGGCAGTAGTGGTGTTTTCGTAATAGGTATTGCCGTGCCATACGAGGCTGTCGCAGTCGGCGAGTTCCTCTATGAAGATACTGGTTGGTTTCACCGTCAAAACTAATACAAAGGCTGTTCCGTCATTTGTGATACGATTAAAATAATAAATGCCTGTATCGGGAATATCTTCAATGGCGATGTCGAATCCATTTTCATTGTATGGTTGTCCTTGACAGATGTCGTCATAAATTGTGTCGGATATGGAGTGTATGTATGGCTGTTGCACCCCCTCGCGCATAGTTCCTCCGGAAATGGAAATGCTTTGTACGGCCAGTTGTCCCACTGTATAATCAAATGTTCCAGAGGTGCCGGTTGTTCTGTTTCCTGCCGGCGAAACAACCCATTGGGCTTTCCCGCTCAAGGAAATGAGTGCCAATAGGGTTAGTATTTGTATTTTTATCAATAATCGCATTTGTGAATACCAATTTGTTGAAATAGACATCGGGGGATGAGGTTTGTATGCCGAATTGTTTTGTATTATATCTGTAGTTGTCTGTTTTATAGTATTTTAATGATGGATAATAAAAATTACATCTTTACAAAAATATAAAAATATATTAATATATTAGTTTCTTTTGATAAATATTTTGTTTTTTAACAATAAAAAACATGAGGGTCGCTGTTTTTCTACAACAACCCTCATGACTTTTTTCTGTTGGTGTTTAGTCAATCTTTCGGCCAAAGATGGTGTAGCCAGCTCCCACCATGAAGGTGTTGCCCTTGCCCACGGAGTAGGAGGCGGTGATATACCACGGGTTGCTCAGCTTATAGCCGGCACGGATCAGGAAGCCGTTGCTTTGGAACTTGTCGGCTCCGCGATAACCTATGCCGAAAAGTATGGCGCTGTTGTCGGGAAACTGGTACATCGCCGTAGGTGTGAAGGCGAAGCCCACCCCCTGGCGGAGGTTCAGCTCCACATATCCGCCACACGAAATCTTGTCGTTGATGGGGAACGTCATATCCAGACCTACACCCAGCATGATGCCCCCTTGGAGGTCGTACTTGGGCTGGTATTTCAATCCGCCGAGGCTGGCGTTCACCCCCATGAAGAACTTGCGTGCCACATCGCCGCACTCTATTGTCCACCTCACCCTGCCGTCATATCCGCGGGGGATATAGCAGTATATGCTCTGCCATTTGTTGATGAGGTTGGTGCCTATCTCTTCAAAGGCGGTTTGCAGTTTGTCGAAATTGTTGAGCGAATAGAACTTGTTGCCGGTGCTGTTGTGCGAAAGACTGCTCAGCACGCGCTCGAAGTCGTAGTTGCTGTGATCCACATCGTTGCCACGGATGGCCAGCACATAGCTTTCGATGGCCGCACCGCCTATCGATTCGTGCAGGATGCGGTTGTTCACATGCTGGAAATATTTGTGTTCCACTCCCTCGGCGGCCTTGCCTATGGAGGGGTCGAACGAGTCGTTGTCGTAGCCGTCGGTGAAAGCAATCACATACGAGCCGTCATACACCTTGTCCTTGCCGATGTTCAGTTTTCCCACATAGTCCTTGATGTTGTTCAGGCCGTGGTCGATGGCGTAGTAGAACGCCGTGCGGTTGTTCAGCGCCAGGGTGTCGATAAAGTTGAACATCGCCTTGCGGCTGTCGTGGGTCAGCGGCTGGAGGCCCAGCGTGCGGGTGTTCTTCATCGAGTTGAAACCTATGATGCCGATATGCACATTGCCGTCGTTCGATTTGTCGATGATGACGTCGATAAACTGCTTGGCGGCATTTTTCAGTTTCACGAAATCGGACGACCCTATCGACGAGCTGCAATCCAACACCAGCATGATGCTCATCACCTTCTGCTGCGAGAAAGCCGCTTGGGCGTCCTCCACCTCGCTGTCTATCTGCCAGCGTCCGCTATTGTTCTGCCAGCGGTAGAACTTCATGCCACAGGCAAAGCCCTGCGGGTGCTCCGTGGCGGCGTGGTCGAACACAAGCTGCACACCCTTGTCGGTATCATGTCCGTAAATGGTGTCCGAGGTGGCAAAACTGATGCCCTGGCTGCGGACATTGTAAAGTTTCCACGCTTCGCCGGCCTTGTTGGGGGTGGAAAGCTGGCCTTCGATATAGAATTTGGCTTTGTCGGCCTGTGCAAAAGCCGAGAGTGAGAGCAGCATCGCTGCGGTGAGTAAGAAGAAAAGTCTTTTCATGTTGTGCTTACTAAATAATTATTAATAACGCATGAGCGAATTAAATATTATATCAGTCAAAATATTTTTTGCAATAATTATCAAAAAACAGCGTTATTCTCTTACTATGAGCGATACTCCCAACACCACCGAAGACTTCCTCACCCCCGAAATAGTCGAAGCCATGGGCATCAGCCAGCCCGCCTTCGAGGAGGTGCAGAACATTATAGGCCGTATGCCTACCGTGCAGGAACTCAGCACGCTCCTTGCTATGTGGGAGGCCAACGGGAGGCAGCAGAGCCTCTACGGCTGGCTCAAAGGACAGCACCATCTTGTGGAACGCCACGAATACCTCTATTCCGGCTCCGACACCCGCCACAAGGAGATCCGCGAACCTCGCGTCAAAGACTGCCTCCTGCTGGCCAAGGACATCTGCGCCTCGCTCCCTTCCGAACCCTCTTCGCTCACCCTTTCGCGCAACGAAATACTCTACATGGTGGGCAACATCAGCACCGAGTTCCTCGATTCCGAATATGCCCGCCGATGCCTCCACATCGTCTCCGACCCCGTCAAAATGACCACCGTGGACGACGATATCGAATATCTCGAACTCATCCTCGGCAGCCTCATCGATGCCTCCGTCATCACCTCTCGAGGACCTGTGGGGCAAGGAGGCCTTTTTGCCGCCCTGGTGCGGGGTTGCCATACCCCCGACGACCTTCCCGTGGCCGCATCAAAAGTGGGTTTCGACATCCTCACATGCCGCGAGATACGCCTCGACGCCTTCCTCTTTGGCGAAGAACGGGGCCGCTACATCGTCACCCTCCCCGAGAGCCAGGACGACTTCTTTCTGCTCAAGATGGACGAGGCCCGCATCAACTGCTGCTTCCTCGGCCATGTCACCAAAGGCCGCGTCCTGGTCGATGATTTCGACTTCGGCGACATCCGCAACTTCCAAAACTCTTATTGACAACCAAGCGTCCATCACCTGATAGAAAAAATAATATAACGACACAATATTATGAACACAGGCGCGTTATAATAAACAACATACAGCTAACAACGACATGGAACCTGCCAACATCGAGATGAATACCGCCTCACTGCAATTCGTCACTTTCTGCATCGGACAAGTGTCTCGCAGACTTGACTTGTCGCAAAGTGTGGTATATCGAATGCTTAAAGATTCGGGCATATTGTATGAATATATCATTCCCTCGTATGATGTGCTTCACACCTTTGGTTCTCACTATCTGACCGACGATATTATTGACTATATGAGGGAGAAAGGAGTCATCGGGGTATGAAACTTACATTGTTTCACGCATCAAGTTGTCGTGTAGAAAATCCTGACACAAAGCATTCTCGCAACTACCTCGATTTCGGACGAGGGTTCTATCTTACATCTTATCGGGAACAGGCCGAGAAATATGCACAGCGTTTCCTCCGTCGTCAAAAGGATGCCTATTTGAATACATACCTCCTTGAAGCCAACGAACCGAGTTGGAAACTGCTGAGGTTCGAGTCCTACGACAAAGAGTGGCTTGATTTTGTATCAGCCTGTCGTTCGGAAGAGAAAACGGAAGATTACGATTTGATAATTGGCGGTATTGCCAACGATAAAGTCATTCTCACCCTCGACCTTTATTTTAATGGTCAGATTTCTCAGGATGTGGCATTGGACCGTTTGAAATACGAGCATCCCAATATTCAGTACTGCATCCGTTCTGAGCGAATGTTGAACGAATGTTTGACCTTTATTGACTGTCAAAAATTATGAACGACGAGAGTAAACAGATTGTGATGGATGCAAAATATGCACGCATCATTACGCAGATAAGCCAGATGTATGGGATTACACTTGAAAAGGCTACCGACATCTTCTACAATTCAGAGACCTTCGAACTCATACAGGAAGGTGTCGCCGACCTGCATTGCCGAAGCGACAAATATCTCGCCACCGAGATATGGAACGAATATGGCGAAAAATAGTCTTTGTGAAAAAAATTCCCCGCGTATCAAAATAATTCGTATATTTGTAGTATCAAAACTCTTTGGATAAAATGTTGTTGATTGTTTATATTGTATTATTAGTCAATATTTTATTTGGTGGGGTAATGATAAATATCAATCAAAAAAATGTAATATGAAAAGACTATTTTTCTTCAGTTTCGTCCTCGTCGCTGTGTGCGGCATGGTGTTTTTAAGTTGCAAGAAAGACCCCGTGCAGGAGGGGCAGTCGGCCTTCCGCACAACTTGCGGCATATTTCATGTGTCCGAATCCACAGCGGTGAGTTTCGCCACAGGTAACCTGCATTGCGACGCTACGGCGGAGCCGCTCAAATGGTGGTTTGCCGAGCATCAGTACGATTGGACAGGCAAGGACGAATACGACCGTTCCGATGTGGAAATCTTCCTCTGGGGTCCCAACGACGGATCGTGGGGCGAGAACAAGGAATATTCGGGCGACGATCCTGCCCGCACTACCTTTGATTGGGGTGCCGTCGTGGGTGGCGGATGGCGCACGCTCACCTCGTCCGAGTGGCGCTACATCTTCGATAGTGTCCACCGCCACACCCAGGTCACTTTCCGCGACGGTGTCTGCCCCAATGCCTGTTTTGCTCGTGCCATAGTGAACGGCACCAAGGGCATCATCCTCTTCCCCGACGGCAATGGCAAACTCGTCATCGACCTCGAAATGCCGAGGAACATCAACAAAGACTGTATCATCGACGGAGCTTGGAACGATACCTACACCAGAGGCTATTCGGCCGAGAACTGGGAGCTGTTTGAAGCGGCTGGCTGTGTGTTTCTGCCGCAAGCTGGCTACCGCCGAGGGAGCAGTATGTTCTATGGAAGCTATTGGTCGTCAACGGGCAGCGACGCATCCAATGCCCATAGCGTGGTGTTCAAAGCCGACTTTCTTTGGCGCTCAATGGACTTCGGACGCCGTGATGGTGGTGCGGTTCGCCTCGTCCGTGACCAGTTTGTTCTGTTTTAATCGTTTCGTCCTACCGAGGGTTCTGCCCCCCCCTGTAGTGTGGTTTGAATGAAAAATGAAAAGAGGCTTCCACCCAATTCTCAATTTTCAATTCGATTGATGGAGCCGTGGAAATCCTCCAGTGTTTGGAGAAAATCGTACACTGAGACGATTGTTTTGTACAGTTTTTTCGAGCAATTCGTACAAAAAGGTAGTTAAGTTATGTGTATCGGACAGACCTTGTCCGGACACTCCTTGAGGTGGAGGTCGTCAAGGCTAAGTCCGTATTCGTGAGGAAATTTTGCCTCATTTTGCTCCAAATTCGTATTGCTCAAAAACTGGTGGTAAAGGTCGTTTTTTGCAAAAACAAACAACATTTTCTTACGAACGAGACATGTGGTCATGGTATTTTCGGTATTAAAATTTGTTAAAAAAGTTTCGTTTCTTCCCCTTCCGATGTGAAGAAGGGTCGTAGTACCTTCGTTGTAGGGTCGTTGCAAGTTTGCTATAGTAGCGAAGAATCAACGAGTTATGAACGAGGTTACAAGGAAGGAAAAGTGAAAGGTGAAAAGTGAAAAGTGAAATGCCATGTATGTGAGAATACAATTTTGATTAGATAATATTATTAAATATAAATAGTATTTATTTAATCTTATAAATGTGATTCTTTTTTATGTGTGTTTGCAAACATATAGCATTTCACTTTTCACTTTTCACTTTTTTTTAGTCGTTGCGTTTTACCTTGCGATATAGACCCTTGCCAATTTTTTCAACGAACAATCTATTCTGCCATTGATAGACCACGTTTTTTATTGGCGTTTTGCATCCCACTGCTATCAAAGCCTCTCGCAATCGCTCCCTGTCGAACTGGTCAGGCAGGGCAGCAAATGCTTCCGCAAAATAAACCTTCGGTCCTTTCGTCTCAATCTGGTCAGCATAAGCCACCAAGCTGTTGAGCATATAGGAGGCCACCCAGATGGCGAAGAGGGTCACGAGTTCTTTGGTGCGGCGGTCTTTCTTGCAACCGTAGAGGAACCATGCCAGCATCCCGGCACGGAAGCCGACCAACCCGGGACGGAGGTACGGCATGGCATGTTTGGCGCTCACGGCATCTTTGGCCTTCTCGCACACCGCCGCTTCCTTAATTCTTCATTCTTTTTTGTTTTTTCAATAAAAAGTCGTATCTTTGCAGTTTGTTTAACCGATGTTTGAAACTGTTTTTAAAAAGTTATGGATATTACCGATTTGAGTGCTGAGGGGATGGTGGAGGCCATTGCTCGGCAGATAGAGAAACTTGACACTCAGGGCAGTGACGAGATGATGCGGCTGAAACGCGATTTGGAAAAGTTCCCCGACGACGCTTCGCAGTGGTTCGACCTGGGATTGGCTATTTCGCAGGCCGCCATACAGCGCGACCAGCTGGTGGTGGAGCAGGCCCGCATGAAACTGGCTGTGGAGGCCGCTAAGGCCGCAGCAGAGCGTCCTGAGGAGGAATCCGAGGCCGCCGAGGAGGAAGAGGAACTGGAGCTCGACTTGTCGACGGTGGACCTTTCGGGTTCGGTGCCGATGACCGAGGAGGCTTTGGCGGCATTCGACAAGGTGCTGCAGCTGGAGCCCGACTACTACGGTGTGCAGACCCAGAAGGGCATCCTTCTCGCCAATCTGCATCGTTACGACGAGGCCGAACGCTGTTTTTTGCAGGCTCTCGAGGACGATGAGGAGGATTTTTCGGCTGCCTACTACCTCGCCCTGGCTTATCGCGACAGAGGCAACGATGCGGAGGCTGAGAAGTATTTCGCCCTGGCCGCAGAACTCAACCCCGACGACGAGGCTTTCTGCAACTGCCGTGGCGAGCAGGTGGAGCGCTGACACACCCGAGAAAGGCCGCAAAATAACGATTGGAAAGGGCTGGGAAGCAAGTTTTTTGCTCCGCTTTTTTGGTTATTCAAAAAAAATCGTTATATTTGCATTTCTAATTAATATGTAAATAATAATATAAAATATTGATAATGAGACCCGATTTTTCAAAAGTTGACTTCCGCGCACAGAAGGAATCGAAAGAAACCTTCGAACAGTGGGAGAAAGAGAACAATATTCAGAAGAACTGGAACACTCCCGAACAGATTGCAGTGAAGCCCGTGTACGGCTTGAAGGATTTGGACGGAATGGAGCATCTGGAGTATGCTGCCGGTATCGCCCCTTACTTGCGCGGACCTTACAGCACGATGTATGTGATGCGTCCTTGGACGATCCGCCAGTATGCCGGTTTCTCTACTGCTGAGGAGTCGAACGCTTTCTATCGCCGCAATATCGCCGCCGGTCAGAAGGGCCTTTCGTGCGCTTTCGACCTCGCCACTCATCGTGGCTACGACAGCGACCACGAACGTGTGGTGGGCGACGTGGGCAAGGCCGGTGTGGCTATCGACAGCATCCTCGACATGAAGATTCTGTTTGACCAGATTCCGCTGGACAAGATGTCCGTTTCGATGACCATGAATGGCGCCGTGCTGCCTATCCTCTCGTTCTATATCATCGCTGCCGAGGAGCAGGGTGTGAGCCAGGAGCAGCTGCAGGGCACCATCCAGAACGATATTTTGAAGGAGTTCATGGTGCGCAACACCTATATCTATCCTCCGCTGCCGTCGATGAAGATTATCGCCGACATTTTCGAGTACACCTCGAAGCACATGCCCAAGTTCAACAGCATTTCTATCTCGGGCTACCACATGCAGGAGGCTGGTGCTACCGCCGATATCGAGCTCGCCTATACGCTGGCCGATGGTTTGGAGTATCTCCGCGCCGGTATCAACGCGGGTATGAGCGTGGACGATTTCGCTCCCCGTCTGAGCTTCTTCTGGGGCGTGGGCATGAACCATTTTATGGAGATTGCCAAGATGCGTGCCGCCCGTATGCTCTGGGCCAAGATTGTGAGCCAGTTCAACCCCAAGAACCCCAAATCGCTCGCATTGCGTACCCACTGCCAGACTTCGGGCTGGTCGCTCACTGAGCAGGACCCCTTCAACAATGTGGCCCGCACCTGCATCGAGGCTATGGGTGCCGCTTTGGGACACACCCAGAGTTTGCACACCAACGCTTTGGACGAGGCTATCGCCCTCCCGACCGACTTCAGCGCCCGTATTGCTCGTAATACGCAGATCTATATTCAGGAAGAGACCAATGTGTGCCGCGTGGTCGACCCGTGGGCAGGCAGCTACTATGTGGAAAGCCTCACCCACGAAATCGCTCATCGCGCTTGGGCCCACATCCAGGAGATTGAGAGCCTCGGCGGCATGGCCAAGGCTATTGAAAGCGGCGTGCCCAAGATGCGTATCGAAGAGGCCAGCGCCCGCAAGCAGAGCCGTATCGACAGCAATGTCGACACTATCGTGGGCATCAACAAGTACCGTCTCGACCATGAAGACCCCATCGAGACCCTCGAGGTGGACAACACCGCCGTGCGCAAGGCTCAGATAGAGCGCCTGGCAAAGCTGCGCGCCGAGCGCAACAGTGCCGAGGTGCAGGCCGCCCTCGACGCCCTCACCGAGTGCGCCAAGACCGGCAAGGGCAATCTGCTCGAACTCTCTATCGACGCCGCCCGCAAACGCGCTTCGTTGGGCGAAATCAGCTACGCACTCGAAAAGGTGTATGGCCGTTATAAAGCAAAAATCAATCTTATCAGCAACGTGTACAGCACTCAGACCAAAGACAGCGAGAGCTTCAAGAAGGCTCAGGCTATGACCGACGAATTTGCCAAAATTGAGGGACGTCGTCCCCGTATCATGGTGGCCAAGATGGGCCAGGACGGTCACGACCGTGGCGCCAAGGTGGTTGCCACAGGTTATGCCGACCTCGGTTTCGACGTGGATATGGGTCCGCTGTTCCAGACCCCCGCAGAGGCCGCCAAACAGGCCGTGGAGAACGATGTCCATGTGCTTGGTGTGAGTTCGCTCGCAGCAGGCCACAAGACCCTCGTGCCGCAGGTGATTGAGGAACTCAAGAAACTCGGCCGCGAAGACATCATGGTGGTGGTCGGAGGCGTTATTCCTCCGCAGGACTACGACTTCCTTTTCAAATCGGGAGCCGCCTGCATCTTCGGCCCCGGCACGGTGATCAGCGAGAGCGCCATTAAGATGATGGAAATTCTCCTCGCAATGAGAAAATAACAATAGGGAAGGGTGCTCGAAAGGGCACCCTTTATTGTGAATTGTGAAATGTGAAAAGATTTTATTAGATGAAAAATATTCGTTTCTTCGCAACAGACGTTTTCTCGCCTCGGCATAATCAAAGCAAGCTTTGCTTCTGCTCTCGGCTTAACGAAAACGTTCGTTTTGTTTTGGTGGCCTTGGTGGCTGTAAGCCTCTCGTTGGCGGGCTGCAAAAAGGAGGAGGGTGCAAGCACTCCCAAACCATATGAGTCGTATACGGTGAATGCATACCTGGTGATGGATACTGTGGTGACAGAAAGTGGCATCACTATTACGTTTACACCTGAGATACTCTCGCTATGCGACTTTGAGGCCAAGCTGGTGAGTGGGAAAGAGGTGCTCGGCAGTGTGAAGGTTGCGCAGCCGCGACAACGTTTCCAATTTGAGATCAGCCAACTGCCCAAGAACAATTGCAAGTTGCTCTATGTGCTCACCCCGAAAGGCTCGGTGGACAGTACGACGGAGCATTTCCTGGGCATGATTTCCAATGTGAAGATTTATGGCAGGCACACCGACGGCACAACTAATCTTGTGAAGAATGAGCCTGAAGAAATTGTATCGAACAGTTTTTCTACCAGAAATCCGCTGACATATCAGAAGTTGGTCTCGTATTGCGAACGACGCTCAATACTTTCGCATATTTCCGTCAACACGTTCACTACAGAGGGTGTCGACTACAAGGAATACGATGAATAACCCGTCTGAAAGATACCTAAAAAGTGGTCGAAAGATCACTTTTTTTATAAGAAAATAATAAAAATAAATCTTTTTCTTTGGTATGTCAGAAAAAATATGTAATTTTGCAAACTCAATAGAATGCGCAAATGAGTCCGAAAATTGATACTGTTGTCCAGTTTAGTGGTTTGAAATCAGGTAAATACGAGTATGAGTATGCTTTGGACGGCAGCTTCTTCGAGACCTATAAAAATGAGGAATTGCAAGAAGGAAATGTCAATTTTCACGTCATTCTGGAGAAACGCGAGCGCACTTTGCTCTTCACTTTCGCCTTTCAAGGCAATGTGAAAACAACATGCGACCGCTGTCTTGGGGAGATGCTCATCCCGGTGGAAGGAGATGCGACATTGTGTGTCAAATTTAGCGATACCGAAACGAGCGACGATGAAGACACCGTCTTTCTTCCCGAAGATGCCTACCAGATTGATTTGGCCCAATGGATGTACGAGTATGTGGCGGTAAGCCTCCCCATACAGAAAGTCCACGCAGACGGAGAGTGCGATCCAGAGATGCTCAAATACATCGCTGAAGAGCACATCGAACGGGATGACACCGAGGTGAGAGAGCTGAGTGAGGGAGAATCCGACCCCCGATGGGCACCGCTCAAAGACTTATTAGATAAATAAACAAATAAAAAATATAAATTATGCCACATCCAAAACACAGATTCTCACAGACCAGAACGGCCAAGAGAAGAACACACGACAGTCTGGAGGCAGCACAGCTCACCACTTGCAGCAACTGCGGAGCTCCAGTTATGTATCACCATGTATGTCCCGAGTGCGGATATTACAGAGGCAAAATCGCCATTGAAAAGAACACCGAGGCATAAACCTCGCTTTTCAATAGATACAGAAAAACGCTCCTTTTTCGAGGAGCGTTTTTTTTGATGCTTGTCTTTCCTGTTTTATCTGACGAATTCGTAGGTGAACAGGGTGGAGTCGGGTAGAAGGTAGATGTCGAGAGTGAGTTTGTCATCGTTTAGTTTATCGATGATGTAGTTGCGGGAGAAGATATTGGTGCCTTCGCGGAATGACAGGTAGAGGTCGCTGCCGGATACGCTGTAGTTCCAATCTTCGTAGAGTTGGCCGTTCTGTGTGATGACCAGTTTGCCATTGGCTCCGAATTCCCATACTTCGTTGGAGTTGTCGTTGAAATATACATGAGGGTTGTGCTGTGCGTAACCTTGAAGATGCCAGGTGCCGAGAATGAGTTTTTCGTTGTCCTTGCACGAGGTAAGTAAGCAGCAAAGCATTGCACAAGAAATGATGAGTGCGGATTTGATTGTTCTTTTCATATCGTTGTATTTTTGTTTAGTGATTTATCTTATGAGTTCTGCATAAAGGTCGTTTTCGAGCGCCTGCATGATGCGGACTTGAGCAAATTGGCCTATGGAGAGGCGTGTGTCAGCAGGAATGAGCACTTCGTCGTCGATGTCGGGGCTGTCGAACTCGGTGCGGGCAATGTAGTAGTCTCCTTCGCGTCGGTCAATGAGTACGGTGTATTCACGTCCTACGCGGGCTTCATTCTTCTCAAGCGATATCTGCTCTTGTATGGCCATTAGTTCGCTCACACGGCGTTCTTTTTCTTCTTCGGGCACAGGGTCGCCGAGGCTTTCGGCAGGGGTGCCTTCTTCGGGAGAATAGGCAAAACAACCCATACGGTCGAAACGTGCTTGTCGCACAAATTCTTTCAGCTCTTCAAATTCTTCATTACCTTCGCCGGGGTATCCAACGATGAGTGTGGTGCGTATGCAGACGTTTGGAAGACGGTCGCGGAACTGCTGCAGGAGATCGAGGGTGCCTTGACGGTCGATGCCACGTTGCATGGAGTTGAGGATGCCGCTATTGATGTGTTGCAAAGGAATGTCGATGTAGTTGCAGATGTTGTCGTGTCGACGCATCACTTCGATGGCATCGACGGGGAATGAGGTAGGGTAGGTGTAATGAAGTCGAATCCATTGGGCTCCGCTTTCGGAGGCGAGACGTTCAAGCAGTTCGCCAAGACAGCGACGGCCATAAAGGTCGAGACCATAATAGGTGGTGTCTTGTGCGATGACGATAATCTCCTTTACTCCCGATTCGACAAGTTGTTTGGCTTCTTTTACAAGGTCGTCAATAGGACGTGATATATGTTTTCCACGGATAAGCGGAATGGCACAATAGGAACAGCTACGGTTGCATCCTTCGGCTATTTTGAGGAAAGCGTAGTGTCGAGGAGTGCTAATGTTGCGATGATCGGTAAGGGTGAAAAGATTTTCAGACTCTTTGGATGTCTTGTCGGAACATCTGACAGTTTGAACCAGTTCTTTCCATTCATGAACTCCGAAAAAGGCATCGATTTCGGGCATTTCTTTACGGAGGTCATCGCGATAGCGTTCGATGAGGCATCCCACAGCAAAGAGTCGGCGGCAACGCCCGTCGTGAGCATGACGACGATTGAAGTTTTGTTTTGCTTCAATTTGTTCAAGAAGCACGTTGATAGATTCCTCCTTGGCATCGCCTATGAAGCCACAAGTGTTGACAATGACAATGTCGCAATCGTTGCCACTACGATCGAAATGCACTTGATGTCCGGCAGAGGAAAGGTGACCTGCGACATTTTCACTGTCGACAGTGTTCTTACTACAACCGAGAGTGATAATATTTATTTTCACTTGAAAAGATTTTCAGATTCGGAATGTCTTAACATCTGATTTATTCAGACGTTATTTATTGTCAAAAAGGCTGTCGACAAAGGTGTCGGCATTGAATACTTGCAGGTCGGTCATCTTTTCGCCGAGGCCGATGTAACGAACGGGTATCTGGAATTGGTCACTAATGCCAATAATGACGCCTCCTTTGGCTGTGCCGTCAAGTTTTGTGAGGGCAAGGGCGTTGACATCGGTGGCTGCAGTGAACTGCTTGGCCTGTTCGATGGCGTTTTGTCCAGTACTTGCATCAAGAACGAGTAATACTTCATGCGGAGCATCGGGCATAAGTTTCTGCATCACTTTCTTGATTTTGCCGAGTTCGTTCATGAGGCCGACTTTGTTGTGAAGACGACCCGCAGTGTCGATGAGTACCACATCGATATCTTTGGCAATAGCTGATTGCAGGGTGTCGTATGCCACAGAAGCAGGGTCGGCATTCATACCTTGTTGTACGATGGGGACATCAACACGTTCGGCCCATAGTTGTAATTGCTCTACAGCAGCGGCACGGAATGTGTCGGCAGCTCCAAGCATTACTTTTTTACCAGCCCGTTTGTATTGATATGCCAATTTGGCAATGGTGGTGGTTTTACCTACGCCATTAACGCCTACAACAAGCACAACGTATGGTTTCTTGGGTAAATCCGAATCAAAGTCTCCGGGGAATTCCCCATCGTGTTTACGCAGTAAAGCCGCGATTTCGGCGCGTAAGATTGAATTGAGTTCAGACGTGCTGATATATTTGTCCCGTTTTATCCGATCTTGAAGTTTCTCTATGATTTTCAAGGTGGTCTCAACCCCGACATCGGAAGTTATGAGCGTCTCTTCAAGATTGTCGAGGACGCTATCGTCGACAGTGGATTTGCCCAAGATGGTTTTAGACAATTTTGCAAAGAAACTTTCTTTGGTCTTAGATAAACCTTGGTCAAGTGATTCCTTCTTTTCTCTTTTACTAAATAGACCCATAACGATTGAGTTTAAGTGAATAGTGAATGGTTAACGTTGATCGGATAAATGAAATTGTGTTGCCAGTTCACAGATGACCATGAACGGCATCAGTTGATTCCAAGTTTCTCGTTCATAACAGGACGGATTTCCTTGTCGAAAATCTGCACATATTTTTCATAGGCATAGCGCTTATGATCGCCTGATGCAAAATACCAAAGCATGATTACAAATTCGTCGGCAGGATGATAGCCCTGAATGATGGTGATGCGTTCTTGGTTGCTGGAAAAAATACCGAATGAAGGAAATCCCATTTTTGCTCCCAACATTGATTTGGCAAAATTGTGGGTATTAGAGCGACCGCTGTTTGAGGGAGCATTGTTGTATTTTGTCCCGTTCCAATAGAATTCTGCGTTGCCTTCGGCATCGAACTTTACAGGAATGAAATAGGTGTTGAGAATTTTTGCCACAACGGGATTCGCAAAAGTTTCACGATCCATCTTTTTGCACCAGCCACACCAAGAGGTGTAAAAATCCACAAAAAATAGCTTGGTATTACCTTTGAGTTCGGTTTTGGCAGATTTCTCAATGGTTTGCCATTCTACTTTTTGTGCGAAGAGATTGCTGGATAAAAAGCAACCTATGGCTAAAAATAAGAGTAGTTTCTTCTTCATATTATGTATTTTATTTATTATTCATTAATAATTGTAGTTTACCAGTCGTAATCCCAATCGGTCTCAAGTTCTTCGGTTGAAGGGTCATATACTTCTTCACGATCTTCCCTGTCTCGAATACGGAATAGACGACCAAGCCAATCGTCTTTTTTTGATTTGGTTTGGGTCGCGGTGATTTTGTCTTCTTCTATTATTTGCTCAATTTGGCGGATATAGTTTTCAACATAGTTGTGGGGATGTTCCTCGTCAAGGTGCACTAAAGCACCTGTGAAATAATGACGGATGATGCTATCGTAGCTGATGCCGAGACCGACCATGCGTATGGTGCCTTCTTGACTTAGTCCGACCCCATGTCCATAACCATGACCCGCCAAAGTGATGCGGTGGGTGGTGCTGTCGTAGAGAACGGAGAAAAAGGTTGACTTGAGTTGAAAATCGGTGCGCACACGGGTAAGCGGAACACCGCAGATACGTACCTTCCGCTGTGATTGACTGAAGGAGAGCAGTTCGTTGCGGATGCTGTCGTTTTTGGTGTCGAGTTTATGCTTGGAGCTAAAATAGTTTAACCATTTGTCTTCATTAATCACCTTTACCCAATCTGTTTGGCGCATGTGGTAAGAGAATGTGTCGGAGACAGAACGTAGGTAAGGCAGAGCCGCTCGCCACACATCTTCAGAGTTTGCTGTTTGTCCGCCACTGTTGGAGTGGAAAGGTGTTTCGATGAGGTTTCCGTTGGTATCTATAATGGTTTCACCGCTGCTCTGAATAGTGCCGAGCATGATGTCGGGACGTACACAACGGTTCAGGTAGGCTTGGCAATGTACCTGGTCGCAGAAGTTATAACCATCGGCTTTGTGCTTGTTGATGTTTCGCATAGCCCATGTGCGGGAGATGATGGCTTGGACACGAAATATTTCAGGGTTGTCGCCATAGATTTCAGATTGTACTACGCCGGCGATGTAGGTCTCAAACTCGACATCGTTGATTAATTGAAGTTTGCCGCTTTTGTTCACAGTGACTATGAGGTCGCCTTCGTAGGTGCGAGACTTGATGTTGGGAGGATTGAGACAGAGAATGCAAGCTGTGTCAGTAGCGATAAGTGAGACGGAGTTGTGATTACCATAATCGTATCCGTCAATAGAGACATGCACCTGTCGACCATTGGGCGACAAAGCAATTGAGGCATTCTCGCTCATTTCTGATTCGAGAACGGTGGTGTCGTCGGCATAAAGATTATAGGTTCCTAAGTCGAAAGATATGTTGATAAGGTCTATTGTATTGTTAGAGTATAGTCGAACTTTCACGCGGTCGGCTGAGGCTGTGAAGGCGAGGAGTAGAAAGAGGCAGAGTATGGTGTTATGCTTCAATATTCTTGTTTGTTTTTGTGAATGGTTTCGATGATTTGCTGTGCTGTTCGTAAAGAAGCCCCTGCGTTACCGAGAAGTGTGTGAAGGTGTTTGTAATCGTCGAGTATCTGTTGTCGAGAGACGGCATGGGCGCTGGGGAAGCTATTTGTTGTCGAAGGTTTCGCTTTTGGTTCGGTATTAGTGATGATGGCAAACTCGTGTTCGAGATTGTCGATATTAAAGTCATCTTGAATAAGTTCTGAGACCACTGGTTGGTTGGCAATAAGGTTGACCAAAGAGATGTATTTGACTCTTTTGCCTACGAAATGGCGAGCAATGGCAATGGATAAAGCATTGGCCTGGTAACATACGATTTGAGGAACGTTGAAAAGTGCGGTTTCAAGAGTGGCAGTGCCAGAACAAACAAGAGCAGCATAAGACGAAGAAAGTAAAGGGTAGGTTTGGTCGTAGACAATTGAGATGTTGGAAACATCTTTTAGGAATGGCTTGTAGAAATCGTCACCTAAAAGGCTCATACCAGCTATCACAAAATCATATTCAGGATGGCGTTGTGCGAATAGTACCATCGGTGGTAGCATGTTTTGGAGCTCTTGACGACGGCTACCTGGCAACAAGGCGATGATGGGTTGAGAGTGTTTAAGCGACAAGTCGTTGGTGTTGCGGAACTGA
This sequence comes from Bacteroidales bacterium, assembly GCA_045642445.1. Lineage (GTDB taxonomy): Bacteria > Bacteroidota > Bacteroidia > Bacteroidales > P3 > Colimorpha. The sequence continues at coordinate 11,684 of JAZUIX010000147.1, read as the reverse complement.
GTCACTGCATCAAGTAATGGGTGGCCCACATATACCGCTTGTGGAAAATCGTTGCGTGTGTAGAAATCTTGTTCAAAAGGAAGAATATAGCATAGCTTGTCAAGGTCTCGGCGCATGTTGCTGATACGTCCTTTTTTCCATGCCCAAAGTTGTGGTGAGATATAGTGTATATTTTTGAACCCGTGCTTATGGGCGAACTTGGCAATCTTGAGATTGAATCCTGGATAATCGATATAGACGATGGCATCAGGTTGGAATTCAAGGATGTTGCGTTTGCACAAACTGATGTTGCCTAAAACTGTGCGGAGGTTTATCATTACTTCAACAAAGCCCATGAAGGCTAAATCCCGTATATGTCGCACAGGTTTACCACCTATAGCTTGCATGGCATCTCCTCCCCAAAAACGGAACTTGGCCTCGGGGTCGAGGCTTAAAAGTGCCCGCATAAGGTTGGCTCCATGAAGGTCGCCAGAGGCTTCGCCAGCTATAAGGTAGTATTTCATATAATATTATAAGGTTATATAGTGGTTTTTGAGAAGGAAGAACATGAAAGCAATGAAGGTGATAAAAAAAGTCACGATAACACTTTTTAATGTGTCAGGGTAATCTTTCTCTTTGGCATAGTGGCGCAACAAAAGAATCGGGGGGACAAATGCAGCTGCAAACCAACGCAGATGTTCCGTGACGGGCATGCCGATAATGAGAAGTATGATCCAAATAAGGATTGCGCAAAGCACCTCAGAAACAAGGGTGGCTATACAGCCGAATATAAAAGAGTTCTTTTCAAGATATTTCATTGCGAGTTTGTCGTATTAAGGTTGGTGTTAAGTGAAGTCAACGCATCGATAGCATTGTAGGCAGTGAGGTCGGGTGTAAATGGTACAACAGAGACGAAACCATTTCGTAATGCGTATTCGTCGGTATCGGGTTCAAGATCGTTACACACAAATTTACCAGTCATCCACCAATAAGGACGTCCGATGGGATCGGTGCGTTTCTCAAGGCTGTTGCTCCAAACTCCACGGGCTTGACGGCATACTCGTATGCCCTTGATTTGGTCGGGCGGAAGATACGGGATGTTGACATTAAGTGCGGTGAAGTCGGGAAGAGGGTGCGCCAAAAGATTACGGATAACTTGGCGGACGATAGGAATGCATGGGGTAAAATCGGCCTTTTGACTATGGCTGAGCAGTGAAAATCCCACACTGGGAATCCCACTTAGGCAACCTTCGATAACAGCGCCCATAGTACCACTATAAACGATATTGATAGATGCGTTGCTGCCGTAATTGATACCGGAGAGTAAGATGATGTTATCATCGTGGCAGAAATATTCCAAACCCATCTTCACGCAGTCGGCGGGGGTGCCGCTGCAAGCGTAGATGCAAATGTTATCACTTTCGCTGATAGTTGTCACTCGCAGCGGAAGACTGGACGAGATGGAAGTGCTGACACCCGACATGTTGTCTTTGGGTGCCATGATTACCACCTTGCCAAACTCTTGTGCTACTTGAGCTAAGCAGTTGATGCCGCGAGAAGCATATCCGTCGTCGTTAGTGATAAGGAATGTCATTGTTCTGCTGGATATTATTCTTTAGCTATAGGATTTTTTAGTTCTCCGAGGAAGAAGCTTGCAGGTTGAAGGATGTTGTCGAACACGAAGTATTGGATGAGCACTGTATCTTTGTTGTCGATGATGGCGTAGAGACGGTTGAGGTCAAACATCTCGTAGAGGTTTGTGTCGGGCATGGCAACAGCATCATCAGGGTTGGAATATTTTCGGTATGTCTTGAGTTCACGAGTTGTACCATTAGTATTGGTAATGCGTAAAATGGCACGAGGATCTGCATTGAACGATGAGTCGAGGTCGGCATTGGGCACAATGGAGGCAAACTCGTCAAAATTCAAATTTGAGAAGCAAGAAAGCATCTGAGCCACGCGTGCTGTATCAAACGAATTGACCATGGTGTGGCTTTGGGTGAGTTCCATGACAAAGGTTTCGCCTTGGCGACGGATGGCAAAGGATTCTTGTGGTAGGGTAGGAATATCAAGTTCGATGCTCTCAATGCGGTGAATGTCCCAATGAACAATATTGTGGCTGCGCCAAGATAAGGGGTCGGTAACAAAGCGAGGGGTGAGGTAACCTCGGAAACCAGGAATATGAATAATATACGGCACCTTATCGCCTTCTCGGAACATGTGGCAAGCCATTTGGTCTTGTGTCTCGTGTCCGACAAAGTATGTCACCGTGTTCTTCTCATGAGGGAAGAGGCGGAACTTGCCGTTGAACCAGTTGATGAAATATTTTCGTTGGTAAATCTCTACTTTGATGGCACGGGTGGAGAGCAGTTTGACCACCTGCGGTACGGCGTTTTTGTTCACCTGTTGACGAATGCGCATATCGTGCAGCGTTTCGAGCAGGAGGTCGACCATGGGTTGACTGGCAGGATAGATGGTGTCGACTGTCCATTGCGTGTCGCGAGTACTATCGGCTACACGTTGAAGCAACACATGGTTGTTATTTTTGTCGGCAATGTAGATTTTAGTGATGGCGTCAATATCTTCCACATGAAAATCCTGTTTGAATGTGGAAGTCTTAGCACCCGATTTGGCTATGAAAAGTGCGGCGAGACCGATAACGGCTACAGCACAGATGATAATTATGTTCTTTTTCTTTTTCATTTCTTACGATATTGTTTGCGACGAACAATCACGATGACTATTCCGGCTATGATGATGATGATGGAAGGAAGAACGACGTTGATGATTTGGTATCCCAATCTGTCTTCTTTTACCTTCATTACATTGAGCTTGCGCAATTTGATGTCGCGTGAGCGACTTGCCATATAACCTTTCTCTCCTACGAGGTAGTCAACGCAGTTGAGCAAGAAAGGTTTGTTGGCGTACATCGTCTCGGTGTAGAAGTCGTAACCTAACGGATATCCTGTGCCGTCGTTGAAGTTGAATCGGTTTTTGATAACATCACCGTCAGAGATGACAATCATTTGGGTGCTGTCGCCAATCTCGCGGAATCCCATGGCGGGAATTTCGGCAAAATCAGGGGTCAGCAAGTTGCGGAAGGCCGATTTGAATTTACCTTCAAGCAGTACGGCTATCGGCAGTTGTGAACGGGTAAATAGACGTCGGTCGGGTTCGATTTTTGATTCATTGAGTTCGTAAATCACAGGGGCGTTCTTCACACGAGAAAATTCCGAAGTGGTCAGCAGAACGGTTTTGTCAATCTCGTTGTCGATGAGATCGATGCTGCTGGGGAAATCGGTTTTGATTAGGTCGAGGTTGCGTACGATGGGGTGAGACGACATAGGAACGATCTCGGGAAAGTATAGCCACGGCATGAACTGTATCTGCGGTTTGTCGCCAACCATACCCACGGTCATGGGTATAGGCCTGCAGCGGATGTCCATGATCAGGTCGGGGTTTACGCGAACACCATAGGTGAATAGCATGTCGTCAATATTGGTCGCCAAGCGTGTCGCAACAGCTTGTGGCGAGTAAGCAAGACTATCCATATCAGCATCCAAAGCATCTACTAACCACAGCAGTTTGCCGCCATACATGACATATTGGTCGAGGATGTACTGATCGCGTTCGCTGAAAGGTTTTGTGGGTTTTGCAATGATGATGAGATCGTACTTGTTGTGGAAATGAAACACCGAGTCTTTGTCGGTGGTGCGGGTGGTGAGAGAATTTATGTTCTCATTCATCACCACAGTGTCAAGGTTGTAGTATTCGTAGAGCGAACTGATGATATCGGACATGTTGCCCAACTCCAATTCGCCGTGGCCGCGCATGAATCCCACCATGGGCTTTTGTCCGCGTGCCAAAGCACGAATGGCGTTGGAGAGTACATATTCGAGATTTTGGATAGAGTTGTTGAGCAGGTCGGCCTGATCCACATATTTCTGGTTCTGCAGCAGTTGAATAGAGGTCTCGCTGCCCTTGTAAATCACATCGGCAGCGGGAATGAGCACCTGTGTGGTGACTCCGTTGCCGGTGTTAACCTGAATCTGTGTTGGCTGTATTCCTTTTTGAGCCAATTTCTGATAGAAAACCTGGCGCTCTTTTGGGTCGTCGAAATTGTTGGGGTTGACAAATTCATATTCCACGTTCTTATTGTAGGCGCGGAACTGGTTGAGCATCTCTTTGGTTTCGTTCTGCAATCGTTTGAAATCAGAGGGGAAATCGCCTTCTAAATACACGCGGTAAAGCACTGGCTCGTCTACCTTTTTGAGCATCTCTTTGGTGGATTTGGAGAGGGTGTAGCGTTTCTCGGCTGTGAGGTCGAGGCGGAAGAAGAGGTAATAGCCAATGACATTGATGAAGATGACGATGAGGATACTTGCACCGAATTCAATCCAATTGCTTCGGCGCAAATCTTTTTTCTGTCGCCAGCCGTGCCATTTGCGACTTTGGAGTACGATGCGGGTGGCCATCAAAAAGATGGCGATGATGCTGAGGAAGTAAATCACATCGCGGCTGTCAATCACGCCACGGCTGATAGAACCATAGTGGTAACTCATGCCGAGCGAACGCACAAAGAGGTCGGCGTTGCCCAAAAATCCGGTATTGGCAATGGCCTCGAAACCGAGGTGCATGAAAGCACTCATAACGGCGGCGATGATGAGGGCCACAATTTGGTTGTTGGTGATAGCGCTGGCAAAAATACCGATAGCCACAAATGCCGCGCCCAACAACAGCAATCCGATATACGAACCTGCCACGCTGCCACTGTCAATATTGCCCACAGGGTCGCCCAAAGCCACCACGCTGAAATAGCACACCAGGGTGGGCAGCAATGAGAGGAACACCAGCGTGAAACCGGCAAGGAATTTCGCCCAAATGAGTTTCATCTCGCAGAGCGGTTTGGTGAGTAGCAGTTCGATGGTGCCGTTTTTCTTTTCTTCGGCAAACATGCGCATCGTGATGGCTGGGATGAGGAAAAGATAGAGGAAAGGACCAATGATGAAAAGCCCATCCATGCCGGCAAAGCCGTAGTTGAGTATGTTGAAGTCTGATGGAACAACCCACAACAGGATGCCGGTAAGCACTAAGAACAGCACTATGGCGAGGTATCCAATCAGGGAAGTAAAGAAACTGGCAAGTTCTTTTTTGTACAGTGTAAGCATTTATTCGTCAAATTTGTAGCGTTTCGATTTAAAGGAACGGCCCTGATAATCGCCCAACGACAACTCGTAAATCACTTGAGCCATGAGGCTGACATTCTTGGTCATGATGTCGCGTTCGATGTTCTCAGAAATGTCGCTGGGAACATGGGCGTGATGGTTGCCCAAATAGTGGGTGAACACCAACGAGGGGATGCCGATTTGGGCGAAAGCGGCAGCATCGCCCTTGGGCAAAGTTTGCTCGCCGTGATAGAGCATCTGAGGATATACCGTGTCGTTATGTTCTGCAATTTTCCAAAGCGATGGGAAACGTTTGCCACCCATAACATTGATGCTGTCGCCAGCACCGATGCATTCGGCGTTGATGAAACACTCGATATTGCTCAGCTTGGAGAAATTTGAAACAAAGATACTGGAGCCCAAATGCTGCAGTTCGCTGCCCGAGAAAAGCACGAAGATGATGGAGCGTTTGTTGTACTCAATCTTCTCGGGTGCCGACGAAGAGATGAGACGGGCGGTTTCGAGCAAGGCGGCCACACCGCTGGCGTTGTCATCAGCACCAGGGAAAAGACAGGTGCTGCCTTGGATGCCTACATGGTCGAGATGTGCACCCACCACGATGTACTCACCTTTCATACGGTCGTCGTAGCCAGGAAGCACACCCACGACATTGCATGTGGTGGCGTTGGGTCTGTATTTTGCGTTGATGTTGATTTCAAAACGTTTCAGCAGGTGGAACGACTGGGGCTCTTGTGCCGAAGCCAGCACCTCCATCACCGAGTCAAGGGTCATACGCTCGTCGGCCAGCAGGGCTGCACCCATATCCTGAGTCGGCTGCACCACGGGGAAGGTCATTTGGTGCGAACCTTCACCGCAATAAGCTTGGTGCTGTACCTCGTTGGGACGGCAGCTCTCGGAGATATTGATGCACACAAGGCCTACGGCGCCATGTTTGATGGCCACCTCGGCTTTGTCGCGCATGGTGGCAAAGCGGCTTGCCTGTCTGCTGGGCAGGAAGTCGGGCGTACCCGAGATGCAGAGCACAATCTTGCCACGCACGTCCACCTTGGCATACTCGTTATAGGCCGGCAGGTCGATACCGTAGCCGCAGAACACCACAGGAGCGTCCACATATCCGCGTCCTGTCATGCTCGAGCACACATAGTCGCGTCCCAAAACGTAGCGGGTGCGGGTGTCGTTGTCGTTGACGTATGTGTTGAAATTGCAGTTCTCGATTTCGTTGTATTCTACCTCGAAAAACTTGTTCCAACTGCCCTCAAAAGGCTTCACACCATACGATGCCAGCACATTTGCACAATACTCTGCGGCATCCAAATAGGCCTGCGACCCCGCCATACGGCCTTCATACTGCGAGGAGGCCAGGATGCGGATGTGCTTCATCAGCGTGTCGCTGTTGGCACGGAGCATAGTGTCGTTCAACTGCTCTGTGATGTACGGATTGTAAAAAGCACGGTCGTCCCATTCGGGTGAGTCGGTGTCATTGGTGTCCTGACTTTGAGGTTGTCCGAACACTTGGGCCTGGGTCGCGAGAGGCGAGAAGAGGGCCATAATGGTGAACAAGACAATGAACTTCTTCATTTTCATCGGTTTATTTATTATTATATATTATTTTATTTTATTGATAATAAATTAGTTGGTGTGCAAAGCGCACACTTTCCTAAATAGCAAAGATACGAAAAATTTTTGACAATACGCTTTTTTATTTCACAATTGCTAATAAGCAATCAGTCAAAAGTATCCTTCTCTGTAGGGGTAGGCAATATCTTTAGGTCTTTCGTTGAAAATTCTAATACAACCACACAACAAAGTGCTACAACTTATCAAGACACAAAGTCTCTTTTCTTAGAGTTCGTTTTGTTTCTTAAATTATTCTTTCAAGTAATTATAATTCATGATATTACTTGAATGATTGGAGTTGTGCGAAGAGGCCTTCAGGGGTGGTGTCGACGAGGAGGGTGCTTTCGGTTCCGGGGCGGATGAGGCCGTCGTTGGTCATGCGGTGTAGTTGTTGCAAAAATGGGTCAAAATAACCTTCAATGTTGAGCAATCCCATGGGTTTGCGACAGAGCTGTAATTGGTTGGCAGATAGTACTTCGGTAATTTCATCCAAAGTGCCGATACCGCCAGGGAGGGCAACGAATGCATCCGAACATTCAAGCATCCGAGACTTGCGTTCTTGTAGTGAGGCCACGCGCACCACCTCGGATCGGGGTTGGGAGTTGATGATTTCTTCGGAGAAGAATGTGGGAATGATGCCTACCACACGGGCGCCTCCATCGAGGGCTGCGGTGGAAACGGTGCCCATATATCCCAGGTTGCTGCCGCCATATACCAAGGTGCACCCTTGGGAAGCAATCAGCCGCCCGAACTCGCGGGCAGCTGATTGATATGCGGGGTTGCGGCCTATGTGCGAGGCACAAAAAACTGCAATCGTTTGGAGCATAGTTGTGTCTATTTTCTTTTGAGGACGGCGTGAACCTTCTCAACGATGTTCTTGGCACGGAGACCATACTCGGTGAGCATTTGGTCGGGGGTGCCGCTCTCGCCGAACTTGTCGTCAACGGCCACATACTCCATCGGGGTGGGGCAGTTGAGGGCGATGGTTTGGGCCACGCTGTCGCCCATGCCGCCGTTGAAGAGGTGCTCTTCGCAGGTGACCACGGCGCGGGTTTTACGGGCAGAGGCAATGATTGCTTCGGTATCGAGAGGCTTGATAGTATGGATGTTGATGACCTCGGCACTGATGCCTTCGGCTTCGAGGGCCTTGGCGGCTTCGAGGGCTTCCCACACAAGGTGTCCGCAGGCAAAGAGGGTGACATCCTTACCTTCGTTGAGAAGCTGTGCTTTGCCTATTTCGAATTTCTCGCCTTCGGGTGTGAAGTTGGGCATTTTGGAGCGTCCGAGACGCAGGTACACGGGACCTACATGTTCGGCTGCGGCCAGGGTGGCTGCTTTGGCCTGGTTGTAGTCGCAGGGCACGAGGACGGTCATGTTGGGAAGGGCCTTCATGAGGGCGATGTCCTCCATTGTCTGGTGCGTGGCACCATCTTCACCGAGGGATATACCTGCGTGAGAACCACAGATTTTCACGTTCTTGTTGGAATAACAAACCACTTGGCGGATCTGGTCGTAGACACGACCTGTGACAAACTCGGCAAAACCGCCGAGGAAAGGCACTTTGCCGCAGAGAGAGAGACCTGCTGCGATACCTACCATATTGGCTTCGGCGATACCGCACTGAACGAAACGTTCGGGGTAGGCTTTGGCGAAATCGTTAATCTTGACAGAGCCGCAGACATCGGCGCTGAGGGCGACGACATCGGCGTTGAGCTTGCCAGCCTCGACGAGGCCTTCGCCAAAACCGGCACGAAGCTCCATGGATTTTTTATTTTCGTAAGTTTTCATATATCTATATTTTTTATTATCTATAAATCGACTCCTGTCTGCTGGGCGGAGGTGATGGTGAAGCGGGTGCTGCGCACCGAAGCATAGTCGGTGGCATCGATAGGCTTGAGCACCACCTGGTATTCGCCAGGGAGGAGGAGTATGCGCTCGTTGACGCTATTGGGGTTAAGGTCGCAAACCCATTCGAGTCGTCCTTCGCGGTAGGCGAAGATGCTGCCCGTGGTGATGGTTTTGGGCTTGGTGAGGGCCAGCTGACCCGAGACGGGAATCTGCAGGTCGGTGGTCTCTCCTCCGCGAACCTCCACGTTGTTGAGTCTCAGGACGGGTTGGGTGAGCACCTCAAGGTCGTAATGGCTAGGGAGGAATTTCATCGTGCCGCCCAAGGGCATACTGACGAGGAGGTCGTTGCTGCCGTGTTGACGCACCAATACATTGGGCGTGGCGATAGGGAAGGGGGCGCGTTTGTTGTCGAGTCGCAGACGAAGGCTGCCCTGATGTGCCTGAAGGGCCACCTGGGAGTGTCGTCCGGCCTCAAACTGGCGGTTTTCTATCTGTATGGGAGGGTTGGTGAAGACGGTGATGTCGTAGGTGACGAGGGGATCGACATAAAGGGTGTCGACCGCGTCCTGCGAGTCGTAGTGGTAGATGGTGGAGTATTTCACCACGCGTGTCTGGTGGTCGTAGAAAGCCACGGGCACCTCGGTTTCGTACAGCAGGTCGTTATCGTCGTGCAAGGCGAGGGTGACGCGGGCCATTTGGTCGGAAAGATAGAACACCTCGTAAAGGGTCTCGTCGAAGAGCTCCTCGTCGGGGAGGTAGGTGAAACGTCCGGCACAATCAAGGTTGTGCTTGAAGTCGTTGGGGTTGCCTATGCCGACGATGAAGGTCTTGACCACAATGCCGCTGAGCTGCACCCTTCGAGCCACATCGCAGATGTTTCCGTCGCAATCGTCCATGCCGTCGGTGATGATGAGGATGATGTTGCGAACGTTGTCGTCGTGCGGAAAATCGTTGAGCGAACTGGTGAGCGCCGAGGCTGCGGTGCAGCCGCCGTTGGGCACCAGAGTCTTGATTTTGCTTTGCAGCTTGTAGTTGTTGCCGGGCTCAAAAGGAACCTCGAGGCGGGTGCCGAAAGAGTCCTTGTTGAGGTGACCGAACACACGGAGGGCCACCTCCATGTTGTTCTGGTCGGCGATGCTGTCGAGGAAACGCAGGAGCACCCGCTGAGCCACCTTGATTTTGGCATCGCTCTGCCACTTGTCCCACATGCTCTGCGAGCAATCGAGGATGAGCAGCACGCGTGTCTTTTCGGGGGCGGCGGAGGTCTGTGCCGAGGCGGCAAAAGAGCCTAAGGCCAAGAGTAATATGAGCGCGAACCGTTTCAAGATCAGAAGTCTCCGAGCGTTTCGTCCAACTGAGCGAGGGCTTTGGGGAGGTCGTCGGCGCTGAGCACCGAGCCGTGGTACTTGTTGGTGCCCTGCATGAAGTCGACACCATATCCCATCTCGGTGGTGAGGATCACAGCCACGGGGCTTCCCTGGCCGGCGAGGGCTTTGGCCTTGGCCATGCCGTCGATCACCTGCTGCATATCGTTGCCGTTGGCAATCACCACAACCTTCCACATGAAGGCTTCGAACTTGGCCTTGAGGTCGCCCAAGTCCATGACCTGCATGGTGGTGCCGTCAATCTGCTGGTGGTTGAAGTCGATGGTGGAGATGAGGTTGTCCACATGTTTTGCGCCGGCAAACATCACGGCTTCCCAAATCTGGCCTTCCTGCAGTTCTCCGTCGCCGTGGAGGGTGTAGACGAGGTGGTTGTCGCCGGTCATCTTCTTGCCGAGAGCGGCGCCGATGCCCACGCTGAGGCCCTGTCCGAGCGAGCCGCTGGCCATGCGGATGCCGGGGAGGCCGTGCTCGGTGGAGGGATGGCCCTGCAGACGGGTGCCGAAGACGCGGAAAGTGCTGAGCTCGCTCACGGGGAAATAGCCGCGGCGGGCCATGGTGCTATAGATTACGGGAGTGATGTGCCCCTGCGAAACGAAGAGCATATCCTGCCCCTTGCCGTCCATGGTGAAAGTGGCGGGGTCGGCGTCCATGATGTTGAACTGCATGGCAGTCATCCAGTCGGTGGTGCCGAGCGAGCCGCCCGGGTGACCCGATTTGGCGGCGGTGGTCATACGGAGAATATCGCGACGTACCTGCGTGGCGATGGTCTGGAGTTCTTTGGTAGTTTTCATGTATGAAAGTTTTTTAGATTTTCAGATTCTCGGATCCCGATCCTCTGAATCTCTGATATGGATAAATGTTTTTTGTTGTCAAATCGGTGGGGTCAGAGGCGGAAGATGTACTGGCGGCTGTTCTGGTCGTAGCAAATCAGCTCCTCGCCCTGGCGGGTGCACACGATGGTGAGGGCGTTCTCCTGCTCGTCGGTGACGCTGCCGCGGCCCTTGTTGCCCTTCATGGTGACGTGGCCCCAGACGCGGCCGTTGGCGCCGTGGCCGGAGATGTAGATCACCTCCTCCTTCTCGGGTTCTTTTCTCACAACCGGACGGGCGGGGGCGGGAGCCGGCGCCTCTTCCTCAAAAGTGGCTTCCTCTTCGGGTTCATCTTCGATGACGGGTTCGGGTATTTCCTCCAGCGGAACAGAGTCGACGATGGGTCCTTCGGCCTCCTTCGACTGGTTGCACGAGCAGAAAAACAATGGCGTAACCGCCAACAAAATGAGCATCAAACTAAACTTTTTATTAATCATAATCTTCTATTTTGAAACCGCAAAGTTACGTAAATTTTTTTATTAATCGTCTTTTTATATAAAAAATATTTTTCAACAACCCCGGTGGAAAACTCGAACCGATGATTTTCGGGCTTCCCGATTGCCTGTTTTTAGTCAAAAACGACCTCGGAAATATCAACAAAAAATAACACTTGCCCTTGGTTTTGTATGGTTCCTCATATTTAACATTTCATGTCCCATTTTTGCCTTTTTATACCGTTCATATATGGTGAAGCAACGGAGGAACAATATTGAGACAATAGAGGAACAATATTGGGAGGAGAGAGGTATGTGAATAGAGGTCGATTTTTAGGATTTTTTAAGACGGTCTTAAATAATAAA
>JAZUIX010000146.1:0-13516 GCA_045642445.1 Bacteroidales bacterium | reverse complement strand
TTATTATTTTATGTCTTTAATCAATAATTTACTACATTTTATCTATTTCTGTTTTTTGTGAATAACTTACTTTTTTCTTATTGTGTGGTTCAATAGTTTATTTTTCGCAACAATCGTTTTCTCGCTTCGGCATAGAGAAAGCAAGCTCTGACCGTTTTGTTTTCCACTATTGAAAACAATGCAAAAGTACATAAAAATTTTCATTTAGAAAGGCTGTCGTTAATAAAAAAAGTCAGCTTACACATAGTCATATATAAATTAAGCTGTTACACCTAAGCAAGCATTAGTCACAAATGCTTTATTAATGGTTATGAGTAGGTGCCTCCGTTGTGAACTCGTCCCAAAATCAGTATATGGTGACGAGTGGGACACGACAAAAACACCACTGAGTCACTCCTATAAGCGACCCAGGAACGACCGAAGAATGATGCAATAGTGACCCTATATAGTTCTTCGGACGGGCCCTCAGCATTGCCAAAGCAAGTTTCCGTATGTGCTTATACTCGTTCGTTGCTTCGCAACAGACGTTTCTCGCCTCGGCATAGTGAAAGCTGGCTTCCTCTCTGCGCTCGGTTTACGAAAACGCATTCGTGTCATTCGCATTCATTCGTTTCGCACTATATAACGCACTGATATTAAATTATCTATAGCTAAAAAAAACAAATACAAAAACGAATACAAAAACACTCACAAAAAACACTCACAATTAAATGATTGTTAGATAAATACGATACATGAAACGAATGAAATGCGAATGAACGGAGCAATAATTATGTCTATCTAATGGTAAAGATTTAAGCGTTGACGGAATTAATCCACAAGTCGAAACCAATTCGATCTAACTGGAAACCAGCACTCTGAGTAACCCCGCACGAAGTGCGGGGTATATGACTATCGGATAAAATCGTAGTTTGAAACCACTACCTCGGACAGGCGTATAAGGTACTGCCTTCCAGGCAGACAAATCTTGTCGCTGATATTCTGGGCACTCCGTACCTGGTTACTCAAAGTACTGCCTTCCAGGCAGAACAAGCGGGAGCCGGCTTGAATTGAGAATTGGCTATCGCACTTCTCTGTCACTAATCACTATTGTCGCATAAGGCGCGATATGGGGAATTTCGCTTAATGCCCACGGCATCAGCACGCAAGGCGCTGTTCTCGCTTCGCTGTCGAGCCTTGCCGGCAAGGCTCGACACTATTCACAATCTGGCCAGTCGTTTTATCATCTGCATGAAGTCGTGGTAGTGACCGAGGCCGCAGGCTTCGCAGGTGTCGGCGGGGTCGTGATAGCCTCCGTAGGGCTGCCCCATGGTCAATAGAAATATGGCAGGACAGTATTTGCTGAACCAGTAGTGGTCGCTGTTGGAGGAATTGTCGCGAGGGCGTATCTCGGCAGCAGCATGGCTCTCTTGGTTCAGCTGCTGCAGTTGTTCAAAGAAGGGCTTGGTACGGTCGTCGTTGGCATTGAAGACCATGAGGCCTTCGTCGCCACCACAGAACATGTCGATGTTGCACAACAGTTTGACTTTGCCAAAATCGATAAGTGGGTGCTCGGCAGCATATTTCGATCCTTTCAAGCCCGACTCTTCACCACTGAAGAGCATAAAGACCATGGTGTAATAAGGTTTCTGCATTGCGGCCATGCGGGCCAGGTCCATCACTGCCGCCGTGCCACTGGCGTTGTCGTGGGCACCAGGGAAGACTACGCCATCGCCCATGGTGCCACAGTGGTCGTAGTGCGCGGTGAAGACTATCATGGTGTCAATCACTCCTCTGACATACCCCACCACATTCTGCGAACGATAGTTGGCACGATATTGCAGCGGAATGTCCATCTCGACTTTTTTCACCCGCTTGGGGAGCAGGGTGTCCAACACCTCCACACACACGGGGTCGGGACGCTCTGCACCCACGATGGGGCTATAGGTGTCGAGTTGTTTGACCCCAATGAGCCATGTGCCGTCCTTCATCTGCTTTTTGAAAGAGGCCTTTGCCAATCGTTCAGGGGTGGCATAGCGCGCTGTGGGGCAGACACGGAACTGCGTATAGGGTTCCAAATCGTTGCCGTTGATGCGGAGGCTTACGGGTCCTTCGTTGCTGTAACAGTTGTAGGTGTAGTGCTGCAGATAATCCACCGCCAGCGGAAGCACCCCCAAGCGGTGCATCTCGTTGGCTAAAAAAGCGGCTGCGAGAGAGTCGCCCTTGTAACTGGCACCACGGCCATACATATTGTCGGCAGAGAGGCTGCGGATGATGCTGCGGACGTAGGCGGTGTCCTGTGCATGGGCGGCACCCAGCAGCAAGCACGCGGCAATGATAAGGATGTTTTTTTTCATATCAAGTAAGAATTAAAATCCAGGGAAATGGAAAAACAAGGTGGGGAGAATGAGCAGGAATCCGATGATGACAAGAGCCAGGATGAACTTCCAGATCCATTTGACCCAAGTGGCGTAGGGTATCTTGGCCACACCGATACAGGCGATAAGCACACCGCTGGTGGGGGTGATCATGTTGGTGAACCCATCGCCGAACTGGAACGCAAGCACGGTGGTTTGGCGGCTCACCTCAATCAAGTCGGCAAACTGTGCCATGATGGGCATGGTGAGGGCTGCTTTGGCAGATCCGCTGGGCATAATAAGGTTGAGCAGGGTCTGGAACACATACATCACCCCCACCGAGGCCACCTCGCCTGTCTCGGCCAAAGAGCAGGTGAGGGAGTAGAGGATGGTGTCGAGCACTCTGCCGTCGCGCAGAATGAAGATGATGCCGCTGGCCAAGCCCACAACCAGTGCGGCGGAGAGGATGTCCTTGCAGCCTGCGAGAAAGAGTTTGGCTATATCGTCGGCACTCTGTTTGTCGGCAATTCCGCTACAAATGCCCATAGCGAGGAACAAAGCCGATATTTCCATCACATACCAGCCATAACCAAGCACTCCGACAATGAGGAAAGCGATGGTGAACAACAGCAAATCCAAGATAAAGAAATGGACCGATTTGCGGAGCATAAAGAAACCTGTAAGCACGAACAGAGCAGCCAAAACAGGCAGGATGCAGAGCGAGGCCTGTCCGTCGCCGATGCTGATAACGGTGGTAGGCATCAAGACTGCGCACACAACCAATACCGCAGAGAGCATTCCATACATCACCCAGGCGCACTTGGGCGAGTGATAGGCCACGGGGTTATCGTGCTGCTCCTGCGCACGCTGACGCCAATAGTCGTCGAGTTTGTACATGGGAGATTTCTCGGGATGGCGTTTCACTCGGTTGGCATACCACAGCACGAAGGCGATACCGATGATGGTGAGCACTATCCAGCAGAAAAAGCGATATTCGAGTCCCGAGAAGATGGGCAATTCGGCAATACCTTGCGCAATACCTATGGTGAAGGGGTTGAGCATGGCCCCAGCAAAGCCCACATGGGCTGCCACGTAGCACATACAGACACCCACGATAGAGTCGTAACCCATAGAGATGGCCAAGGGAACAAAGATCACCACGAAGGCTATAGTCTCTTCGCTCATGCCGAATACGGCGCCGAAAAGGCTGAACATTATCATGATGAGCGAGATGATGATATTCTCGACACCCAACTTTTGAAACAACTTGTATTTGTTCAGTTTCAGCACCTTCCGCAGAAAAGCCATCACACCCACATCGATGGCATGGCTATTGTTGAGAATCCAGAAAGCACCACCTACCATCAATATGAAAATGATAATATCGGCCTTGTCGACAAAACCATTGAAGAGAGAGGAGAAGATCTGCCACGTCTGTGGCTGTCCCTCAACATAATGGAACGAGTCGTTCTGCACCACCTCGCGGGTAGACACAGAGCCATCGGCGTTCTGAATCTGCACCGACTGACGCACAAACTCGCCCGAGGGGACAAGCCATGTGCATATTGCCGCTATGACAATGAGGGCAAAAACGATGGTAAATGTATGCGGTATTTTTTTCATAACGAAGTTGAAGCCAAGTAACTATTTCGATAATGCGGGTCGCAGGACACATCGTCGCCGAACCATGAGGGAGGAACAAAAGCATCGGCAGTGTCGCTATTGGGAAACTCCACCTCTACCAGCATCAGACCTTTGTGACGGCCATGAAAGATATCCAATTCTGCCACAAGTCCCACGTATGCACCATCCTTCATCTGGCGACGCAAATCAATGCGATAGCGGGTCTTGGCAACATGGCCACTATCACATTTTGACAACAGGTGCCGATATGCCTCAGCACTGAGGGCAAATTCCTCTTCTCGATTGTGGATGGCAGAGGATTCGGTGACAACATGTTCTTTGATGGTGAGTATATAATCATCACCCATCCTGCGGATCCGCAGGGTGGGTGATGTGCACAGATAGGCCTGTTCTATCTCTACATGCGGATATTGCTCCAAATCATCGGGCAATGACCGCACAAGGTATTTACGTTCTATCTCCATCAAATCGTTTTGAGATACTCCGACACATTCTTCTCAATACGGGCAGCCACATCGGCGCAGTCTTCGGCTTTCTGGAATTTCTCGCCGGTGATGTGCTCATACAGTTCGATGTAACGGTCGGTGATGCTGTTCACAATTTCGTCGGTCATCTCAGGAACTTTCTGACCTTCCTTGCCCTGGAAACCATTTTCCATGAGCCATTCACGCACAAACTCCTTAGAGAGCTGACGCTGACGTTCGCCTTTAGCTTGGCGCTCTTCGTAGCCTTCGGCATAGAAATAGCGGCTGCTGTCGGGGGTATGGATTTCATCGATCAGGTATATCTTACCGTCACGTTTGCCAAATTCATACTTGGTGTCGACAAGTATCAGGCCTTTGTCGGCAGCCATCTCGGTGCCGCGCTGGAAAAGAGCAAGGGCGTATTTCTCCAACTGGTCGTAGTCCTCCTTGGATACGAGACCTGTGCGGATAATCTCCTCACGGGAGATGTTTTCGTCGTGACCTTCATCGGCCTTAGTGGTAGGAGTAACGATGGGGGTGGGGAATTTCTGGTTCTCGATCATACCCTCGGGAAGCTGGACACCACAGAGTGTGCGGGCACCGGCTTTATATTCTCTCCAAGCACTACCGGCGAGGTAACCACGGACAATCATCTCAACGCGGAAACCTTCACATTTCAAACCCACAGTGACCATCGGGTCGGGAGTGGCCATCTTCCAGTTGGGGAGGATGTCGGCTGTAGCATCCAAGAACTTGGCAGCAATCTGATTCAGCACCTGTCCTTTGTAGGGAATACCTTTGGGCAGGACAACGTCGAAGGCACTGATGCGGTCGCTGACCACCATGGCCATATATTTGTCATCAATATTATATACATCGCGCACTTTGCCGACATACAGACTTTTCTGCTTAGGAAAAGAGAAATTTGTTTTTACAACAGCTTTCATGGTATTTGTAATTTTATTAATTTTCAATTGTGATTTTGGATGAGTTGAGAATGTGCAGAAGTAGTTCGGCCCACTGTTCTGTATTGGCTAATTATCGTCTTCGTCCAACTTTTGTGCGAAGAAGGTGAAGTTTACTTTGCCGTAGTTTCTATGCTGCCAAAAGTGGGGATGATCCTCAAACTGGAACTCTCGCGGATGTTCCAAGATAAAAATGCCGTCCTCGGTGAGGATGTCGCGCTCAAAGATCAGGTCGGGAAGTTGGGGAAGTTGCTCCAATGCGTAGGGTGGGTCGGCAAAAACGATATCGAATTTCTTATAGGCACGTTTGAGCAGGTCAAAGACATCGGTACGAACCACATGCAGATTTTTCACTCCGAACTGCATAGCTGACGATTTGATAAAATCAGTGCACTGGTTGTTGATATCGATAGCGGTAACATCTTTGGCGCCACGCGAAACAAACTCCAGCGACATTGCGCCTGTGCCTGCAAAGAGGTCCATCACCGAACAATCTTCATAATCGACATAGTTGTTCAATATATTGAAAAGACTTTCACGCGCCATATCGGTTGTCGGTCTCACCGGCAATGTTGTGGGGGGATTCAGTCTTCGTCCTTTCAATGAACCTGCAATTATTCTCATATTATATGAAGTTTTGTTGTCTTGATGTTTTTGAAGTAGAGAAACTACATCAACTTAAAAGCCCTGCATATTTGTAGGTGAGCAACGGGGTGTCGCTCTCGTATGTCAATGGCTTACCCGTATACAGTGTCACGTTGGGGAAATATTGTTGCAACAGCATGTAGATTTCACGTCCCACTTCGCCACAAATGGCCAATTCCATGTCGGGCGTTTCGATATGGAGCTGCTTCATCAGGTCGATGGCATGATACAACTTGGCATTGTCATCTTGGGCCGCAAAACTATTGCTCAACAACAACTGACCTCCGTACATCACTTCATAATCGGCCAAAGAGTCCTGCACATGCATAATCATCATGGGGTGAGTGGCTGATTGTTTGATGAAGGTTTCATTAGCCAATATTGAGTGCTGACAATGCACGTCCACACCCGGCAAAGCCACCTTGAAAGCCGTAACCAACTCGGAAGGAGCCGAGAACACGATGTAGGATTTGAGATGAGCACAATAGGTGTGGTACACACCCAAATTGGAGTCTATATCGGCCACCATTTTCAAATACTGACGTGTGCGCAATGGGTCGAACAAATGCTCAGGCATCCATACAAAATGAGCAGAAGGGATGACCAATCGTGTTTCTTTGTAGGCGAACACATCAATATTCTGTTCCGCCATAAAGGATTTTACCGACTGCATCAATTCGCTGAGGGGACGATGAATGTCGAACTCGGTGTCACCCAAAGATAATATCTTGTCGCCAACAATGCTTGCAAAAGAAAATCCATTTGACCGGAGCCAAATGGATAATCTCATTTCTTTATTGGCCACCGCTTTATCTGTAGTGATAATAGTTGTGACTTTATACGACATACTATTCGAAGTTACCATCGGTGACAGCCTGCGTCATATCGCCGACTTTCCATCCTGGGTATTTGTGGCTCTTGACGAGTTCGTCGATTTTGTTGATGACCAACTGCTCGTCAAGGTCTTGGAGCAGGTCTTCCATCATCACCTTGCACTCGAACACGGGGAGTTTATATTCGCCCTTCGAGACATAGCCGGCTTCCAACTCGAAATCATATTTCTTATCGCGGGGATAAGGGACATATCTCAAATTGAGAATTTCTTCATCGGTGAGGCTCAGTTTTTTGTTGTCACGAAGATACTGAATGGGGTTGACATATTCAATAACACGGGACACATAACCATTCTTCAGCTGGTCAGCCTCGGTCATTTCATTGATATCGACATCTTCGGGAATCTTGTCATAGTTGATGTTTTTATTGACAACCTTCATGCTGTCTTCGTGCATCAAACGGTCGACGAGAGTGTCGAAACTTGCGGTGTAGTGGCCATAGGTGTTTTTGTAAGCCTCTTCCAAAGAACGGATGCCTTTAAGTTTGGTGGCACAGGCTTCGCGGCGTTTGTTAAATTCGTTGTCAAATTTCACAGGCTCAGTGATGCTGAGATACAACCATATTGCCAAACCGATGGCTGCAACGCCCAAGAGAATCTGGATTAATGTTCTGCTTTTCATGATATATTATTCTGTTTTTATTTATTCTATCAAAATGCAAAGATACAAAAAAAGTAAGAAGTGACGAAAAAAAAAGTAAAAAACTTTTTCTATTGTTGTTCCCGATGTTTTAAAACAATGTGACAATCAAAGTTTTCCGAAATCCATTTTGCCATCCTTTCTGCACAATATACTGAACGATGTTGGCCTCCAGTACAGCCAAAACTGACGGTAAGGCTGGTGAAGTCGCGCTCTAAATATTTTTTTATTGAGGGTCCAACCAACTGTTCGGCACCTGACAAAAACTGTTCGACAGCAGGGTCTCCTTCTAAAAAATCAATCACAGGTTTGTCCTGTCCCGTATAGCAGCGATATTCGGGATAGCGACCAGGATTGGGCAGGGCTCTGCAGTCAAAAATGTAGCCGCCACCATTTCCCGAGGTATCCTTGGGCAACCCTTGTTTATAAGAAAAGCTGCTCACCGTAACTGTCAATCCGGAAACTTCAGGGGCCTTGTCTGTGGTATCGGACGAGACAATATGTTGCCACACCTTGGTCAACTCAGGCAAATCCAAAGCAAGCGGATGATTTTCTATCACAAGTCTTAGATTATTGACGGCCAATGGTATGCTGTTGATGAAATAATCCTTGTGTTCAAATAATCCTCGATAGCCATAAGCGCCCATGGCCTGCATGATGCGAATGAGCACATAGCCATAGAAATAATCATCAAACAGTTTCTTGTCGATAGAATATCTACGAGAAAGGCTATCACGGTAATTATCAAGCAATTCCTGCCTTATCACCTCGGGCAGGTCGCTCTTGGCGCTATAAAGCAATGAGGCCACATCGTATTGAGCAGCCCCTCTCCTACCCCCTTGAAAATCTATGTAGTAAGGCTCGCCCTCATAGAGCATGATATTACGTGCCTGGAAGTCTCGATAGAGGAAGAATCCACAATCTGCCTGAAGCAGAAAATCGGTCAAGGTTTTGAAATCCTTTTCAAGTCGTTCTTCGTCAAAAGGAACGTAGGTGAGTTTTAAGAAGTAGTATTTGAAATAATTTAAGTCCCATTGAATGCTTTGAGCATCGAAGGCCTCTCTCGGATAGGCATAGCTGAAATCCAAATCTCTACCCGCCACCTGTATTTCTGCAAGATCATCTAAAACTCTGCGATAAAGAGAAAGCATCTCCGAATCAAAACCACCTCCATTGCGACGTTTGTCATACAGATAAGCATACAAGGTTGTGTCGCCCAAATCCTGCTGAATATAGCACTGCCTGTTTGCCGACACTGCATACACTTCCGGCACATGGACCCCTCGTTTCCCCAACGCGCGGCTATAATACACAAAGGCTTCGTTCTCCCTCACATCCTCATTGTAGGCGCCTATGCAGCACTTTGTAGCACCTTTGATACGCCAATAGCGTCGGTTGCTCCCATTGGCTCCCAAGGGAAACATCTCCACACATGGTTCGCCCGACCAATGCTCAAATATATTTTTCAGGGTTTCTTCCATCAATCGGCTATTTCGTCAATCATTCTGCATGCGCCCGTGAAACGTGCACCTGGCTCTACCGAAAGTTTATTAATAAGTATGTCACCTTTTACACTCGCCGTGGCATACATCGTCAAAAATTCTTTCACCGAAACATTGCCTTCCACGGTTCCAATAATGTTGGCATTTTGGCAAAGAACATTGCCGTGCACCACACCTTTCTCTCCGATGACAAGTTTGCCTGTAAGGGTGATGTTGCCTTCCAATTTTCCATCCAAGCGCATATCGCCGTTTCCGGTGATGTCACCCTTGATGGTGGTACCTTCGGTGATGGTGTTGATAGGGCTGTTGGTTATCTCGTTCATTTTATCAAATAATATTTGTCGAAAAATTCCTTATATGCGTCAATCTTCTTCCTTTTGTAAAAGGTGGTATAGTTTTGTTGGGAGATGGCAAACACCTTGTAGTCAGCCTCGTCGTAATCTGCGAGAGGTCCTTCTTCGCGCAATAGATGACGATAATAATCCATGGCCTCTGCCGCAGTATTGAAGCGACTGATAGTCACCATCTGGGTACTGTCGTTAAACAGCAACGGTTTCACGGTGAAGCCAGAATTGGCATAATACACCATATTGAAATCACCCACTTTCGACTGCATCACCGTTGCACGTATCTTTTTGTCATTCATCAAAATGATAACGAAATGTGCGATATTATCTTTATAGCGGAACAATGTTGCCTCTTGCGACAATTCTTTGTCTTCTACAGCGGTTTTTGCCGACATCTCTTTCTGCTTCCGTTTCTCAGCAGCCGTGGCTGGGTCAAATTCTTCCAAGATGGGTTCATCGGCACCACTGTTAGCCACATACTGTCCTCCTTCACCCATCAAATAGTCCAATTGTTGTTGGGCCAATGTCACGACGGTATCGGAAGCAGGATAGTCATTCACTATGCCCTGGAATGTGGCCACGGCCTGTTGTTTGTTGTCCATGCGTACATACGATAGGCCCTCCCAGTATTTGAACTTGCCCAACATCGGGTTGCCTTCATACAGTTCTTTGGCCACAGCCACCTCTTTCACCACATCGCCATATCGGTGCTTGCGATAGAGGTTGTATACCGCCTCATAATCCTCGCGTATCACCATGCTGCGATGGATGATTTCCTTATAGTAGTCTTCGTCGAGAATCAGGTTCGAGAAATCGCTGTCAGGGAAGCCCATCAACACCATATCTTTATAATAGTTGGCATTGGGGGTATTGCCCTGTTTGTCGTAGATCTTGTAGAGCATATAGAATGCCTGGGCAATCTCGCTATTGGAGGTAAAGTCTTTGGTCAGCCTCAAGTAGCACTCCAATGCTTTGGGGATATTGTTGATGCCATCATAATATATGTATCCTGCATTGAGTAGACAATTCGCTGTCTGCTCAAGCAACACGTTGCGTGCCGAATCGGTCTGAGGCAGGTCTTTTGTATAGTATGCCACATCGTGCGGATTGTTGGGATCGCCTCCGGGCGTTTTTTCGGTTTCTTCCTCTTCTTCCGTGCTTTCCGACTCCTCTTCCTCTGTGTTCTCTATCTCGGGTTCGCTTCCAAGCATATTCATACCCAAGAGACCTTTTTTAGACAAAAACCAATAGTCCTCCAATCCTCTCACCCCCCATCGTTGACGGAAGGTCTCTTTGCCTTTCTGAACCGTGTTGCTGTTGTAGAAATACCAATCACCTTGAAGGGTATTTTTCTGCGACTGGCTGTCGTTCGACAACTGCTCCATCAATTCGCGTTCTTTGGCCTCTTTTTCAGCCTGTTTCACCTCGGCAATCTTCTGTTTGATAAGCTCCATGCGTTTGCCCGCAGGCATATCCGCCACAGCTATAAGGCTGTCATTGCGTTCATACACTCGGGTATATGAAACCAGCGAGGTCAAGAGGTCATACCGCGACTTGATACTGGCATATCTGGGGTAATCCGGCTTGATGATTGCCATGGCGGTGTCGTAATATAGTTGCGACTGGTCGTAATTCTCAAATTTTTCGTACAATATTCCTCCCAAACGTATGGCCGAGCGAGCTTTCTGTGCCTGATTGGTCTTCGATACAGCCACCGATTTCGAGAAATTCTCACACGCCTTCTTGTGCTCTCTCATACCCATATACATCTCGCCTTTGGCAAAATATATCTGGTCCAAGAATTCCTCATTCTTCTTATCTTTCAACATCTTGTCGAGCAGGCGTTCCAATTTTTCTCGGTCGGTGTGTTGAAGGTCGGCACACGAGGCGATGTTCAAACGGGCATTGAACTCCATCTCATAGCTCGGGTTGCTCTTCAGCACTTTCTCATAGTACTTTGAGGCTGTGGGACGTTTGTCCAATTGCTGATACACTTGTCCGAGAATGAAATACATACGGGCTTTCTGCTGCGACGAGGGGTGCTCGTCCAAAGCCATCTTTAGGAACTGGACCCCTTTCTTGTATTTCTCTTGTGGCAAGGTGCATTCTGCCATAGCCATATAGAGGTTCAATTTTTGATGCTTGTCGAAATTGCCCTTACCCAACCTCACCACCAGTTCGTCCAAAGAGTTTTCGGCATCTTGGTAGCGCTTCTCCTGTGTGGCACAACGGGCCAACAACACTGCGGCTTCATCGGCCACTTCCATACCCGCATATTGCGACACCATCATCTGACAAGTACTTGCCGTGGCGGTGAAGTCGTGCTCATAGAATGTGGCGTAGGCAGTCATCAGATAGCTCTTGGGAATATAGGGCACATGCTCTCGCCCATCGACAAAGATGCTGTGTTTCTTGATGCCTTTGATGCCTTTTTCGATGGCTCGGTCGAAGTTGTTTTTCAACCCCATGGCCTCCTCTTTGGTGCCCATTTTGTAGACGGGGAGCAACTGGGTGTAGTCGTCCTTCAAATTTTTCTCCATCAGTTCCACACCCTTCTTCAAACTCTCGTTGCCGTTCCACCACACATTGTAATGTGTCGTAGTGTTGTGGTACTGAATATTCGTCCAATTGGCCTTCTGCGTCGAGCACGATGCCAGCACAGCCAACACCATCGTTGCAGCAGTCACCAATGTCAGTTTATTCAGTCGTTTCTTCATTATCAAATGGTTTATATTATGAATTAAAAGTGCTTCCCGCCACAATTCACTTTTCACTTTTCACTTATCACTTTTCACTATTCACTTTTCACACCTCTTACACATTGAAGCGGAAATGCATAATATCGCCGTCCTGCACCACATAATCCTTGCCCTCTACGGCAATCTTGCCAGCTTCGCGACATTTTGCCTCGCTGCCCAATGTCACATAATCTTCATATTTTATCACCTCGGCACGTATAAAGCCACGCTCGAAGTCGCTATGGATAATACCCGCTGTCTGAGGAGCTTTCATTCCTTTCTTAAACGTCCAAGCACGGCACTCTTTGGGTCCTGCCGTGAGGAATGTCTGAAGGTTGAGCAGCTTGTAGGCAGCCTTGATCAGGCGGTTCACGCCGCTCTCTTTCAATCCGAGGTCTTCCAAGAACATCTGCTTCTCTTCATAGCTCTCCAGCTCTGCGATGTCCGCCTCAATACCGGCACCAATCACCAGCACCTCGGCCTCCTCGTCCTTCACCGCTTCGCGCACAGCGTCAACATATTTGTTGCCATTCACCACCGAGGCCTCATCCACGTTGCATACATAAAGTATTGGTTTGGATGTAAGGAGCATGAGGTCGCGGGCAGCCTCCATCTGACTCTCTTCCAACTTCACTGTGCGGGCACTCTTGCCAGCCAACAAAGCCTCTTTGTACAGATCCATCACCTCCACCAGCTTCTTGGCTTTGGCATCTCCGCCGGCTTTGGCTTTTTTCACCTCTTTATCATAGCGGTTCTCTATGGTTTCGAGGTCTTTGAATTGCAGTTCCAAATCAATGGTCTGCTTATCGCGTATGGGGTCCACGCTGCCATCCACATGGGTCACATTGTCGTCGTCGAAGCAGCGGAGCACATGGATGATGGCGTCGGTGGTGCGTATATCGCCCAAAAACTTGTTGCCGAGGCCCTCGCCTTTCGAGGCACCTTTCACCAAACCGGCTATGTCCACAATCTCCACCGTGGCGGGCACCACGCTGGCGGGGCGTTCCATCTCCACCAGTTTGGCCAGTCGTTCGTCGGGCACAGTAATCACGCCCACATTAGGTTCTATAGTGCAAAAAGGGAAGTTGGCAGCCTGTGCTTTGGCGTTGCTCAAACAGTTAAAAAGGGTCGACTTGCCCACATTCGGCAGTCCCACAATACCACATTGTAATGACATCTTTCTGGATTTATGATTTATGAATTATGATTAGTGACTTGTGACTTGTGATTAGTGATTAGTGATTAGTGATTAGTGACTGGGAGGGCGGCAGCCCTTGATTAGTTAAGAGTTAAGAATTAAGAGTTAAGAACGGTTCCCGAATCAATAAGTACCTCGTATTATT
>JAZUIX010000145.1:0-5208 GCA_045642445.1 Bacteroidales bacterium | reverse complement strand
TCCATATAAGCCACATACTGCACCGGCACCAGATACGAAGCCCGCGCCCAATCCTTGCAGGCCTCGTCGCACTCCACGCCCAGCTCCTGGCTGAGCCAATGCTGGCACTGGCTGATGGTGGAAAACTCGGGGCGGCACTCCGCCACAATCCGCACCCCCGTCCGCGACACGGAATGGGCCACATACACAATGTCCAGCTCCTCCCTGCGCAGCATCGCCCGCTGGATGATGTCGCCGGGGTACTCCACATCGTCGATATCCAGCATATACAATCCGCTGGGCACGGCGTTGGCGTTCTTGCGCCCCTTGCCGCCGAACGAAGCCTGCCAGCATACGATAGGCAGTTGTTTCTTAAGTTCTTGTCTTGCCTCCTTGGTGCGGGTGACATGGATAGTATGCGCCAACTCCGCCATCTCGCCGCTCAAAACAGCATTATTGTAGACCTCCTTGCTGCAGACACACCCCGCAGCCGCCTTGACCGAATTAAAGAAATCGAATATCATGCGCGATCCTCCATGTTTTGGTTGCCAAAAGTGTCGAAGTAGTGCTGCTGGGCGGCTTCGAGGGCGTTCCACAGTTCGCCGCATTTCTGGGCGAAGGCCTCCTGGGTGCAGAGGTCGTAGGGGGTGATGTAGGCGGAGAGCATATAGCAGCGCCCGGGGCGGGTCATCACGCGGACATCGTTGTCGCGGTACACGCAGGCGTTCCGCTTGTAGTTGCGACGGGGACGCGGCGACACGTGCACCAGTCCTCGGCCGAACATCACGCGGCAGTCGGGCAGACGCAAGCCGTTGAGGGGTTTTTCATTGTCGACCAGCACGCGGGTGTTGTCGATGAGGTATTGTTTCAAAAGATTCTTTGCCATGATAATTTGCATTTTAAAATTAAACGAAAGTTTGTTTCCGACCTCCCGCGGACTTGGAGACAGAGGCAGCCGTGGGGTCCATACACCGCCACCTCTTGGACCCGTCTCTCGGTTACCTGGGAAATCGATTGCAAAGATATACATTTATTTTCAAATACTTACAAGCGGATTTTTAAATTCTCCGCCTTTCTCTATGCTTCTCCGTTTTTCTCCAAAAATCTCTATTATTCTCTCTTTTTCTCGGACAAAAAGAGATAAAAAAAACGATATTTGATAATTCAAATACCGTTATTTTTCAAAAAATGACCTGTCAGATCAGCGTTGGTAGTACTTTTCAAAAGTCTTTAATGCGAAGCCCTCTTTGTCGGGCATCCCCATTCGTTGCAGTTCGAGAAACATCTCTTGAGCCCCTTTGACGGGCAGAAGCACCAGCCTATCGTCGTGCATCTGCTTGAGGTGGGCACATATATCTTGTATGCCGAAATGCGTCAATAAGTTCTGTACTTGCTTGTGGACTTTCAACCTTTCACCATTCTCAACCACCCCTGGATGTATATAACGAAACAGCTCAGTGTCATTCGTTACCGGTATTTCATCTGTAGTGCAAGTGTCAGTGTTGTCCTTTTCGTTCGTTACAAGAATCGTAACGTTTCCATTCTGCGAACTGCCTGCCTTAAAAACGCAACTACCAGGTTCGTAATAGTTTATTATATTGCTCGTGTTTTTCCGTTGTTTCCAGTACGCAGCCTCGGTTTCCAGTTCCTTGTAAGACATGAATCGCTTGCGATTCAATGCCGCCTCTAACTCACTGCCGAAGATGATGCTGCACAACTGCTCAAGATCATCCTCTTGCTTGGTATTCTTCATGATGTCCTGAATGTCTGCCAAATGTTTGTCGAACTTTTGTAAAGCTTCTTTTTTCTTCGCTGGTGACAATCCGTCGTATTTGCTCTTGAGAAAGTCCAATCGCAGATTTAGTGCATCATAGAACAGATAGATGTGATGGTGACACGATCCGCTAATCTTCACAGTGTTGATTATGGCTGCATAGTTATTGAGCAGAGATCCGACAATGCTTCGCACCATGACGGAATAGATGTTAGTCAGATAACGCCAGTTGTCATACAACTGCCGAATCATCTCATCTTTTGTATAGTTGTCAACATCCGCTTTGTTAATGAGATAGAATGCACTCAACGCACAAAAATACTCACCGCGTAGGTTGTCGGGAGCCACCTCCAGACGTTCCAAATACTCATTTATTTCGTCAATGGGCCAATCCTGTATGAATCTTCTGTATCCCAACTTGATAAAAACCAGCAAACAATGCTGAAAGTGAGAACAATCGCAATCGTTGTCAAGACAGTTGTCGACGAATGTGAGTATGCCCTTTTTTGCAATCCATTCAGCAGCGCCATCAAACAGGCGAAAAGAATTCATAAGGAAAACCATCAGGTTGCCGTTGGTCGTAGCCCAGTTTATCTTACCTGTCAGATAATTCCAATAGTATGGTTTCATAGCCTCATGGTACACTTCTGCCGCACCCATTTGTGCTCTGGGGTATTGACCGAACGAACCCACCTCCTCCAAGTGAGCATCCCAGTCGATGTATCCCACATTCTCTTTGCCTTCTGCAGAACTACGTCTCACATCGTTGATGATACAATCGATGATGTCTTGTGTTTTTGTGTCCATTGAACGATTTCTGATTTCTTTACAATTGCCAATACTGTGTCTTTATCCGACTTCATTGCCCTTCTTGTTTTATCACCTTCTCCATCGTGGTATCTGTATATGTCCTCCAAATTTCGAGTTTCACCTTCTTATAGTCATCGAAAAGTTGACCAACACGTTCTATCTCAAACACCAGTCGGAGATCGTTCTTGTCCTCGTTCACCTGACCTTCTTTGCGGTAGCCGAGACGAGCAATTTTGATGTAATAGAGGTCGCGGATGCCCTTGCCAGAGAGGTAGGGCATGAAATAGTAGAGTTTGTTGAGAGCAACAGTAGTAGGGAATTTTTGGCCTGTATAGTAAATCTTGGCAGAGCCGTCAAGGTATTGTTCCCAGTTGTCCTTCTTCACATTGCAGATAAGGAGGTTCTTAGTGATGTCGATGGGCGATTTTTGAAGAATACTTTTCGAGCCGTATTCAATCTCAACACCCTCACAAACCTCGTAGTTCTGAGTGATTGGTTCTAGTTCGTATTGATTAAATAGATCAAAGAGGTTGAGTTGCTTTACCCGAGGTTTGCTTATTTTATTGACAACTCTTTTTTCTCCAGAGTACCTAAAAATGGCATCAGCAACAAAATAGCCGAGATTTACTGGTACAGCATTACCTATCATTTGCTCGACATCGGTCTTTGTGCCTTCGAACGAGAAATCTTCAGGAAAGGTTTGAATCATACTGCGTTCTTTGGTGGTGAGGGGACGGATTCCTTCGAGTGTATTGACGGGATCACCGGGGTGGAGACTGTAGCCTTGTGGCATTGGTCGATTGACCCCACGAATTGTTGGGCTTGGTTCGTCCGTGCTGAAGATGCCACGGCGGAAATAACTGCGAGGATGACGATAATAATACTTTATATCCAGTTTGTCTCCAAAGTATTCAGCCACACTCATTTCATGGTCGGCAAGATTTTCACGAATGGTGGTTTGCATAAAGTCGTTTTCGGCACCTATTCGACCAATCATCACGAATCGTTTGCGACGCTGAGGAACACCACACAATGCCGCATTCAAAACAGTATAGCTTGTACCATAACCAGCTTCTCGGAAGATTGCGAGAGCATCCTGCAACTTTTGTGTTTTCATTATACGCTCCACATTCTCCATAACGAACCATTGCGGACGGAGGGCTGCAATGATGCGTGCATAGCATACCGTAAGATCGCCACGCCCATTGTTCTCATCGCGTTTTCCTGCTGACGAAAAATCTTGGCAAGGAGGACCTCCAATTATCATGTCTGGGGCGAATGGACGTATCTTTTCCACCGCCCCCTCCACATCCATAAGGTCGACACGGAATGCCGGATGACTAAAATTATTGCGGTAGACGGTAAGAGCATCCTGCCAGTTGTCAAAACCAGCTACGACTTCCATTCCTGCTTTCTCAAAGCCAAGGCTGAGGCCTCCACATCCGCAAAAAAGATCAACTACTCTCATTTACTTCTGAAACAATTCTGGGTGACTAACAAGGTATGCATCAAATCTTCTCTCTGGACGTAGGAATTTCTGACCATCGCCAAGGATAATGTGCTTGATTTCAAATTTTGAAATACGAGGTGAGGTTAACTCGTCGCACTTCATCAGGGGATTTGTCAATTTGCCACTAATTGCAAAGGCTTTGTCTGTCTTGTAGTTGTATGCAAGGTCGTTTACTATGTCGGTGTAATTGAATTTGTCGAACTGAGTGAAGTCCCAAAGCATTTTGTAAAGCCATATAATAGTGCGTTGGTTGCGAGAAATGTCATCAACAGCATTAGCCTCTCGCAAGCACATCTGAATTACTGCGAGATTAGACCAGACGAAAACATCCAAACAATTTTCTTCAAGGTCTGTCAGTTGTCTGTCTGTTTTCCAAATGGGCTGCATAATGAGCGGAATTTGATTGTTCACGGCATCCTTTGAAACATTTTCAATAGCGCACTTTATAGCATCATAGTGCGGAACTACTTGGCGAATCTCGCTCCAGTTCTTGATTTCCGAACCAATAGTATTCAACAATCTATGGAGTTTCTGCTTTCCCTTTGGCGAGTCATAGCATGCACAAATACTACATGCAAGGAACAATATTGTAGGAGAACGGACAACTATCTCACTGCCATAATCTTCATCAGGACAATCCTTTGTCGTATTATCAGGCAAAGTAGTAAGTTTTACTTCAAGACCACGAACAGCCTTCTCGGATGATCGATTAATCATTACGAGATCTATTTTCTCTTTCTTTGCAGCCGTATAATATTGCTCAAATGGATAGAAACCAGCCTCAAAATCGTAGTATGCATCATCACTCAGCGGGTCAACGCCAAGAAGTGTTGTAGCATCAATATACCTATGAACCACATTATTATCTTTGTCGGTACAGATGAATATTGGTTTGACATTTTTGCTACTCATGTATGCTACGAGGGAAGCAGGAAATGAACTATTAAACTGATTCTTTCCCCAAGCATCTTCAAAGCGATAATCTCTGCTCGAGTATTTTTGACCAAAAAGGCCTGGTGCAACCCCTTTGACAAAGTAAACTACTTCGTTATCTTTTTTTGCCATAATATCTTGTATTTATATTCCAAAGGATTACTCTATTAATTTAAAATGATTAAAAATAAATTGTAACTTT
>JAZUIX010000144.1:0-8139 GCA_045642445.1 Bacteroidales bacterium | reverse complement strand
TCGCTTCGCTTATCGTCCTACGGAACGCTATCGAAAGCCACAGGCTTTCTTCTCATAGCCCGCTACGCTTCCTCGTTCTGCACAGCAATCTGCTCGAAAACCACTCCGAAATCCCAAGAAATCAATTTATAGAACCCACCTTAAAGAAATATTATGCTGGCACGTTCACCTCGTTGCGGATAATCATTTAGTGATGATGAAAAAATAACTTGAGCCCATGTTTTTTATCATCACTAATCAGAAAAAGTGTGTGCAGCAGCACTTGCGGCTTCGCAATCTCATTCGTTTTATTCGTTTCGAGTTGTATAATACAATGATTTAGAGTTTATTACAGCGCATTTAACGAATAAGAAATAGAGTATGAAAAACTGCTGTAACAGACTGGTTTTGCGGTAAATACAGCATCCGAAACGAATGAGAATGAATGCGAATGGCACCTTCCCATCTAATTGTGTCTGACATGTTGCTATTTGTTATGTGATTCTTCGTTCTCTTATCGGGGTCCTATTGGGGTCCTATCGGGGTTTACCCCGTTAAGTCCCCGCCAAGTGGCCGCTACGCCCCCGCTTAATCAGCGAACCAGATAGGTTCGCATAAAAAACAATTCTCCCAATTCGCGAATAGGAGGAGTGTGATAAGTGAAGAGTGAGTCCCTCAAGATATTTGGCTTGGGATTGTGGCAAGGTTCGCCCAAGGTTCGTTCTTTATTGTACGACATATATACGACACGTATACAAGATATGTACGACACAGAGTCGTACATGTCTCATACTTTGGTTGTATGATAGTCGAATATTGGTGACATAGTAGTAGACAGTTTTGAAAGGCAGTGCGTTCTTGCGGTTGATGGGGTTGGTGCGATACCGAACATTGGCGTTGCGGACATACTCGGCGATGCTGTCGAAATGTTTGGCTGTATTTTTGGGGCCTTTGGCCCTTGTCCGTTTCTGTCCGTTTCTAATGTTTTTCTGTCCGTTTTGTCCGTTTCTCGGGGCTTTTAGGTCGGCAATTTGGCTGTATATCCTCGCTTTGATTATTTATAACTTATTTTGTTAGATAAAGTTGCAATAAATAATACTCGGGGCTGGTGCCAGTATCAAGGGACCGATTGGTTAGAAACGGACAATTTGTCCGTAATTTGCCGAACTGACTTCGTTGAGGTAAAGGTTATCGGTTATCGAGAATGCGGATTGAAAATCCTGATAGTATATGGTGTCGGATTGAAAATCCGACACAACGGGGAAAATTTGACAAGCGATTTCAGGAAAAGACATTCTCAATTTTCAATTCATGAAGTCCGATACCTGACGGCATCGTGAAATATTATACGACATAACATACCAGCCATAGGAATGGCTGGCTACCAATATCAGATGCCTCTGGCATCATAGAACAAGGTTGTTCCTTCGTTGGTGCGGATTGAAAATCCTGATAGTATATGGTGTCGGATTGAAAATCCGACACAACGGGGTGAATGGTGAACCGTGACTTCATGATGGAGAATTAAAAAACGAGGTGGGTACTAATTGTCCCCACCTCGTTTTTTATGGAATCGGGTTGTTATTCGTTTTTCTTGGCTTTCACGCTTTTATATTCTTCGTTCAGGCCGTTGATGATTTCTTCGGTGATGTCCATGCCGGGATTCATATACATGGTGGGACTGTCGACGAAGGTTTTGCGCAGGATGATGTCGAATTGCTGGTTCTCGGCATTGTATTCGCGGATGAAGGCGAAGATGCGATTCAGCAGCTCGGTGTTGGAGTCCATCTGTTTCTGCATTATCTTGTTGGTCAGATCGGCCTCTAAGGTGCTGAGACGGTCGGCACGCTGTTTCAGCTCGGCTTCCTTGGCCTGCTGCTGACTCAGGGTCATGGTTTCGCCCGTCTTCAGATAGTTCTGGTAGTCGTTCTGGAACTGGGTCATCTGTTGCTGATAGCTGCGCTCTTGGGCGTTTTTGTAGTTGACAAGCTCTTCCTGCAAATCAATGGCATATTGGTATTTTGCCAGCAGGCTGTCGCTGTCGACGTAGGCCACTTTCAATACGCCGTCCTTGGCAACGACGGGTGCGGCGGCGTTGGGGTTGTGCTTGCTGTGGGTGCCAATACCGGTGAAGTGGAAGATGTATAATACGATGAGTCCGAATAATGTCAAAATGTTGATATACAGTAATATGTTATTTGTGTGTGCTATTTTAGCAATCGAATGTTGGTTTTGAGATGAATTTGACTGTTGGATTTCAGATTTCACCATAATATCGTCTGATGTTATTTCATCATCATTAGGAATTGATTCCGTATCCATTTCTACATCAGAATGAAATTTGTTAAGAAACCTATTGGTAATTGTCCATGTTGATCCGATTATGCTAAAAATAATAATATAGATAAAATATTTCCATATCATTCCAAGTTTATCAAAGTCGAAAAGAGTTATAATAAACATACATAATAAGAAAATGGCTACGCACACTACTATAGAAATAGCGATATTAATGGTTTTTCTAAGTTTTTTGTTCATAATAAAATTCGTTATTGTTAATATTTAATGTTATATTTAATTATTCCGCTGGTTCTCCGATGGTGTCGATGGCGCGCTGGACTCGTTGGATGGTCTCGGCTTTGCCGATGGTCATGACCAGGGTGAGCATGTCGGGACCGACGGTGGTGCCCACCACGGCCAGGCGCAGCGAGTTCATGATCTGCCCCATGTTGAATTGGTTGGCGGTGATGTAGTCGTCGAGCAGTGCCTTGTGGATGGCGTCGTATTCAAACGGCACGGTGTTCAGGATTTCGATGACTTTGGCCATGTGGGTGGTCATGCCGGGTTTCCAACGTTTCGACACGGCTTTGGGGTCGTAGTCGGTGGGGGCGACGAAGAAGTAATGGGTCTGGTCCCACAGCTCGCTGGGGAAGGTGAGACGCTCTTTCATCATGCCGCACACTTTGACGATGTAGTCCATAGGGGCTTCGACGCCATGCTCTTTGAGTTGCGGGAGGAACATCTCGGCCAGCTGCTCGTCGGGGCATTTTTGCAGATATTCGTGGTTGAACCATTTGGCTTTCTCGACATTGAATTTGGCGCCACTCTTGCTGATGTGCTCGATGCTGAAGAGCTTGATTAGTTCGTCCATGCTCATTATCTCTTGGTCGTTGCCGGGGTTCCACCCCAAGAGGGCGAGCATGTTCACCACGGCTTCGGGCAGATAGCCTTTCTCGCGATAGCCGCTGCTGAGTTCGCCGGTCTCTGGGTTGTGCCAATCGAGGGGGAAGACGGGGAAGCCGAGACGGTCGCCATCACGTTTGCTCAGTTTGCCGTTGCCGTCGGGTTTGAGCAGCAGGGGCAGGTGGGCGAACTGGGGCATGGTGTCTTCCCAGCCGAAGGCTTTGTAGAGCATGAGATGCAGCGGGGCAGAGGGGAGCCATTCTTCGCCACGGATGACATGGGAGACTTCCATGGTGTGGTCGTCGACGATGTTGGCGAGGTGATAGGTGGGCATGCCGTCGCTCTTGAAGAGCACTTTGTCGTCGAGGAGTCGGCTGTTCATGGTGACATCGCCACGGATGAGGTCGTGGACGGTGATGTCGATGTTCTCGGGGAATTTGAAACGGACGACGTAGGGCTCGCCACTGTCCAAGCGACGTTGCACCTCGTCGGCGGGCAGCGAGAGGCTGTTCTCCATCATGCCACGGGTGGTGCAGTCGTATTGGAATGTTTTTTTCTGTGCCTCGAATTCTTTACGTTTGGCATCGAGGGCTTCGGGCTTGTCGAAGGCGTAATAGGCCCAGCCGTCGCGCAACAGTTGATCGGCATACTGGCGGTACATGGGTTTGCGGTCACTCTGGCGATAGGGGCCATAGTTGCCACCGATATGCACTCCTTCGTCGAACTTGATGCCCAACCAGTCGAGGGCTTCGATGATGTAGTCTTCGGCACCAGGCACGAAACGTGTTTGGTCGGTGTCTTCGATACGGAGTATCATATCGCCGCCATTCTGACGGGCAAAGAGGTAGTTGTAAAGAGCTGTACGGACTCCGCCAATGTGCAGCGGGCCTGTAGGACTGGGTGCGAAACGAACGCGAACTTTTCTCATGATATATTGTGATTTTTATTTTTATTTGTGATCTGTGATTAGTGACTTGTGATTAGTGACTTGTGATTTTGCACCTTCTTGGCTTCGCCAACTTTGGCGACTGAAACGATTTATCATTAATGTGCCACGAATTATTATAAAAAATTAATTTGTTTCAGTCTCAATGCTTGCTTGCAAGCGAGAGCAATAGTTAATTATCAATTTTCAATTTGAATACGTTTTTAATTTTCAATTCATGAAGTTATCACTTGACTAAACTTTGTTTTGTGCAGTAGGTAGTATCTCACCAGGAGCAGTCCTTGGTAGATGCAGGTTACTTTCTGCTGGCTCTGCTGGCGATAACGTTTGACTTTCAGGCGTGGCATCCATTTGTAGAAGGCTTTGTGGGCATCCACCACGGCTTTGAATTCCTGCGGTTTACGCTCTAAGAGAAACTTGAAGGCTGCCACATAATCCAACAACACCCGCAGCACCATCACCCATGCCAGCCGTTTCTGCGGCAGGTTTTTATATAGCAGGGCCATATTGTTGCGGAAGTTGAGGAAGGTCTTGCGCGGATTGGATTTGGGCAGGGTGCCGCCTCCAACGTGGTAGATGGTTGACTTGGGACAGTACTCCACTCGGTAGCCTGCATTCTTGGCACGCCAGCAAAAGTCGATCTCTTCCATGTGGGCAAAGAATTCGCCGTCCAATCCGCCGAGTTCTTTCCATACCTTGGCTTTGACAAACATTGCAGCCCCCGATGCCCAGAAAATCTCGCAAGGGTCGTCGTATTGTCCGTGGTCTTTCTCCAAGGTGGTGAAAAGTCTGCCACGGCAGAAAGGGTAGCCGTATTTGTCGATAAAGCCTCCGGCACCTCCGGCATATTCGAAGGTGTCGCGCTGGTCGTACATCAGCAGTTTGGGCTGACAGATGGCGGTGTCGGGGTTCTGCTCCATCTGGGCGATGATGGGCTCTATCCATCCTTCGGTGACCTCCACATCGTCGTTGAGCAGCACATAATAGTCGGCCTCAATCTGTGCGAGAGCACGGTTGTAGCCTTCGGCGAAACCGTAGTTTTTATCCATGCGGATAATGCGCAACTGGGGGTATTCTTTCTCCAAAAAAGCGATGGAATCGTCGGTAGAGCCATTGTCGGCTATGACTACCTCGGCATTGCCTGTGGTGTGGGCTGTGACCGAAGGCAGAAAACGCTCCAGCATTTTCTTTCCGTTCCAATTGAGTATGACTACTGCAATATGCATGGTTTGTGAATTGTGAATTGTGATTAGTGACTTGTGACTTGTGACTTGTGAACTGTGATTAGTGACTTGTGACTTGTGATTAGTGAATAGGTGGCTACCGCCCTAATAATTTCAATTTTCAATTAATAAAGGCGGGGGCCTTCGTTTTCGTTTTTCGTTTTCGTAGCCGTGGG
The DNA here is from genome assembly GCA_045642445.1 of Bacteroidales bacterium. Lineage (GTDB taxonomy): Bacteria > Bacteroidota > Bacteroidia > Bacteroidales > P3 > Colimorpha. The sequence continues at coordinate 2,632 of JAZUIX010000144.1, read as the reverse complement.
TTTTCGTTTCATGCCTGTATGTCGTTCTTAACTCTTAATTCTTAACTATATCATATATTGGTACATCGGCAGGTCGAATCCTTTTCCAGCGTTTGTGCGACCAGAGCCAATATTGAGGTGCTTTGTTTATCGTTTTGTTCAGGCGTTGGATGTATTCGGAGGTGATGGTGTATTGCGGCACTTCGTTGGGTTTCTCGCACAGGGTCGAGAACGTCACCTCGTAGCGGCCTCGGCGTACTTTTTCAACCTCGTAGTACAGCACAGGCATATTGTACTTTCTGGCGAAATACTCGGCACCATACAGAAACGGGGTCTCCTGGTGCATGAAGATGGTCCAGTACGACTTGTGCTCATTGCTGGGCGCCTGATCCGAGAGCATCATATAGGCCACAGGGATGTTGTGGCTTTGGAAGTATTCCATCTCTTGCCGCACATCGGTTTGGTCCACAATCTGTGTGCCGTAACGGCTGCGACGACGGGTGATGAACTTGGCGGTGCTTTTGTCGTCGAGGGGTTTGCCCACCCCGACGCCGTGGTGCATCAGCTGGAAGTTGAGCGAGGTGATCATGTACTCCCAGTTGTTGTAGTGTGCCGACATCAGTATCACACTTTGTCCCTGCTCGTAATATCGGTTCACCATCTGGCGGTTGGTGAAACGATAGCGCTGCATGATTCGCTGAGGACGGGCATAGAGATTCCATACTCCCTCCAACAACAGGTCGCAGATATGGCGGTAGTAGGCCTTTTCGATAGTTTTACGATCAGCCTCGCTGCGTTCGGGGTAGGCATTGCGCAGATTGGTGCGGGTGACCTTGCGACGGTAGCGCACCACATAGTACACAATGAGGAATAATATGTCCGACAACAGGTACATCAATATCCTCGGTTGAATTGTTCGCCCACTTCGCCCACAACATCTTCGTTGATCTGTTGCTGGCACAGACGGCGTTCCCACAACGGGTCGCGCACCTCGCCACGGGCATTACTGTTGAGCAGTTTGTAGAAGCCGCTGCGGAACTCGTCCCAAAACAGGAACACACGGTTGGGTTCGTCGGCAGCCATGCGGTTGTAGCGCCACAGCTGATAAGGCAGGTAGTAGACATGTCCTTGTGAGTTGTTGGCAACTGTGTGGGTGACAGGTCCGGCGGTTTGATCGGCGCTGAACTTGTTTTGCGAATTGGTGCCGCCACCTAATTTGAGCGCACCCACAAAGTTTTTCTCGTCGCGGATAAAGTCTGGGGGACCATATTGCAGATATACGCGGCCTCGGTCGGTGCGATAACCTGGGGTCTTTGGGTAGCTGAAATGCTCATCGACGTAGGTCAGCCAGCCCAGATACTCATGCCATTTTCCGGCAGGGTCCAAGGGGTCGCGTCTCATCCAGAACTGGTACAGGAAAGTCTGCTTCTCTGCCAGGCCGGGTTTCTTTATCAGATTGTTGGCAATATCTTTCTCGGTTTCGGAGGCGATGGGGTAGAGGGCGTCGATATAATAGTTCAGCTTCTGCTCGTCGGTGAGGAGTCCGGCAAACGATGTTGCCACATCCTCGGCCGAGAGGGTGTCGGGCTGCACCTGAGGGTTGCTGCGCTGGAAAGGCACGCTGCCCTTCAGCAGGGTCTCGTTCTTGCGGTTGCGTATCTCGGTGACGAGGTTGTAGTTGCCCGAAGGCACCTTGCTGATGTCAACCTCGGAATAGATTGCCGCCTTGGCATTGGCCGCCTTGCCTCTCACCAGTCTTTCGGTGCTCTGCACACGGCGCCCGTTCTCCTGCTGCTCAACATAGAGGTACACGAGGTAGTTGTCGTTGCCCAGTTCTTTGTCGAGGTTGTAAATCTCGAAATAGGGGTTCAGCACCTTTTGTTCGGCAGGCACAAACGAGCTGATGTAAGGCACCATGTCGTAGCCTCCGCGCGAGAGCACATTCTCCTCCACCGTCTTGGAGGCCTTGCTGATGAGCAGCATGCGCGACATCGAGGGCCTGTCCTTGGGGAAATAGACCACCAGTTTTTCGTTGATCACGGCAGGCGACTGTTGCGAAGCCTTGTCGCTGATAGTCAGTTCGAGGTCGTAGATGCCGGCCCCGAGGGCGAAACGCTGCATGTCGAAAAAGGTGAAGTCCGTGGCCTCAGAACTGGAGGTGTAGGGGCTGTGAAGGTTGTACTTTTTCAGGTATGCCACCGTGTCGTTTTGTCGCACCACGATGGTCACCTCCACCGTGGCACGGTATTGGCCTTCAGATTCTTTTACAAAGTTCAGCGACCATGCGTTGATATCCAGATAGGTCTCCACATAGGGCTTGTCGTTTTCGGGCAGGTTGAACACGGCATAGTCGAACAAAGCCGAAAGATTCTTCTCCTGGGCCGACCCCATCAGAGCCATCATCATGGTCAAAACAATCAAGAAACATCTTTTCATATTGTCAAAAAATATTTATTCCAACCTACATTAACGCGAAAATATTAATATTATTATGTAACGGTAAAGAAATAATATGATACAATCCTATTGTACAAATGAGTCAATGGATAGAAAAGTGCCGAAGGCACTATCCCACCGACTTGTCGGTGCTTTAACCCCACACTCGCAGTGTGGGGTATACGATGCCAAAGTGTATCTGCGTCCCGAGGGGACG
>JAZUIX010000143.1:0-3764 GCA_045642445.1 Bacteroidales bacterium | reverse complement strand
AGTCGGCGGGGGTGCGCTTGGGGGTGAGGAAAGACTCCTTCTTAGGGCCATTGTAGCTCTTGCCGGCACGGGAAAAGGCCTCCTCGCTGTTATAGCGGTCAATGAGTTCTTGGTTGTCACACAAGAGGGTCTGGGTGGAATACTGGTCCGGGTCGTTCGCCTTCGCGGGGTTCCCAGGGCGGCAGTGCACCCAAGCGGCCGCACCTGTGTTGACGGTGCCGGCCAGCCGTCCGTCGCGGATGGTGAAGGCTTCCTGACTGCCAGGCAGGGATGCGAGGGGTCGAGGGTCTGAGGGCGCAAGCGTCAGCTCGTAGTGGCGAAACTGTGCACGGGGGATGCCGGCCCCATCGATATGCTGGCGTCCGGCGACGAATATGATGACATCGCCCATCATGAAGCCTTGGTTGCTGTGCATAATGGATTGCGACAGCTGTCCGACCGTGGTGTCGGCAGCGGGTGTCAGACTGCCCACGGATATGTCGGAGATGACGCCTGTGGCATCGCAATCCATCTTGATGCTGGGCAGCGACCCTGCGGCGATGGTCACCGGGATCAGCACCGAGGCCTTCATCTGCCTGCTTTCCTCTGCAGTGAGGTAGATGGCTTGGGCATGCATAGCGTACGATTTGAACTCGTCGTAGTCGGTGCGTCCCGCCGCCTTGCTTTGATAGCGCGGTGTCCACCCTCCGGATTTGAAGGCTCCCCATAGGTTGATGACGTTCCCCATACGCCAACGCGCCATGCCCTGCTTCGTGGTTGATACGAGTTTCCTTTTCTTTTCGGGGGCGATGGTGCTGGATCGATGCTGCACCTTGCCGTTGCGGACATACTCGGTGATGCCGCCGATTCGTTTTGTTGTGCTTTTTTTTGCCATATTTGCTTTTTGTTTCTTGTCCGTTTCTGTCCGTTTCTAACGTTTTTTTGTCCGTTTTGTCCGTTTCTCGGGGCTATTTGGCCGGTTGTTCATCCACATATCCCCGACCCGATTTTTCATAACTTCCTCTGCTAAGCTTAGTTATCATACCGAGTTCACAGAGATGGGCCAGGTATCGACGGACTGATCGGTCAGTTACGGACAATTTGTCCGCAACTTGCAAAGCTTCCTGTGTGATGAAGGTGTCGGGGAGGCACTGGAAGAAGATCCGCTCAACCGGATTGAGACGGTCGCCTGTGTCGGATGCCTCCTCGGCCAAGGGCGGAACCTGACTGGTGGCAACCATCAGCTCGTCGAAATGTAGGGCGTTGTGGAACATCAAGGTGGGGACCATGCTCATAATGGTGTCGAAGTCCCTGGGGTCGCAGACAACTTCATCGGGAATAGGCACATCCTCGCCAAGGCCGATGAGACGTGATGTACTGAGAACCATCATCATACGATAGCATATATTGCCCAGGCGGCGCATGATGCCCTCGGCACTATTGGCAGCAAAGTCGCTCTGATAGGCCTTGCTGAACAACTCTTTGTAGCGCAGTGTCTCGTCGTGGAAGGTGTCAATAAGCCGCTGCCCCTGAGTGTCGGAGAGTCGGAAGGTGATGGTCTCGGGGTAGAAGTCGGTGCGATAATTCATCAAGTCGCTCTTGTTGGGGTCGGTGGGGTACTCGTCTGGGCGGAGTCCCATCTGGGCCTTGACATTGAGCAACGCCTTGTCGCGCAGCCGGTAGAAGAACTGGCTCAGTTGATCGCCCAGCATATCGAGATAACCGTTGCGCATGTCTCCGGTGACGTTGCCGTGCTCTTCATTATTGTATACGAAGCTCTCCTTGCCGCCACTGAGACGGTAGAAGAGGAAGCGACTGAAGAGGCCGTTTTCTGCCGACTTGTCGCGGAACAGCCCCGCCACCTGACCAGGAGTACCGGTGAGCAGACAGCTGAGCACAGGCTCGGGAATCTTGACCATCTCGAGGTTGGTGCTGCGCAGATAGCTGATGGTTTCGTTGTGGAAAGCCTTGCGCAGAGCGCTGCTGAAATGGCCGTTGGGCTTGGCAAGGGCGTCAGTGAGGGTGTCGGCCTCGCTTTCGAAAATAATGCCGCGACCTCCATTCTCGAAAAGGGCGCGGTTGAAGATGGTGGCGGTTGTGTCGGCGGGGATGACGAAGGGAAACTTGAAATGGCTCTCCAAGATGTGCAGCAGACGGCGACAGAGGTTCACCTTGCCCTTGCCCGAGGCCGCAAAACCACTGATGAAGAAATAGAGGTTGGGCAGGATGCGCTCGCCCATCAGCGATCCGCGCACACCAGGCATGGCCACAGAGAGCGATGCCAGGGTACCGAAGAAGAGCAGCTCCATCATCTCGAGGTCGTCGGCCAACATCAGCACGCGGCGAAAATAGGGAGGCAGGTCGACGGCGAAATCCGATGCAAAACGGTAACGGTACTGCTGCTGCACATTGCTGACGCCATAATAGAGATTCTCGGGCAACGGCTCGACAAAGTCGCCATTCATATCCGAAATCAACAGTTTGAGCGTCTCCTCGCGGTACTCCTCTGGCGCCGAGTTCCATATATCGCGCAGTTGGCTATACTCATTGTCAAAAAGTGACGCATTGTCACTTCCCTCTGGGAAAAAATCAGCAAAAAGTTTGTCCCTGTTCATATTATAGGTTATTGGTTAATAAAACTGACATTGACGTTTATTTTGCAAAAATACGAATTATTCTCAATATAGGGGAATAAAAATAAAAATCCCACGAAAAAAAACATCTCATCTCATCTTTTCTTGTCATTCACAAACTTCCCAATGACCGCCCTTGTCTGGCCCCACACGGCGTATAACGCCATCTTCTCTTAGGTTTTTAATATGTTTTTCTATGGCTTTGGTGGATACTTGCAGTATATTTGACAACTCCAATTGGGTCACTGTTGGATTATTCCGAATAATGTTTATGATTTTCTCCCTACTTTCCTCCCCATCATCACTTCTTGATTCCTCAATAATAACATTTTAGTGACCCGTTGGCGGAATAAATCAGCAAGTTGATGTCTGTTAGATCTGGCTGGAAGCCAGTACTCTGAGTAACCCCGTACGAAGTGCGGGGTATATAACTATCGGATAAAATCGTGGCTGGAAGCCACTACCTCGAACAGGCGTATAAGGTACTGCCTTCCAGGCAGACACATTATATTGCTGATATACCGGGCACTTCGTACCCGGTTACTCAAAGTACAGCCTTCCAGGCTGGTCGAAATTAATTCCGCCAATAGGTTTTAGTGGTAATAACACAATAAAAAACAGACAAAAACGTTTTTCAAACATGGAAACAATATTCGACCACAACGTAACGGATGAGGAGCTCAACAACCTCTTTGGAATGACGATGACAAAAAAAGAGTATGTCAATGGACTTGACCAGCGTAAGGCATACGACCATATCTTCTTCCTATACCAAAACAGAGGAGATAAAAAGATGGCAAAAAAATACCTTGACAAAACTCCAAACGACAAACGTAAGTTTTTCGAGGTGTTAAATGTGGATTATAGTGGCTATAAGCACTTCAAAGAAGATTACGAAGTTGCTCCTTAATCTCTTTTGAATTCACATTGAGCTCTGTATGCTGCTATCAAATAACCATCAAATAAACAACATTCCATCTTTTAGTAACTTACAAATTTAAGTACAACAAATTTCTTAAGGTGGGTTCTATAAATTGATTTCTTGGGATTTTGAGTTGGTTTTGGAACAGATTGCTGAGCGGAACGAGGGAGTGTAGCGGGCTACATGACCGAGTGACAAACAGCAAGATGACCAAAAACGGCCAAAATCAC
>JAZUIX010000142.1:0-7821 GCA_045642445.1 Bacteroidales bacterium | reverse complement strand
GCATTGTTTGCTCCATAAATCCGAACACATGTTCGACGCGGCTTCTCGTGGATGATTTCTTTCTGTTGTTCTCTTTCTGCTTTTCTGTCAGGGGATGGCCACGGTAACCTTTTTCGCACACGATAGGCACTATACCATTTGCCCTAAGCTCATCCTCAGTACCCACATATCCTGCGTCCTCCCAAGCCAGCTCTCCCACCTTGGTGGTACGTTTAAGTAGCCGGACTGCCACCTTGGAATCATGGACATTGGCAGCTGTCACCTCGTAGTCTCGGACGAACTTGGTTTTTTTGGCATACAACGACATGATCCTTATAGCCGTACTCGGTCTCACCACGCTTCTTTGTCCAACGAGCATCCACATCTTTATGGCACTTCTTGTGAGGCTTATCGTTCCACAACTCGCTTCCCTTTCCTTCCTTTATCTGATTGTTTTCATCCCTACTATTGCGCTGTCTTGGGGCAAGTACGAAACTCGCATCTTTGTTCTCCGCTTCGCTATCGAAGATTCACAGAATCTTCTTCATCCTCGTTGACTATAAGGCCGAGAGAGTCCAAGTACTTGTTGAATTGGTCGAACAATTTGTCCCATGTGCCATTCTTTGACAAGATGTCCCTATATTTCCATACAGTTTTCTCATCGGGCACATCGTCCATGCTCTTGATGTCGAGAATCTCCCTGAAACTCATTCGATCCAATATCTGATACTCTATCTGTTTGTCTCCAAGACCATACAGCCTTTGTAGGAACATTACTTTCATCATGAATACAGGATCCAACCCACGTCGGCCGGCATTGCTTTTGCGATTCTCTTTGGAGAACACAGGCTCAAGTATTGGTCGGAACTGCTCAAAATCCAGAACCTCCTTGAGAGCTGATAATGGGTTCGTAGTAACTCCGCTGTGATTCCGATATGATTCCGATATGCCTCCGATATGGTTCCGATATGATTCCGATATGTGGTATCGGATTTATATCGGAATTATATCGGAATCATATCGCAAGCATGTTGCAAAAAAGGCGAAGCTTCTGTGTAGAAAGCCCGGGGCTGGGGTTGCAAAACCCCAGCCCCGAGCTGGAATGAGTGTGTTTAGAAAGAGGGTTTGAGTTCGATGATGAAGCCCAGTTTGATGGGGTAGATTTTTTGGTCGAGGTTGACGAATACGGGTATGGTGGCTGTTTGGAGGAAGATTTGAAATCCGGACCAGCCCACGGTGAGGCGGGCGTCGAGTTTGTAGGGGTTCATCACGCCCGAGGTCGAGAAGCGGTTTTTGGATTCGCTGCTGGTTTGTTCGAAGGTGTGTTTCAGACCTGTGTGGTCGCTGCAAAAGTTGAGTCCTGGGATTAGGGAGAGCGCTATTTTTGTGTTGCAGGTGGGCCTCCAGTGTACTGTGAGTGGCACGGTCAGGTACCTCGTCACCAGTCGGGTGTGGCTTTCGATGTAGAGGCCCGAGATGTCGTTGATGTCGAAGGAGCCGTTCTGTCCGTTTGCGGGAGGGGTGTAGGCGATCCAGGGGTTGGTGAATTTGTAAATGTCAGATTCGTAGCCTAGTCCGATGCCGAAGCCCCACTTGCTGTTGCGGAGGTATATGTTGTAGTCCATTTCAAGTTGGTAGGATGAGAAAGAGGTTTTGAGGTTGTAGGCTCCATCCATTTTTGTGAGGCCGGTGAGGGGCTGGCTGCCCCAGTTGGTAAAGCCCCAGCCGAAGCGGAAGTTGAAGTCGTTGCGGCTTCCTATGGTGATTTGGAATTTTGTGTTGTCGTTTTTCACGATGGAGTCGCGCGACAGTTCGTTGTCGGACTTGGCCTGGTAGTTTTTTGTGCTCACTTTGGCGTAGTCGTAAGTGTTGTATCCAAAGATATTGGCTTTGAAATTGTCTAAGACTATTTGGCCGTAGTCTACGGCTTCGGCCCAGAGGGTGTCGGCCACGACGGGTTCGGTCATCTGGATGGAGGAGTAGTCGTGGGAATAGAGCGACAGTTTTTCGAAACGGCTGGTGTCGGACGAGGACACAAAGAAGACCTTGCTATAGTCGGTGGCGGTGATGGTGAGGTGCGAGGTGTGGCACGGCGAGAGGTTCACAACGGTGTAGTCTTCTGCCGAGATGGTCATTTTTTTGTCCATTTTGATATGGAGGTCGATGGTGCCGTTCCCAGTTTTGCCTTCGAGCACCACGTTGCCTTTGGAGTTTCGTTCGTTGGTGAGTTTTCTCAGGTCGTTGAAGATTTCCATGTCGGTCAACTCGTAATAGTTTTTTGTGTCGGGGATCACGTTCACATGGAGTGTGCCTTTGATGATTATTTCGTTGCCCGTATCGCCAATGTTGACGCGGAAGGTGCGCACCGTGTCGTCGTTGTGGGCAAGGGTGCAGAATGGTAGGGCGAGAAGCCACAGGGTGAATAATAAAATTCTGTTTTTCATGGTATTGAGTTTTTAATTAATTCAAAGACAGGTATTCGTGAGCCTCGGAGTAGTAATGGCGATAGAGCCCTCCGATTCGGGCCATGCGTTCGTGTAGGTAGTTGCGAACCTTGTTCCTTGCGCGGGTGAGGAAGGGCTCGCGGGGTGAGTCGGTGGTGTCGCTCCCCATTTCGTAGGCTAAGGCCAGGCTGTCCATATACACCTCGGTGAAGAGGTATACCACCGTGTCGTCTGTGGGCTCTACAACGGCCTCGGCTATGTATTCGGGCTCCGTTTGGGGCATTTCAATCTCAAAGCCCAAGGTAGAATCGGCTTCCTCCTCCACAAACGGCAGTTCCTCTTCGGGATTAGCCTTGGCCATAAGGGGCAGGGTGGGGGATTGTTGCTTTGTGATGGGTAGCGTATCAATGGTTTTCAACACGGGTTGGGGTGTCTCGGTTTCCACTTTTGTTTCGGCCACCATGGGTTGCAGAGGCTCTTGTTTTGGCCACAACAAGGTTGCCCCCACGGCCAGCAAAGCCGCTATCATGGCTGCTGAGGCCCATCTTAGGGCAGGGGTGAAGTCGGTGTGCCTCAACTTTGAAGGTTCGGGGAAATGTGCTTCATCCTTTTCAAGACGTGGGGCTGAAGCATAAAGGGCTAGCTCCTCGGCTTTGTCGGGGTGGGCCTGGAGGAACGCCTCCACAGCTTTCCGATCTTCGGCGTTCAGCATCCCCTCCTGGTATTGGAAAAGATATTGTTCGTAATTATCTGTCGTTATTGTCATATCCTAAAGCTGTCATTGTTTTCTTCATTGATACGCGGGCGCGGAAGAGGTAGGTCATTACCTGCTGTTCGTTCAGGGCCAGTATTTCGGCAATTTCTTTGCAACTGTAGCCTTCCACGTCTTTCAGCTGCAAGGCGGCTCGCTGCACCTCGGGCAGGCGGTTCAAGGCTTGGTTGAGGGCTTCGCGCAAATCGAACCTCTCGTCGGGGCTGACCTTTGCTTCCCCTTTTATCAGCGGCTGGCTTTCCTGCACCACCTTGCTGTGTCGGAAACGGCTCATTGTCTGACGGTATACCACCGAGAGGAGGTAGGCCTTGCCTTTTGCCGCGTCCACTTCTTCGCGCCTTTTCCACAACACGGCGAAGGCCTCTTGCACGGCATCTTTGCCATCCTCGCTGTTGCCGCAGCAGTGTACCGCAAATTGGTACACATCGTCGGCCCAAGCCTTCACTCCGTTGTTGTATTCTTTGTGCGTCATTTGCCTAATAGTCGCTTGAGAAGCGAAAATATTACACCCCTTGATAAAAAAAGCAGCATCGTTAGCCACGAAGCTGCCTTTAATTCGTTTATTGTTAAGGTGTTCTCACTCGCCGATAATTTTGATCAAATCGCTCAATTTCGGGGTGAGGATGATTTCGGTGCGGCGGTTGGCGGCCTTGTTGGCTGCCGAGGTGTTCTCCACCTTGGGGGCATATTCGCCGTGACCCGAGGCCTCGATACGTGCGGGGTCGATGTTGGGACCCTGTTTGAGGAGCAGTTTGACAATCGAGGTGGCTCGCATCACGCTGAGGTCCCAGTTGTCCTTCACCGCCGTGCTGCCGTGATAGGCATCGTTGTCGGTGTGACCCTCCACCATGATGTTGAGGTCGGTGTTTTCTTCCAAAACCTTTGCAAGCATTTTGATGGCTTCGATGCCTTTGGACGAGACGGTCCAACTGCCCGAGGCAAAGAGCAGTTTGTCCTCCATCGAAACATATACCTTGCCCTCCTTGGTTTCCACATTGAGCCCCATGTCGGAGAATCCTACCAGGGCTTTGGTGACGGCCCCACGCACATTTTCCAGTTCGCGCTCTTTGGCCTCAAGGGCCTGGCGGGTGGCTGCCTCTTGCTGCTCCAACTGACGTTGGCGTTCTTCGAGGGAGGCCTGCTGCTCCTTCATGGCCTGTTCTTTGACCTGGAAAGCACGAGCCTTTTCGTCCAGCTCTTTGGTGCGCTGCTCAAGCAGCTGGTTGGTCTTGTTGAGGTCGCGGCTTTTGCCCGTCAGCTGCTGCATATAGTTCTCGACCGTGGTGTCGTAATGCAGTTGCAACTCGGCATATTTGTGGGTGAGGGTCTTTGAGGCCTCCTCGCAAGTCCTCAGTCGTGCGGAAGCATCGCTCAGACTTACCGTCATGGCTTGATTTTGACGGGTCAGCTCGGAGTTTTCTTCACGGAGCTCTTCCAGTTCCTGCTTGGCCAAAGTCCAGCTGCGGTTGGCATGGTTGAACTGCGACTGCATGGCCTCATATTCCTTCATCGACACGCACGACGTGAGCATCACGGCGGCTGAAATAGTAAGTAGGACAATCTTCTTCATGGTCGTTATTTTAAAATATATAACGTATTTTATTTTTTTTTCGTATCTTTGCCTTACGACATTTTTACAGACATGAGTTGGGTCCAGACATATAAACGGCTGTATCTTTGGCGGATACAACATATTTCGGAGCAATCATATTTATTGCTTCTTAGTATTATAGTGGGTCTGCTCAGTGGTTTGGCCGCCGTGTTGCTGAAAACTATTGTGCATCTTTCGGGACAATATGTCATGTCTTTCGGCAATAGATATTTCACTTTCAACGGTGGCAATGTGCTCATTTTCATAGCGCCTTTGATAGGCATATTGCTCACCATACTTTTTGTGCGATATATTATCAAAGGCAATATCGGTCATGGCATCCCCTCGGTGCTGTTGGCCATCTCGCGCAAGAAAGGGGCGCTGCCTCCGCGCAATATGTACTCCTCGCTGGTGGCCTCCACCCTCACGGTGGCTTTTGGAGGCAGTGTGGGACTTGAGGCACCTATCGCCTCTACGGGCAGTGCCATAGGTTCCAATGTGGGCCGGCTGTTCCGCATCAGTCCTCGGGGGGTGAAATTGTTGCTGGGTTGCGGTGCTGCAGGTGCCATTGCTGGCATCTTCAAAGCCCCTTTGGCAGGGGTGCTGTTCACCGTCGAGGTGCTTATGTTCGACATGACCATGACCACGGCCATACCGTTGCTTATCTCGGCTCTCTGTGCCTCATCGATGGCCTATTACCTTATGGGATCCGATGTGCAGTTTGCCTTCCAGGTTACCGAGGATTTCACCCTCGGACAGATACCTTTTCTCATTGTCTTGGGCATCTTTTGTGCTTTCAGTTCGGTCTATTTCCTCCGTTGCACGGATAAGGTGGAAGCTTGGTTTGCCAAACGTAGGCAATGGGTGTGGAAATGGGCCATCGGCGGACTCATCCTCGGTGTGATGATATTCCTCTTTCCTCCGCTCTACGGCGAGGGCTATTGGGCGCTCACCGAGTTGCTCAACGGAGCCAGCGACGATGCCCTTTTTGCCAACAGCGTGTTCAATCCTTTGCGCGACAATGCCTGGATGGCTTTGGCCATACTCCTCATTCTTATTCTGTTGAAACCTATAGCTACGGCTACAACCATCGGTTGTGGAGGCGTGGGAGGAACATTCGGCCCTTCGTTGGTGATAGGCGGTTTGAGCGGCTATTTCATTGCCGCCCTCGGCAACCAGATAGGGCTGCCCCCACAGTCCACTGCCAACTTCGCCCTTGTGGGTATGGCTGCCGTGATGACGGGGGTGATGCACGCTCCGTTCATGGGTGTGTTCCTTATTGCCGAAATCACGGGAGGCTATGAACTTATGCTGCCCCTGCTTATCACGGCAACGGTGACTTATATCTGCGTTCAGCCTTTTGAAAAACATTCTATCTATGCCCGCAAACTTGCTGTGAAAGGCGACCTTATGACCCACAACAAGGATGCTTCGGCCTGGCACTTGATGGATTTGCAGAAACTCATTGAACGCAATTTCTCCACCCTGCGCCAAGAGGACACTTTGCGCAATGTTGTTGAGGCCATCAAACATTCCAAACGCAACCTCTTCCCCGTGGTCGACAACAATGGCATCTTCCTGGGATTGGTGGTGATGGACGATATTCGAGAAAAGATTTTCGACACCGAACTCTACGATTCTTTGGCGGTTACCGATATCATGCAGACCTTTGCCGATGCTGACATAGTTCATTCCAGCGACTCGTTGAGCGATGTGGTGAGCAAGTTCCAACTCAGCAACCGCTACAACCTTATCGTGGTTGACGACGACGGCCATTATCTAGGATTCCTTTCCCGAGCCAACACCTTCTCCGCCTATCGCCGCTTTATCTCCGAGTCCTCGGAGGAGTGACCCGCCTGTTTGACGTTAAATTTCAAGGCATGGGTGTCTTAGAAGTAGACTTGTTTGTAGAATCCGATTCACAAGAACAATAAAAAAAATTGCCAACATCCTCTCCAATTGAAAAATAATTTGTAAATTTGCAGCGTCAAATTTTTTAAAAATTATACTGGTAGGCGGGTTTAAAAGAGTTCTTACCGCATACCACTAAATATAGTTTCACAAGAACTCCCAAAATCAAACATATCCAATCAAATGAAAAAACATCTTCTGTTCTTCTTCGCCGGGCTTATGGCCCTCGCAACCTTCAGCGCTTGCCAAAAAGATAACGAAAACACCCCTGACAATCCCCCCACTCCTCCGACACCTCCCTCATTGGTAGGCGAATGGAGCGGCCTTAGAGAGGATTCATTACAGCCTGGTGACCCAATCGAAAACGGAATAGTGAATGTCCACTTCTCTTTCCGCGAAGACGGCACCTTCTCTATGGTGATGCCCGCCTGGGATGAGCGCCGCAACGGTACCTACACCTTGGATGGTGACAAAATATCGCTCTCCGTTACCCAACTCGAATGGGTTATCGACCCTCGCCCGAATACCACCTACAGCAATGTCTATGAGCAATATGGAGTTGAAAACATTGGGGGCTGGAGAGCCGAATGGCCCGACGATGCCAACATCCAAACAACATTCAGTATCAACAACGACATACTGAGTTTTGGCAATCCTATCTTAGGTCTTCAGCTATTCTTCTACCCGAACAAAAACTTCGATGCCGAAGCCGCCTGCAGAGCGCACGTCATGTAATTTAGCCCTGTCAGTCTAACCATGTGCCTACGATAACAGTCGTAGGCACATTTTGTTAGTGGTGTATAGAATGCGAGGGTGTATAATGTCAAATTGCCGTAAAGTTCTCAATATACTGAAAACTTTGTCAAAAATAAGCAAAAGTTCTCAATATACTGAAAACTTTATCGAGCTACATAACCGAGTGATGAACCTGTCCAAGCAGAGCGCAGAGTGTCAAAAACCACTTATTTTCCATGCCGAGCATTTGTAACTACTCAGCCCCATTAATTCTAATCAGATTTTTCCATTATCCGGATTCTTGATTGATCTTGCAGACGGTTCAGAACAATGTTTTTAACATATTGGAAACATGTGGTTTCCAATTGGGTTTGCGGCGTGGCGATTGG
>JAZUIX010000141.1:0-28451 GCA_045642445.1 Bacteroidales bacterium | reverse complement strand
ATAAAGAAAAATGTGTAACTTTGCAGTCTGAAACTGGAAAGGCTGACTGATGGGTTAATTGGTTAGCTCCACTTCGGTCGCTGACCATAGTACTACCCATTCAGAAGGTCAAAAACGAATTTATAGAACCCACCTTCATATTTTTTGCGTTTTTTATTTTTGTAAAAATACTAATAATTATTTGATTATAAAGAGAAATATTGAATTTATTCCGGCATTTGGCAGTATTTTGTTCCGGCATTTGGCAATATTTTGTTCCGACATTTGGCAAAGTTTTGATTTGGCATTTGGCAGAGAAATGTCAATACGAACTTTTTGGCTTTTTGATTGTCTTTTATGGATAGTTGTGAAGGAGGGCCAAGTCGCAATCTTGCTGAAAGGATTACGATGGGGATTTCCCGTGGAAGAAATATTTTGCGGGACACAATAATTTATATTTATTCGCGTTTTTTCTTTAATGCCTAAAAATGGGCTTGTGTTTGTATATGGCCAAAAATGCTGAAAACGAATCCCCGCTGATGCGGCAACATGCAGAGATGAAACGCAAGTTTCCCGATGCGATGCTGTTGTTCCGTGTTGGCGACTTTTACGAAACCTTTGGCGAGGATGCCCGCAAGGCGTCGAATATCCTCGGTATCACCCTTACCCGCAAGGCAAGTGGGGGAGGCGGGTTCACGGATTTGGCCGGAATACCGCATCATGCTATCGACCAGTATCTTCCACGTTTGGTGAAGGCGGGTTTGAGGGTGGCTATCTGCGAGCAGTTGGAGGATCCGAAGACGGTGAAGGGGCTGGTGAAGAGGGGAATCACGGAACTGGTGACCCCGGGTGTTTCGTACAACGATATGGTGCTGGAGGTCAAGGAAAACAACTTTCTTTGCGGCCTTCATCTCACCGACAAGGTGCACGGGGTTTCGTTCCTCGATGTTTCCACGGGTGAGTTTTATGTGGCTCAGGGCGACCTTCAATATATTGATAAGCTGATGCAGAGTTTCCACCCTTCTGAGGTGGTGCTGCAGCGTAAGAAGTTGCATTGGTTCTTGGATCATTTTGCCGAGAAATATTATACCAATACTTTTGACGATTGGGTTTTCACTACCGATTTTGCCGAGGATTTGTTGCTGAAGCAGTTTGACACCACTTCGCTGAAGGGTTTCGGGGTGGAGGATCTGCATGAAGGCATTGTGGCGGCTGGTGCGGCCCTGTATTATTTGCAGGCCACGCAGCACGACCGAACACAGCATATCTGCAGTATCAACCGCATTGAGGAGGACGGATATGTGTGGCTGGACAAGTTCACCGCCCGCAACCTCGAACTGGTGCATTCGCCCAACGAGAATGCCCGCACATTGCTGGATGTGCTTGACCAAACGGCCACTCCGATGGGATCGCGATTGTTGCGTCGCTGGATCCTGATGCCCCTCAAGAATGTGGGTGCGATCGAGGATCGACTGCATGTGGTGGATTTTTTGGTGCGGAATCGTGATTTTTCGCTCAGGCTTTTGCAGCAGATTCGTGCGATAGGCGATTTGGAACGTTTGATTTCAAAAGTGGCCGTGGGACGTATCAATCCTCGAGAGCTGCTGCAACTCAAGCGATCGCTGGCCGCTGTGGCACAGATTCAGGCTCTCTGCGGCTCGGCAGATGATGATGCTTTCCGCCGTTTGGCGGGACAGTTGAACCCGTGCCAGGACATCTATGCCCGTATAGACAGGGAGATACAGGAAGACCCGCCCGTGAAGGTGGACAAAGGGGGCGTTATCGCGGCAGGAGTAAGTGCGGAGTTGGATGAATTGCGCTCGATGTCGGGCTCGGGCAAGGAGTATCTGATGAATATGCAGCAGCGTGAGAGTGAGCGTACCGGCATCCCTTCACTGCGTGTGGGATTCAACAATGTCTTTGGCTATTATCTTGAGGTGACCCATACCCACAAGGACAAGGTGCCACAGGAATGGATTCGCAAACAGACGCTTACGAATGCCGAGCGATATATCACCCCCGAGTTGAAGGAGTATGAGGAGAAGATTTTGGGGGCCGAGGAACGCATACTGGCTTTGGAATCGCAATTGTATGAGCAACTTCTTTCGGCTTTGATGGCATACGTGGAGCCGATACAATATGATGCGCAACTGGTGGCACGGCTCGATTGTCTGCAATGCTTTGCAGAGGTTTCGTTGGCCAATAATTATTGCCGTCCCGAACTGGCCGAGGATGATGTACTTGACATCAAGGACGGGCGTCACCCGGTAATTGAGACTCAGCTGCCTTTGGGCGAGCAATATGTGAGCAACAACGTCCATTTGGACAGGGAAACGCAGCAGATTATTATCATCACTGGCCCGAACATGTCGGGTAAGTCGGCCCTTTTGCGCCAAACGGCCCTGATTGTGCTTATGGCTCAGATGGGATGCTATTGTCCCGCCCGAGAAGCCCATGTCGGATTGGTGGATAAGATATTTACCCGTGTGGGGGCTTCGGACAACATCTCTTCGGGCGAGTCTACTTTTATGGTGGAGATGAACGAGACGGCCAGTATATTAAATAATGTATCTGACCATAGCTTGGTGCTGCTGGATGAGATTGGCCGTGGCACTTCTACCTACGATGGTATCTCTATCGCTTGGGCTATCACAGAGTATCTGCACAATCACAAGAAAGCCCGTCCGAAGGTGCTTTTTGCCACCCATTATCACGAGCTTATTGAGATGGCGGACCAATATGAACGCATTCAAAACTACCATATCTCGGTGCGCGAGATTGACAATAAAGTCATCTTTCTCCGCAAGTTGGAGATGGGGGGGAGCGAGCATAGTTTCGGCATCCATGTGGCCCGTATGGCAGGTATGCCCGCACAGGTTTTGAAACGCGCTAACAGCATGTTGGAGCTTTTGGAGTCGAAAAGTGAAAAAATCTCTGATTTGAACCCCAAAAATGAAAAAAAGAAGAAAAATGAGACCAAAAATATCCCCGAAGCGGGTTATCAACTGAGTTTTATTCAGCTGGATGATCCAACTTTATTGGAGATTAGAGATAAGATTTTAGATATTGATATAGATACACTTACGCCTATTGAAGCGTTGTTGAAATTGAACGAGATAAAAAAAATTGTTGCAAAAAAGTAAAAAATATTTCGTCAATTCAAAAAAAGTTCGTACTTTTGCACCCGCTTTTGAGGCAGAGAGACACTTGAAATTTTGGTAAAAGCAATGCGGAAATAGCTCAGTTGGTAGAGCACGACCTTGCCAAGGTCGGGGTCGCGAGTTCGAGTCTCGTTTTCCGCTCAAGAAAAGAAACAACCAATGCGGAAATAGCTCAGTTGGTAGAGCACGACCTTGCCAAGGTCGGGGTCGCGAGTTCGAGTCTCGTTTTCCGCTCAAAAGTCTCCAGCCGGAGAACGCTCTGGTGGTGGAATGGTAGACACGAGGGACTTAAAATCCCTTGCCCGCAAGGGCGTGTGGGTTCAAGTCCCACCCGGAGTACTAAAGAGAGTTATTTGAAATAAAAACAAAGCCAAAATGTTTTTATACCTGTCTTGGTAGCTCAGTTGGTAGAGCAATTGACTCTTAATCAATGGGTCCAGGGTTCGAGTCCCTGCCAGGACACTACTGCGGGGTGTAGCGCAGTTGGCTAGCGCGCCACGTTCGGGACGTGGAGGCCGGAAGTTCGAGTCTTCTCACCCCGACCACTATTTTCCCGCTCGGGAAACCGCTTACCAAACAAATTTACATCAAACCGCAGGCAGCCGCAAGGCATGCCACTTTAGCTCAGTTGGTAGAGCAACGCATTCGTAATGCGTAGGTCTGCGGTTCGAGTCCGCAAAGTGGCTCCACGTTTTTTTATTTAAAGACGCTTTTATTAATTAACTAATTTATAATTATTCAAAACATGGTAAATCGTTACGAAACCGTTTTCATTGTAACTCCCGTTTTGTCTGAAGAACAGATGAAGGAAACGGTAGAGAAGTACACCAACTTCTTAAAAGACCATGGTGCAGAAATCGTCTACACCAACAATTGGGGCATGCGCAAGCTTGCTTATCCCATTCGTAAAAAAACAACCGGATTCTACTACCTCATTGAGTTCAACGCCGAGGGTAGCCTGATTGCCGACCTTGAGACCGCTTACAAGCGCGACGAGCGTCTGCTCCGCTTCCTCACCGTCTCTCTCGACAAGTACGCTGTTGCTTACAATGAGAAGAAGCGTGCTGCCAAGAAGGCTGCCGCCGAAGCTCCCGCAGAGGCATAATCAATGCTGTAAAGTTTAAAGATTCAACAAATCAACAAAACATCAGAATCATGGCTAACGAAACCGAAATTAAATATTTGACCCCGATTGCCGTCGAGACTCAGCGCAAAAAATACTGCCGCTTCAAAAAACTCGGCATCAAGTACATTGACTATAAAGACGCAGACTTCCTGCTGAAGTTCGTCAACGAACAGGGCAAAATCCTGCCCCGTCGCATCACCGGTACTTCCAACAAGTATCAGAAGAAAGTGTCCAAAGCTATCAAGCGCGCCCGCCATCTGGCCCTGCTGCCCTATGTAGCCGATTGTTTAAAATAATAAAGGAGGAAGATTAGAATGGAAATTATACTGTTACAGGATGTGACCAATCTCGGTTACAAAGACGATATCGTTAAAGTTAAGAACGGATACGCCAACAACTACCTCCTTCCTCAGGGAATGGCTATCATTGCTACCCCTTCGAACCGCAAAATCCATGCTGAGAACATGCGTCAGCGTGCTTTCAAAGAGGAAAAGATTCGCAAGGATGCCGAAACTCTGCAGGCTGCAGTCAACGAGAAGACTGTCCGCATCATCGCCAAGGTTGGTGAGAATGGTCATCTTTTTGGTTCTATCACTGCCGACCAGATTGCTGAGGCTTTGAAAGATCAGCACAACTACGACATCGACCGCAAGAAGATCGTTGTTGATGGTGCCAAACTGAAAGAGGTTGGTAATTTCACCGCCCAGGTCAACATCTACAAAGAGATCAAGGCTCAGTTGAACGTCGAAATCGTTGCCGAATAATATTCGCAACTGCTATATACCAAATAGGTAGGTGAATATTGCCTACCTATTTGTTGTATATAAAATAGTGTTCCTAACATGGCCAAATAATTAATTGAATAATATAAACCAAACGAATACTATGAAAAAAACACTATTATTGATTGCCATTGCAGCCCTGTTTGCTGTTTCGGGTTGCAAGAAAGATGGTGAGGAGATTACTCCTTTGGAGGAAATGATGGAACGCCAAGACCCATCTTTGGGTGGTGTTACAAGTTATTCTTCGAGGCAGACGGCCTATGTGTTCTCTACGGGGAGTAGCGATTTTGCCACTTTGATATGCAATGGCTATAACAATCGTGCCAGTTCGATTGATGACGAGCAGGTAAAGGTTGTTATTTTGTCTTCTCCGGATGTGTCTCACCTTACAAGAACACAGTGGGAGAATATTTTGAAAGTGTATACCCGAGGGGGTAGCGTTATATACCTTAATCCAACCTTGCAGCAGTATGCTAATTTCTGTCTGCAGGCCTATTCGATTCTGTCTAAATCGGGTCTTGGTGTGGAGGAAACGTATGATGAGTTAACCTCTTTTTATTATTTCCGCAATATGTTGTCGCAGAATCCCGATTGGGCCAACAAGCAGTTTGAAGCGATAACTATTTGCTCGGACGATGTGTATTTGGTTCATAAGTTGGGCGACAATATGTCAGGCACTCAGCGTGTGGAATGTTATGACGGCAATACTCGAGAGTTGGAAAGTAGTGATTCATCGGCATGTTCTGTGTCCGAAATGTCACAATATTACAAGAGTATGGTGGCAAATAATTTGTTGGAGTGGATTGATGCCAAGATTGTGAATCAGAACAATAGTGCTTCGAAAGGTGCGATAGACGCTACTGATATGGGCAAAGAAATCGTTGTGCAGACACCTATCACTTTTCAGCCGAGTACTTTCACAGGTCTTGATTGGAAATTTTCTATCACAGTGCCCTGCCGACTGACCCATACTATCTGGTCTTTCCACGAGGTTGATAATCATCAGGACCATTACCTTGTCCAACGTGATATCTGTTTTGAAGGACGCGGATTGTCGTGCGGACCTACTGACAAAACGAAATGGTGGGGCTGCAAGGATGCACACAATGGTTATTATGGGCCATATCTGAGATCGATAAAGGTTTCTTCTCAAATGTCTGATGCGGCTGCACTTGTTTCAGATTTTGCTCCTCAAAATCCGATGGAGAGTGCGTGCTATTCCGATGGATTTGATTGGGTGAAGAGCGGAATGCTCAGTATGTGCGAAAAGCCGAGTCTGTTGATTGGAGGGAATTATTCCGTATCAAGTGTAAAGACAAACGATGCCTCTGATATGAAATTGAAGGTGTGCTACGACAATAATACCCCTGTTTATGAGTATGTTGCCAATGTTGTTCCACAAGGACATTATAGTGGTTTGGGCGAGCATGATTTGGCTAAGGAAAACTTATGTCAAGATATTGATTTGGGACAGAGTTGGATTTGGACAATTTCGCCGAGCGAAAATGCAACCTATATGTTCTCAACCGATTTTGAGGTTAGCGTTGAGTTCCTCGCTTCCGATTTCAGTTTCTTGAAACTGAAGGACTATTATATGCAGAATACAGTCTCGTATCATGATATGCGAATTGCTTTGCCTGTGCCTCCGCGTGCTGTTCAGGAATGGCGTATGCATTGTAGTGGCGTTTCTACCGAGCTTGAAACTTTTTTGAGAAATAATTATTCGGGCTATTTTTACAATCAGTATTTCAAGATGCCGGCACAGTCGAGTGTCGATTGCCAAAGCATCGATGCCTTCATCTCTGATTTTGAGGCCCGCCTGACAAACGATAAAGAACTATGGATTGATGCAGGTTTCTCGGGCACCTTTGAGTTCGTTTGGCAACGTGGCAACTCTCCTGAAATATATCACACTACCACTTTTGTAGTAGAATAATTTAGTAATGATTACCCGCATTGTACCGAAGTATAGGTTCTGTGCTTGAAAGTAGGCTTGTATGTTGTCGCAGCCAAAACAATCCTATCAAACATCCTATCTCCGAAGCACATTCTTTTTCGTCACCATGATAAAACATCAAAACGAGAAGTATCCGAAAAGTGCTTAAAGCACGCTCCCAAAAGAGGTAGAAAAGTATACAGTTTTGTACATGTAGGAGGCGGAAATAGTACATGGACGAGGGGGAATGATGCGGTGAGCGAGGGGAATGTGTACGGATTTCAAGGGTGTTTTGTACGGTAAAATGGGTGGCTGGGGTGGCGTTTCGCCCTGTCAGGGGGTGGGAAGCGATGTTTGGGAAGCGGAAATGAGGGTGCGGAAAAGGGTGTTGCCGATGAATGGGCAAAAACGGGTGTTTTTTTCATTTTTAGAGACTTTGAAAAAAGGTTTTGAAACAAAGCATGGCGGAAAAAGTGCTTATTTGAACCGAAAACGGACGCGAAAATGGTGGCTTTCGGGATACCGAAAATTGAGATTGTTCGCCTATTCTCCCACTATTGTTCCTCTCATGTCCCATTCATGCTTCATACAGTATGAGAGAATCGGTGAGTTATAAAAAAAAGTAGCTCTGAAGTAATCGCTATGAATTTGATAGAAATTTCTTACTTGAAATGATAAACACAAAAGCGGCTGAGTGAAACTCAGCCGCTTTTGTGTGTGTTAATTCTTTTCGATTCTTTTCTTAGATGGTTTTGAGGCCTTCTTGGAATGGGGCTTGCCTTTGTCTCTGGTTGAGGATTTGCCTTTAGGTTTTGAAGATCTTTCTTTGGGATGCTTGGGCGATTTGGATTTTCGGTCGTCTGATTGGTGACGACGGTTTCCTTGATGTGAATCAGGGTATTCGGGTTCTTCCATTTCTTCTACTAACTCAAAGTCGATGAGTTTCTTCAACATGTCCACCCCTTTGACTCGAATCGTAACGGGCATACCCAGCTTGTAGCATTTGCCATAGCGACGACCGATAACCTGGTAATTGTCTTCATCAAGCATATAGTAGTCGCCTCGCAGGCTTCCGATAGGTATCATGCCTTCGCATTTGTTGCCTTCAATTTCGGCGTAGATACCCCATTTGCTTACGCCCGAGATGAGGGCGGGGAAGGTCTGTCCAAGTTTGTCGCTGAGGTATTCGGCCTGCTTGTATTTCACACTGGCACGTTCCGCATCGGCGGCTTTCTTTTCCATCAAAGAGCAATGCTTGCAATATTCCTCATACTCGTCGGTGCTGGCCGAGGCTCCACCTAACAAATAGTGTTCCAATAATCTGTGCACCATGAGGTCGGGGTAGCGTCGGATGGGGGAGGTAAAATGAGTATAGAAAGAGAATCCCAATCCGTAGTGTCCGATATTCTCGGTGCTGTAATAGGCTTTCGACATGGTGCGGATGGCAATATTGTCAATCATATATTCCTCACCGCGACCAGCGATGGTCTCAAACAGGTTGTTATAGCTGTGGGCCAATGCTTGGCGTGAGCCAATCTTCATTTTGAAGCCCAGCTTGCTGACAAATTCAACAAAAGTGTTCAATTTTTCGGGATTGGGTTCGTCGTGAACACGATAGACAAAAGTCTTTGGCTTTTCCGTTTTGTGACCTTTCTCACCCGGCTTTTGAACAGAGCCTATTCTCTCTGCCACTTTCTTATTGGCCAGCAACATAAACTCCTCGATGAGCCAGTTGGCTTCCTTCGACTCCTTGATATATACACCGATAGGTTTGGCGTTCTCGTCGAGTTGGAATTTCACCTCTTGACTCTCAAAGTTGATGGCACCATCCTTGTAGCGTTGTTCGCGCAAGATTGTGGCCAGTTTGTGAAGTTCGAGAATGGCGGTATCGGTGGGGGAGGGCTCGTGATCGGCGGTGCCGTCAATAAGGGCTTGCGCCTCCTCATAGCAATAGCGCTGGTCGCTATTGATGACACTTTTGCCCATCCAAGCCTTTAACACCTGTGCCTGGCTGTCCATTTCCATGACCACACTGAAACAGAGTTTGTCCTCATTCGGGCGAAGCGAGCACACTCCGTTGCAAAGTTTCTCAGGCAGCATAGGTATCGTGCGGTCTACAAGATAGACACTTGTGCCTCGTGCGTAAGCCTCGTGGTCGATGGCCGTGCCTTGTTTGACATAGTGTGAAACATCGGCGATATGGACACCTACCTCAAAGTTTCCGTTCTTCATTATGCGGAAAGAGAGGGCGTCGTCAAAATCCTTTGCATCGGCGGGGTCGATGGTGAAGGTGGTCGTTTTACGGAAATCTTTGCGACCAGAAAAGTCTGCCTCGGAAGGGAGGGCGATATTCTCGGCCTCACGTTCTACGGCTTTGGGAAAATCCAAAGGGAAGTCGTACTCGGCCAAGATGGATTGCATCTCGACATTATTGTCGCCAGGGCGGCCCAGTCGTTTGATGACCTTGCCCACAGGGTTGTTCATGCGCTCGGGCCAGTCGGTCATCTCCACCAGCACTTTCTCTCCGTCCTCAGCATCTGCGAGGTCGTTGAGCGGTATGAAGATATCCACAACCATCGTGCGGCTGTCGCTCACCATGAAGGCAAAACGGTCCTGCTTTTGAATGATGCCCACAAAACGGGTCTTGGCACGTTGAAGTATCTCAACCACTTGACCTTCTGGCTTGTGCATCTTCCGTTGAGGGAACATGAGCACCTTCACCGTGTCGCCATGGAGGGCATGACGTGTGTTGTTGGGGGAAATTTGCACATCCTCGCGTTCCTCATCTTGCGGAATCACGTATGCTTTGCCCCCTTGTTTCATATCGATGGTGCCGACAAGGTAGTTCTGCGGCAGCAAGTCGTCGTTGATGTTCTTGGGGTTGATCTTGAATTTGCCACGGGCGTTGTCGTCCTCTACCAGAATCTTGGCTTCGGCCAGTTCCTGAATCGTGGACAGCACCAATTGGCGGCTCCCCTTGTCGTGTGCCCCAACCCGTGAGGCTATCTGTTTGTGATTAAAAGAGTCAAACGGGTTGTTGGCAAAGATTTTCAATATTTGTTTGGCATAGATATCATTCATGGTATCAAAGGTTTAAATGTTTTTGTATTTAAGAGTTTCTCCCCAACTCTTCACTAAAAATGTTTTAGTCGAGTTTTGGAGCCCCCTGCACATCCTCGATAAATCCGCAGCGCATCATCAGGGCGTTGATGTTGGGGTCGCGGCCCATAAAGTTGCGGAACAGAATGGCGGGATGCTGCGTGGAACCTTTCGAGAGCACCTCTCTGCGGAAAGCCTCAGCGGTGGTCTTGTCAAAGATGCCGTTCTGTTTGAATTTGGAAAACACGTCGGCATCGAGCACCTCGGCCCATTTGTAGCCATAGTATCCTGAGGCATAGCCTCCTGCAAAGATATGGGTGAAGGCGGTGCTGGTGTTGGCACCTTTCACGGGAGGCAGCAGCTCCTTCATGTGCAGGCGTTCATAATCTTCGATGGGGCCCTCGATGGGTTTGGTCAGGGTGTGGAAGGCAAAGTCGACCAAACCGAGGCTGAGTTGGCGCACACAGAGCCATCCGGCCAAGTATTTCTCCGAAGCCTTGATTTTCTGGATATATTCACCAGGGATGGTGTCCCCCGTCTGATAGTGGCGGGCGAAAGTGTTGAGAAACTGCGACTCGTAGCACCAGTTCTCCATCACCTGTGAGGGCAGCTCCACGAAATCGCGTTTCACATTGGTGCCGCTTGTGCTGGGGTAGGTGCAGTCGGAAAGCATACCGTGCATAGCGTGACCAAACTCGTGCATGAAGGTCTCCACCTCGTCAAAACTGAGCAGCGCGGGTTGGTCGCCCACGGGCTTGGAGAAATTGCACACCACTTGGATTAAGGGGCGAATCTGCTTGCCGTCCATATTGCTCTGGCCGCGGAATTCGGTCATCCAGGCACCGCTGCGTTTGCTGGCTCTCGGGTGCATATCGAGGTACAGCACACCCATGAAACGACTGCCGTCAAACACCTCATACACTTTCACATCGGGGTGATACACCTCGATATTGTTTGCCTCCTTGAAAGTAAGACCATACAGGCGGCCATAGAGGTCGAAGATGCCTTGGCGCACCTTCTCCAGCTGGAAATAGGGGCGGAGCAGCTCGGCATCAAAATCATATTTCTCCTGTTTCAGTTTCTCGCTGTAATACGAGAAATCCCAACGCTGTAGCGGCAATGTGGCACCCATCTTCATGGCGTAGGCGCTCACATCTGCCAGATCCTGCTTGGCAAATGGCAACGAAGCCGAGAGCAACTGCTCAAAGAAATTGGCCAGCTGAAGCGGAGTCTCGCACATGCGGTCGCTCAGCACATACTCGCAATAATTGTTGTAACCCAGCAGTTTGGCCTGCTGATAGCGGAGGTGGGTCATCTCGCGGATAACCTCATTATTGTCGTTTTTGTTGCCACGATTGCCACGGCTGTTGTAGGCTCTCCAAATCTGCTCGCGCAAATCCCTGTTGTCGGCGTAAGTGAGGAAAGGTCCGAAAGAGGGGTATGCCAGCGTGAACACCCAGCCCTCCATATTGCGGTCCTGAGCCTCCTGGCGGGCGGCAGCAATCACGTTCTCGGGCAGGCCCGAGAGGTCTTTCTTGTCGGTGATGTGAAGGATATAGTCGTTGTTGTCGGCCAGCACATTCTGGTTCATCTGCTGCGAAAGTTCGGCGAGGCGCTCGCTGTTCTTGGCATACTGCTTCTTGTCCTTGCCCGTGAGGTTCACACCGTTTTGCACAAACCCCTTGTAGGTCTCCTCCAAAAGGGTGCGCTGCTCGGTGTTGAGGTTGAGGCGGTCTCTTTGGTCGTATACAGCCTTCACGCGGGCAAACAGCTTCTCGTTCATATTGATACTGTTCGAGAAACGGGTCAGTTCGGGCGAAAGTTTCATCACAATCTCCTGCATCTCGGCATTCGTGTGGCACTCGTTGAGGTTGAACAGCAGGCCGCTGATGCGTTCCAAATTGTCGCTCCCCTTCTGCATGGCCACGATGGTGTTCTCAAAAGTCGGGGCATCCTTTTGTTTTACGATGTTGTCCACCGCCTTCTCGGCCTCTTTGATGGCCTGGCGCATGGCGGGCACATAATGCTCGTTGCGGATTTGGCTGAAGGGTGGGGTCTGGTGCGGGGTGTTCCAATCTTGCAGCAAAGGATTGGTGTTCTGCCCGATAGCGGGCGCTGTGGTGGCTACGATAGTCATAAAAATAGCACTCTTGATAATTCTATTCATAATATTTTGTTTTCAATGATAATAAATAATAACGCAAAGAAGTCACTTCTATTATGTCCCCATGCAAAAAATCCGTCTTTCATTTTCCCCTTTCAAACCGAAGAGGCTCCGTAGAATCCTCGCTGTGCTTCCGATATGCTTCCAATATGCCTCCGATATGCTTCCGATATGCTTCCGACCTATATATCGGAATTATATCGGAATCATATCGGAACCATATCGCAAGGATAGGGGAAGCATAGCAACATTTCATCTTATTACATGTTAGTTCTTTGATGTTTTTTATCATCACTTATACAATATTCTTTGCTTTTTGACGTTATATTAATGTTGAAATAAATTTCGTGCCATGTTGAAGAAAATGTTGATAGGATTACTGCTTTTTCTGTTGAGTTTCACTACTGTTGATGTGATGGCACAAAAAAACATAACATGCGACAAACCAGAAACGACAGCAAGTTATCAAAACGGAACGCTGAGGGTTGGTAATGTTGAATACAAGATGGTCCATGTGGAAGGCGGCACCTTCACCATGGGGGCGACCTCGGAGCAGGGCAGCGATGCCGATAGCGACGAAAAGCCTGCCCACAGCGTCACGCTTTCGAGTTACTACATCGGACAGACGGAGGTGACGCAGGCCTTGTGGACGGCGGTGATGGGAGAGACGGTGTCGCAGATAGCCACAAGAAACAAATGGGAAACATGCGGTGTAGGAGGCAATTACCCCATGTATGATGTGAGTTGGGAGGACTGCCAGGAGTTCGTCAGCAAACTGAACCGTCTTACGGGCAAGACCTTCCGCCTGCCCACCGAGGCGGAGTGGGAGTATGCCGCCCGAGGTGGCAGCAAAAGCCGAGGCTACAAATACAGCGGCAGCAACACCCTCGGCAGTGTGGCGTGGTATGATGACAACAGCGGCAGCACAACGCACCCTGTGGGCTCCAAGTCGTCCAACGAGCTGGGTCTATACGACATGAGCGGCAACGTGGGGGAATGGTGTCAGGACTGGTATGGAGGTTACAGTTCTTCCCCACAGACTAATCCCAAGGGTCCTAATAGTGGGGCGTATCGCGTGTGCTGTGGCGGCAGTTGGAACTACGATGCGTGGATCTGTCGCGTTTCTATTCGCTACGGCAGCGCCCCATCCGGCGGCGGCCACGACCTCGGGCTTCGCCTTGTCCTCTCCGAGTAACAACTATTTCTTGAGCTTTCACTCATTTTGTAGTTTTAAGCTCGGGGTCTGAGATGACTGGAGGCAATCCTCAGAGGGGCTGAGGGACGAAGCCCCGAAAAGAATTGCCGAAAGGCATCGAAGCAAAACAATACCCGCCGAAGGCGGGTCGAAAAAAATCAAAATATTCAAATCAAAATATTTAACATTCCGATTGGTGCCGATAATTCGCTGTAGTTGAGGAAATGAATCATTATTTATTTCATACGGATACAATAAAATGAAGATTATTTCGTTATGGTTGAAAAATAAGTTGTCATGAGTATTAGTAGAGAAGCGATGTTGCAGAAAATCAAGGAGAATGTTCATGATATTGATCCTACTGCCGAGGTTTGGCTGTATGGATCTCGGGCTCGTGGTACGGCCCGAGAGGATTCGGATTGGGATGTGCTTGTGTTGACGAAAGAGGATAGCGTTTCGGTGCAGAGGGAGAGCTGTTTCGTTGACCATATATGTGATTTGATTGTCGAGTCGGGGCAGGCTATCCAATTGTTTGTGTATGGTGTTAAGGACTGGCACAATAATCATAGTGCTACTCCATTTTATCAGAATGTCCAAAAAGATGCTATTCGTTTATGAGTACTATTGAAAGCAATGAGATGACTGCCTTTGTAAGGTATCGGTTGGAGAAAGCCGAAGAGGTGTATGAGGCTGCAAAAGTTTTGTATGCGGCTAATCAGTGGAATTCGGCAGTGAATAGGTTGTATTAAGCATGTTTCTATGCGGCTTCGGCAGTGTTGTTGTATAGAGAGATTGGTGCAAAGTCACATGCGGGCGTTTTGTCTCAGTTCTCAGAGCAAGTTGTGAGAAAAGGAGATGTGGGTATAGAGGTGTTTCGGGTCTGTTCAAAGTTGTTGAACTGGAGGACAAAAGGAGATTATGGCGATTTGTTTGACTTTACGAGAGAAGATGTGGATACAGTTTTGATACCTGTACGCACTTTTGTGGATTCGGCAAAGAAGTTGATTATTCTGCCAGAGTGAGTTTGCTTGGCTGTTTATGAACAGCCTTATAAAGGGTTCTTATCTTGCATCTTCGAGGGCTTGCTGCATGTCGCGGATTTGGTCGCGGTATTTGGCGGCAGCGAGGAAGTCCATCTCTTTGGCGGCTTGTTGCATCTTGCGCTGTGCCTCGCGTATCTCTTTGCGTAACTGCTCTTTGGTTTTGTTGTTCCATTGGATGGCGGGCTCACTGACCATCTCGGCTTCGGGTTCTGCCACTTCGGGAAGGGGCTGTTTCGAATGCTGGTTGTAGTGCTGCTTTCCGTAGGAGGGGGTGTTCAAGGCGTAGGGCGAGGCTGCAATGTTGGGGATGTTTGGCGGCTCGGGAGCCTTGGTTTCGTTGTGCTCCTCGGCGGCTCGCTCTATCACACTTGTGGAGCCGATGATGGCATCAGTGCTTTTTACAATCTGCCTGGGTACGATGCCGTGTTCGAGATTGAAACGTATCTGTTTTTCGCGGTGTCGGTTGGTCTCATCTATGGCCCGCTGCATACTGCCTGTGATGGTGTCGCCGTAGAGGATTGCCTTGCTGTGAACATTTCGTGCGGCACGCCCTATTGTCTGTATCAGGGCACGGTCGCTGCGGAGGAAGCCTTCTTTGTCGGCATCGAGGATTGCTACGAGCGACACTTCGGGCAGGTCCAAGCCTTCGCGAAGCAGGTTCACACCCACAAGCACGTCGAATACCCCCATGCGCAAATCACGCATGATTTCAACACGTTCCAGTGTGTCAACATCCGAATGTATGTATTTGCTCCGTATGCCGAGGTTCAGCAGATAGGTGGTCATCTCTTCGGCCATACGCTTGGTGAGGGTGGTCACAAGCACGCGCTCGTTTTTGTATACCGTCTTCTCGATCTCGTCCAAAAGGTCGTCGACTTGGCTCACAGCGGGTCTCACTTCGACCACGGGGTCCAATAATCCTGTGGGACGGATAACCTGTTCCACCACAACACCCTCGGCCTCTTGTAGCTCGTATTGAGCAGGGGTGGCGCTGATGTATATCGTCTGACCCGTGAGATTGTAGAATTCGTCGTATTTCAAGGGACGGTTATCGAGTGCGGAAGGAAGCCGGAAACCATATTCTACCTGCGATTTCTTTCGGGAACGGTCGCCACCGTACATGGCACCAATCTGAGGCACCGTGACATGGCTTTCGTCGATTACCAAGAGGAAATCGTCAGGGAAATAATCAATCAGACAGAAAGGTCTTGTGCCCTCTTCTCGGCCATCAAAATAACGGGAATAGTTCTCAATGCCGCTGCAATAGCCCAGCTCTTGGATCATCTCGACATCATAGTTGACGCGCTCCTCCAACCGCTTGGCCTCAAGGGCTTTGTCGATGGAATAGAAATAGTCGCGCTGGGCATACATGTCGAGTTGGATTTGGTGCAGAGCATCGGCCATAGTATCTTTCGAGGTGAGGAAGTTGCTGGCAGGGTATATGGTGATGTCGTCAAAAACTTCCAGTTTGTGTCCGCTCACAGGGTCGAAACTTTCGAGACTTTCAATCTCATCGTCCCAAAAACAGATGCGGAAACAGAAATCGGCAAAAGATGGGAAGACATCGACGGTGTCCCCCTTTACGCGGAAGCGGCCATTGATAAACTCTATCTCGTTGCGAACATATTGTCCGTCTAATAGTTGCAGAAGAAAATTGTCACGGCTGATGCGGTCGCCTTTTTTGACGTGTATGGTGCCACGTTTGAATTCTTCGGGGTTGCCTATGCCGTATATACAGCTCACGGAACATACCACGATGACGTCTCGACGACCACTGAGCAAGGCGGAAGAGGCTCTGAGACGCAGTTTGTCGAGGTCGTCGTTGATGGCCAGATCCTTTTCAATATAAGTATTTGTGGCGGGGATATAGGCTTCGGGCTGGTAGTAGTCGTAATAACTTACAAAATATTCAACCGCATTATTGGGGAAGAACTGCTTGAATTCGCCGTAAAGTTGGGCGGCCAGGGTCTTGTTGTGGCTCATCACCAAAGTGGGCCTGTTGAGTTGGGCTATGACATTGGCTACGGTAAACGTTTTTCCACTGCCTGTAACACCTTGCAACACTTGGGCTCTTTGTCCATTTTTCACCCCTTCAACCAGTTGCTTGATGGCCTCAGGCTGGTCCCCCATAGGGGCAAAATCCGATTTCAGTTCAAAGTTCATTTGGAGTTCGAAAGTTTAAGGGTTAAACTCTCCACTACATTCATACCGTCTAAAGCCGAGGAAACAATGCCTCCGGCATAGCCAGCACCTTCGCCACAAGGGTAGAGGCCGCGAAGTTGCGGATGTTGAAAACTTTCATCACGAGGGATGCGGATAGGGGAGGAGGTGCGGCTCTCAACGGCCAGAATGCTGGCATTCTGGGTGTAGAAGCCGTGCATCTTGCGGTCGAAGTCTTTGAATCCTTGTTGAAGGCAATGCACTACGAAAGGCGGAAGTATCTCATGAACGGGGGCGTTGAGTGTCTGTCCCATATAGTTGCTGCGGTTGTTGCTCTGACTCATTCGCCCTTGGCAGAAATCGGTGAGGCGCTGAAGAGGTGCCGTGATGGAGTTGTTGACCGCTTCAAACACCTTCCGCTCCACATCTTGCTGGAAACGTAGCAGGGCAAAGACACCGTATTGGCTGTATTCGGGCACATCTTGTGGTCCTACAGTGACAGCGATGCCGCTGTTGGCAAAGGGAGAGTTCCGTTTTGAGTTGCTCATGCCGTTCACTACTTGCTGCCCATCGGCAGTGGCGGCAGGGACGATGATGCCACCAGGACACATGCAGAAAGAGAACACCCCGTGACCATCAACCTGGGTGGTGAGACTGTAAGCCGCAGGAGGGAGATATTTGGCCTGGTCGGAGTTATGGTATTGTATTTTGTTTATCAACTCTTGCGGATGCTCTACCCTCACGCCGAGGGCGAAAGGCTTGGGTTCCAAAGCCCAATGATGCTCGGCAAACATCTCGTAGATGTCGCGAGCCGAATGACCTGTGGCCAAAATCACAGCCTTGCCGTGATATTCGGCACCATTGTCGCACCTCACACCATATACCTGGTTTGAGTCATCTTTGATGAGCAGGTCGCACACACGGCTGTCGAAGTGGTATTCCCCGCCATGGCTTTCAATGGTGGCACGCATATTTGCGATAATGCCGCTCAGTCGGTCGGTGCCTATGTGGGCATGGGCGTCAATCATTATGGACGGGTCGGCACCATGCTCAATAAATCGCTTCAAAATATCGGCGATATTGCCACGTTTGGTGCTGCGAGTGAACAGTTTGCCATCGGAATAAGTACCCGCACCTCCTTCGCCGAAACACCAGTTGCTATTGGGATTGACCTCCTGCTCTTTAGTGAGCTTGGCAATATCGTACTTTCTATCGCTGACGTTCTTGCCCCGCTCAACAATGATGGGCTTGATGCCTAATTCGAGGGCGCGCAAAGCGGCAAAGAGACCTGCAGGACCTGCTCCTACGATAACGACAGCAGGCTTGTTGTGGCAGTCTTGATATTTCCCACGATAGTCGGGAACAACGTATTCTTCACCACAATATACCTCGGCAGTGGTGTGATATGCCAGACGTCCACGTCGCGAATCCAAACTGCGACGCAATATCTCGATATGTCGAATATCACTCTCGGGTAGCCCTGTCTTTCGTGCGACAGCATGTCGCAACAAAGCCTCTTGCCCGTATTCCTGGGGTGTCAAATCAATCTCAATAATCTGTCTCATTACCCCTCGAATGTAAACGATAACATAAATGTTCTGGATTTGAAGAAGTCAGCCGATTGAGTGTAAAGGTCGTTGTCAGCCACCTTCAAATCAACGAGTCCGAACGACATCTTCATTTCAATGGCGAATTTCACATACCTCAGGAAAAAATCTATTCCCACGCCTGTGGTGTAGCGTAAGTCCATAATGTTGAGACGTATGATGGATTCGTCATTGTTGTTTTTGTTCTTGAACAAAGAGGCGATGTCATAACCCCAGCTGCCTCCAGCAGTGAGGTAGGGCCGGATATTGCCATAGCGTTTGGAACGGAACTTGATTTCCAAGGGAATCTCACCATACACCGACTCTACGGTACGCATCTGGTCATATTTCCAGTGCGTTGAGGTGTAAGCATTAGACCAAACGTATGCCACATCACGGCTGATGAGTGTCACACCTGGCAGAAATCGCAGGTTGAAGTAATCCGACAAGCGGAGGTCGCCGACATAATTGATATGGAATCCAGGGCTATAGTAAGACGTTGTTCCTAAGATGTTTTCACGCAGAGCTTCGTCTTCCGAGAAATTCAAATCAAATTTTGATTGCGTATAACCTATCTGGATGCCCATGTGAAACACCTTCTGGTCAAACGAACCCAGGTGAGCCGAATAGTTCTGTCCCTGCATGACAAACGATGCAGACATCAATAGCAGGAACAATATGAGGTATGCTTTTTTCAAAAGGAGGTTTCTATAAATTGATTTCTTGGTATTTAGGGGCGATTTTTGAATCTTTAATCGGTCAGTTCTCCGCGCAAAGAATGCTGCAGACATTCGCGCACATGGTTCAAGTCGTTGGGGTAGGTGCCCAACAGATACATCATCTTGGTCACAGCGGCCTCTAAAGTGATGTCGCTACCGCCAATAACACCTATTCTGTCCATATCGCAGCTGGCTTCATACTGGCACATCTTCACAGCGCCAGCCTTGCATTGCGTGACGTTCAGCACAATGATGTCGCGTTTGATGGCGTCGTGGATGGCATCAATAAACCATTTCTCGGTAGGAGCATTGCCCGAACCGAAGGTCTCTATCACCACACCATGAAGTCCTTCTGCATGTAGCACCGCATTCACCACCGTGGGAGTGATGCCAGGGAATAACTTCAACACGGCGATATTACTGTCGAATTTCTTGCGCACCTCCAACGGCTTTGTGGGTCTGTCAAGGAACAGATGCGGTTTGTAGCCGATGTTGATGCCGGCTTTGGCCAACGAAGGATAATTGAAACTGCAAAAGGCATCAAAATTCTCGGCACTCACCTTAGTGCTACGGTTGCCACGGTAGAGGTGGCTCTCGAAAAACAGACATACCTCGGGAATCAACACCTCTTGTGCTGCGGCCAACTCCAAGGCACAGATAATGTTCTCACGACCATCGCTACGCAACACACCCATAGGCAATTGACTGCCCGTGAGGATGATGGGTTTGGACAGGTTCTTGAACATAAAACTGAGTGCCGAGGCAGTGTAGGCCATCGTATCGGTGCCGTGGAGGATGACGAAACCATCGTAGTTGTTGTATTCACGCTCAATGATTTCAGCGATGTCGACCCAAAACGAGGGGGTCATATTCGACGAATCTATGATGTTGTCCAATTGGCATGAGTCGATGTGGTAGTTGCATTTGTGCAGTTCGGGAAGCAAATCGTAAATATGCTCCATGGCAAAAGGCCGCAACGAACCATTGTCGTCCTGCACCATTCCGATAGTGCCACCAGTATAGACAATTAAAACTTTATTATGCATACTTTTTATATCTCTAATTATTATTATAACGCAGTATAAGTTCTTTTATTGTCTCAGGAATTACAGAACTGCTTTTGGTGCTCCGGCAATACCCTGCCATAACGGTGCGGCAGGTGGCACATATTTCGCCAGTATCGCTATTGATAACCTGCTGTTTTACAGCAAGACTCTTGGTGCCAAAATGATCAACAGCGGTGGTGACATGGATGTGGTCGTGGTAAAGAATTTGTTTCATAAAATCCACTTCGACATGCACCACGATGACGGTGAAGTCGCCCTCTTCGGGAGGAATCCCGACAGCAGTGAAATATTCCGATTTGCCCAAATCAAAGAACTCCATAATGACGGCATTGTTCACATGCCCCATCTGGTCCACATCATTAAATCTCAATTGTATATCTGTCCTATGCATAGTTGAACTGTTAGTTAGACGATCTGAATCTGACAATTATTAAACATGAATATCATTTCTTTAAGCTGAAAAAGAATTCCAACCCTCCTGTTTCGCGATTTTTGGCATAAACATCGCCGCCGTGAAACAAGATGGCGTGTTTCACAATGGATAACCCTAATCCGGTACCTCCGTTCTTGCGGCTGCGACCTTCGTCAATTCGCAGGAAACGGTCAAACAATTTTGGCAAGTATTCGTTGCTCACCCCCTTGCCGGTGTCGTACAGGTGGAGGTAATAATAGGTTTCGTCTTCTGCCTTGTAACATTCGAGATGCACTTCGCAATTGTCGCCAGCATAGTTGATTGCATTCTCGAATAGGTTGCGGAAAATGGAGTATAGCAGCATACCGTTGCCGTTCACCATCATTCCTTCGGGAAGTTCGTTGTGTATCTCAATATGATGCTGTTCGGCATTCACAAGCAACTCCTTCAATGCCTCATCTGCACGTTCTCTGACGTTTTCTGTCTCTTTGACAAACAGATCGTTGGCCTCTTCCAATTTGTTTATGAGGGCCACGTCGTTGATGAGGTCGGAGAGGCGGAGTGTCTGGCTATAACAACGCTCAAGGAAGTACTTGCGTTGGGTGTCGTCCACAGGCTTGTCGCCCAAAAGTATCTCCAAGTAACCTCGGATGGAGCTCACAGGGGTCTTCAGTTCATGGGCGATATTGTTGGTCATCTCCTGTTTGAGCTGTCGGTTGCGGGCTTGCTCGATAATGATTTGTTGTTTCGAAGACTCGGTTTCCTCTCTCAATTGTTGCTCTTTTTTCACCTGTCGGTGTAGTCGCCAAGCCAGCCAAAGCAGTACCCCGAGGGCAACACCCAACAGCACCATTATGATTATCATCCCTGTCGTCATATTGCTTCCTCCTTATGATTTTAATGCGTATCCGAAACCGGTCTTGTTGATGATACGACCTCCCTCGTTGCCGAGTTTCTTTCGTAGGCGGGTGATGTGGACATCCACGCTGCGGTCGTTGACAAGCACGTCGTTAGGCCAAACTTTTGTCAAAATATCCTCGCGTGAGAAATATTTGTTGGGGTTCTGAGCCAGCAGACAGAGGGTCATGTATTCTCTGCGGGTCAGTTCGATGGTCTCGCCACACAAGGTGACGGTTTCTTGCGAAGTGTTGATTTGAAGGTTCCCAAACACATACATGGTGTCGTTGGATTGAGAAGTCGATTGGGTGCGTTTGAGTACCGCTTTCACCCTGGCCAGCACGGTGTCGAAAGCAAAAGGCTTGGTGATATAGTCGTCACCACCGAGGGCGAAGCCGGCCATCTGGTCGTTGTGACTGTCAAGGGCGGTGAGGAAGATAATGGGGGTGTCATCGTTATGGGCTCTCAGATGTTGGGCCATCTCGAACCCCGACATCTTGTCCATCATCACATCCAGCAGTATCAAATCAAAGTGCTTCTGAGGCAGGCTCCCCATCGTTTCCAAAGCGTCTTCGGCACTACACGCTGTCGACACTGCGAAATCCTCGCCTTCCAAATTAAACCGCAGAATCTCACACAAGTCCTGTTCATCGTCCACTACAAGAATATTGGCCTTCATAATTCTTTATTGTCTATAATACCTGTCGTTTTATGTCATTATGTCCAATCGATAGGATAAATCGCATCATTGGGGATATATGACAATATATAATAACGATAAAAATAAATAAATAGTATTGCCTGAGTCCCCTTTTTCTCTTTGAGAGATAGTGCTGCCCTTGTTGTGCCCTTGTCTCTCGGTCATTGTAGGGTCGTTGTAGGGTCGTTGCATGGTCGTTCCTCCTTCGCTTATAGGAGCGACCCTATGGTCATCCAGTCCTTGTTCGAGACCTACCCTATAGCGGCCCCCCAACGAGTCCACCACGGAGGCACCCCTATGGCAGTACAAAGTGAGGGAAACGAAAAAAGGAAACAACCATGTTGTTTCCTTTTCGTGGCATTGACTGGAATTGAACCAGTGACACAAGGATTTTCAGTCCTCTGCTCTACCAACTGAGCTACAACGCCATCGTTGAATTCGGGTGCAAAAGTACACACTTTTTCTCAATTGACAAAATTTTTTTTGAAAATATTTTTTATCGTGTTGATTTGTAGAAAAATATTTTTTGAAATTTTATTGAGAAAACCTTATTTTTTGAGCTCTTCGGACTCGTTTTTTTGATTTTTTGGGGTATAAAACAACTGGTCAATTATCAACCAAAAAGCACCGATTGTGATGGCTGCATCGGCCACATTGAAGATGGCGTTGAAGAATACGAACGGTTTTCCGCCCCAGATGGGGAAACCTTCAGGAAGGACGGTGTCGATGATGGGGAAATAGAACATGTCCACCACACGGCCTTGCAAGAATGGGGCATAGCCTCCCTCGGCAGGAAACAAAGTGGCCACATTATAAAAACTTTCGTTGAAGATAAGTCCGTAGAAACAACTGTCGATGAGGTTGCCCAAGGCTCCCACGATAATCAGCGAGAGGCATACAACCATCGAGGTGCGCATCCCTTTATTGATTCTATACAGCAGAAACCACAACAGGCCACCCGAGGCAAAAAGTCGGAACAACGACAGGATGATTTTGCCCGTGCTGCCCCCCATGGCCATGCCAAAGGCGAAACCTTCGTTTTCAACAAAATGAAGCAGGCACCAGTGTCCTATCAGCGGTATCTCCTCACCGATATAAAGGTGTGTCTTGACCCAGATTTTCACCACTTGGTCAATAACTAATATGACCGCGATAATGCTTCCCAGAATAATGTATTGTTTCTTTCTTTTGTTGTCCATATACGTTTTTTTAAAATTGTGAATTGAGAATTGAAAATAGGGCGGGAGCCGCTTTCATCTGTCATCTATCATCTGTCATCTTTTTGACTTCTTGGAGTAGTTCCTCGTACCAATCTTCTCCAAAACGGCGGATGAGGGGCTCTTTCAAATATTGATACAGCGGCACACCGCATTCTTTGCCTTTGGCTACGGCACAACGACAAACATCCCACTGGTGGTAGTTTACCGCCGTGAACTGTCCGTAGACATCCACACGGATAGGGTAGAGGTGGCACGAGACAGGCTTCATCCAATCTATTTTGCCCTCTCGGTAGGCCTTTTCGATGGCACAAAAGGCCGTACCATCTTCCCCCCAGATAACGTAGGCACATTCGGCATTGTTGACCAAAGGGGTGCAAGGTTCCTCAGCATTGTCGAGAGCCGAAACACCTTCAGCCTCAACCACACGGCGACCCTCTTCGGTCATATAGGGCAGCACCTCGGGGAGGATGCGTTGCAGAATAGGTATCTCCTCTTCCAGCAACGGAGCCCCACAATCGCCTTCCACGCAGCATTGGCCTTTGCATTTTGCCAAGTCGCAGCAGAAACATTTGTCGGCAATGTCCTCAGATACAATACAGTCTTTTACAATGAGCATTTCAATACCTCCACTATTTTATGGGCCAGCACGGCGGCCAGTTTTTCTTTTGATTCCACCGTCCATCCCGCCACATGAGGGGTCAGCACCGTATGGGGCGACGTTACCAAGTAACGAAGATCCTCAGGCATCTGGTCGGGCGAGAGACCGTCACGGGTCATATCTTCGTATTCCAACACATCCAATGCGGCCCCCAACACTTTCCCTGCCTTCATGGCCTCCACCAAAGCCGTGGTCTTGACCACGGCGCCTCGGGAAGTGTTGATGAGATAGATGTTTTTGTCAAAAGCGTTCAAAAACGACTCCTCCACCATATAGTGCGTCTCAGGGGTGAGAGGCACATGCAGGCTCACCACATCGGCCCGATGCTGCAACTCTTCCAACGAAACCTCTTCCACCCAGGCGGGAGCGTATCCCTTGGGCTTGTATTTGTCATAAGCCAGAATGGTGCATTCAAAACCTTGCAGCCGCTGGGCGAAAGCACGGCCCATATTGCCGCAACCAATGATGCCGATGGTCTTGCCCTTGACCTCCAGGCCCCGATTGTCCTCACGATGCCACAGCCCTTGCCGCACCTCTTTGTCGGCACGGGCTATCTTGTCAAAAAGGGCGAGCAACAGCCCTGTGGCATGTTCCCCGACAGCATCACGGTTGCCCTCGGGCGAATTGAGACAGCGGATGCCGAGGCTCTCGGCATAATCCACATCAATGGTCTCCATACCTGCCCCCACACGGCCGATACACTTGAGGTGACGGGCGTGGGAGAGGAAATCGCGGTCAATATTGATTTTGCTGCGTACCACGATGGCGTCATAATCGCCCACCCGTGCCAGCAGAGAATCGTAGGTGACCTCCGTGTCGATATGCACAGAGTGCCCTTCGCTCTCCAAAATCTCCCGCATGATGGGATGCACGTTATCGGTTATCAGGATGGTCATTATATATGGTGAATTTTATTTTTTGAGAATTGACAAACGATAGGCGGTGGCCTATACGAATCATAACTTGTCCGTCAGTGTCGTAGTGGACATGCCGCCGAGGACTCCGATGCCCCCGTTCACGTTGCAGATGATTTGCACAGGCTCGCTGAAGAAACCCAAGTCGTCGCCATTTTGAGCGGCATCGAGACTCGACAGGTACAGATATAGTTCGCGACTCAAGGCGCTCACCTCTATAATGACGGTGTTGTTCGACCGAGTTAAGAAAGATTGGCTGATATTATCGATGGCGATATTGTGGGTGGTGCCGTCGATGCGCTCGTCGGAGAACATCAATGAACGTCCGTAAAAATAATTTTCACCCTCGTTCAAGATGACCTCGACAACATCCTCGTCATAAATCAGCGGGTCTTCGATGGAGAAATGCAAATTCTCTATCTCGCAATCCTCGCAGTCGTCATATTTGATGAACATGCGTATGCGGTAGTAGTTTTTCTCCCCCGCTTTGTCGTGCAATTTAAAGTGATAGCGTGGGGTACATTCGGCGTATGTGCTGCCATCCCAACTTTCGTTATAAGAAGTATCGTATTCGGCATGAAAGTCCGTAATCGTGGGGCTGAAAGGCATGCGGCAACCAGCCACAACTTCCTCATCTCCCACGCGGGCACGGAGCGTCAAAGTGTCGCCACTTTTGGGGGTGATATGGGTATTGTAAAGCCCGTCGCCGAGGCTCTGAGCGCTTCCAGAAACGATTGACCCGTTGACCTCCATGGTCACCGTGGCATCATCAATGGTCTTGATTTCTTGGCTGAGGAGGAAGAAACGGCTATAGGACAGGTCCACCATCCATACGCTGTCCGCCTCGGGTTGCGAAATCATCACAATGTAGGGCTTGGTCATCTCGCCATCAAATTCAATGGTCTTTTCACAACCCCACAGCAACAAAGCACCTATTATTATAAAAAATATATGTTTCATAATTATATCATGTTTTTTTCGATGTTTCGACAAATTATTTTTTACTTTATACTTTTTATTTTTTATTAAAATCTCCAACTGTAACTCAGCGACGGCAGTATCGGGAATATCGACAACTGCTTGAGCGAGGCGTTGCTGTAGGAATAGTCGTAACTTTCGTAAACCAGATAGGGGTTCTGGCGGTTATAGACGTTGTATATGCTCAGCGAGAGGGTCCGCTTACCGTGCTTCAGGTTCTTGTGCCAGTTGAGGCTGAGGTCCATGCGGTGGTAGTTGGGCATACGGAAGTTGTTGCGGCTCTCCACATAGGGGACGATGTAGTTGTAATAATCCCCACCCGTGCCTGGGTCGAACTCCTGCAAGGCCAGCGTGGCAGCGTTGCCCGTGCTGAACACCCAAGTGGCGCTTGCGTCGAAACGCTCGTTGAATTTGTAGGTCGCCACAATGCTGATGTCGTGTCTGCGGTCATATTTGGCGGGGAACACCTTGCCGTTGTTGAGCATCTGGCCCTCACGGTCAAACAGGCGGTCGGTGTGGCTCCAGGTGTAGCCAATCCAGCCTGTCAGCTTGCCAAAATTCTTCTGTGCCAAAAATTCCACACCGTATGACCATCCGCGACCCATACACACCTTGTTTTCCCAGCCTGTCGAACTGCCAAAAAACGAGGCTCCGTCCTTGTATTCCAGCAGGTTGTTCATATACTTGTAATAGCCCTCCACCGAGAGGTTCACGATGTCTTTGAGGTTGTAGAAAAATCCTGCCGCCACTTGTTGCGAGGTCATGGGCTTGATGTTTGCCGTAACGGGCACCCACAGGTCTGTAGGCAGACTGATGTTGCTGGTACTCAGCAGGTGCAGGTACTGGGTCATATAGGCGTAGCCCACTTTGGCCGAGAGATTGTCGGTGATGAGTACGCGCCCGCTCAACCTCGGCTGGATGCTGGGGTAGAACTTGCCATGAACCCCGAAGCCGGTGAGGTTCAGGCCTCCGTTCACCTTGAAACGGTCGTTGATACGCCAATCGTCCTCAATGAAAGCCATCACCTCGTGGGCGAAAACCTTGCTCTGCCCGAGGGTGATTGTGGTGTCGAGGTTGTCCCAAATGTCGTGCTCCTCCACCTTCATGCTCGAAGTCTCGGGGGTGAAGATGTGGAACATGTACTGCCCGCCGAACTTCACCGCGTGGTCGGGGTCGGGAGCATAGTCGAAATCAACACGCCCGCTGATGTCATGAATGCCCGAATTGAAAGTCATACCAGCCGAGTACAAACTGATGTCGCCCCCGTCATACCATTTCGATTCCTCGGTCAAAGAGAGGTCGTTGCGGTAACGGGTGTAGGCCCCAGTCACATTCATAAACAGCTTGGGCGAGAGCTCGTAATTCCAACGCAGGCTCCCCACGATGTTGCCCCAATTATAACGCAACTTCATATTGTCATGCTCGTTGTAGCCGTAGCCGAATCTGTATTTTGCGTAAACCGCATCGTCTCCCATATAGAACGAGCCGTACAGGCGGCTGCGGTCGTTGAATTTGTGTGTCACCTTCGCGTTGAGGTCGTAGAAATAATAGCCCGCATTGATCTTTTCGTCCTCATCCAATGAGGCCATGGCTATGGCGAGCATAGGCTGCATGAGCAGGTCGAAATAGGTTCTGCGCGCCGAGATGGAGAAGGTGGTCTTCTCCTTCACGATGGGTCCTTCGAAGTAGCACTTGGCCGAGATAAGGCCGACGTTCAAGCCGCCGTGGAACTCCTTGTCGTTACCGTTGTTGGTGGTGATGTCGAGCACACTCGAAAGGCGGCTGCCGAAATGGGCAGGGAAACTGCCTTTGTAGAGGGTGATGTTCTTCACAGCGTCCGAGTTGAAGGCCGAGAAAAAGCCTCCGAGGTGGTTCACGTTGTACATCGGCACCCCGTCCAAGAGGAACAGGTTCTCGTCGGGGCCTCCTCCTCGCACATACATGCCCGAGGTTCCCTCACCTCCGTTCTGCACGCCGGGCAGGAGCTGCACCACCTTCACCACATCGGTCTCGCCGAAGAGCACGGGCACGTTGCGAACCATCTCCACAGGAATCTCCACTTGGCTCGCCTGCGAGCTCTCCACATGCTCCACTCTCTGCCCCACAACCTTGACCTCGGCCAGGGTTGTCGAACTGTTCAATTGTACGTCCAAACGCTGGTTGCCGTGGGTGGAAATGGCGAAATATTGGGTTTGACATCCCACGAAGGATATACGCAGTACGGCTGTATCTCCTTTGAGGGTCAGGGTGTAACGTCCTTGCTGATTGGTTGCGGCCCCTTTCTTCGACAGGGTGTCGAAAACGGTGGCTCCGATCAGAGTCTCGCCTGTCTGTGCATCGGTGATGGTGCCCCACACGCTTCCTTGGGCTTGCAGGAGCGTCCCAAATAGGCACAATAGGATGAAGATGCTGATTTTTTTCATGATTGTGGTCGAACTGGGTTTGTTGTTGTGTGTGATTATCTTTTTTGTGTGGTTGTTCG
Source organism: Bacteroidales bacterium (assembly GCA_045642445.1). GTDB lineage: Bacteria > Bacteroidota > Bacteroidia > Bacteroidales > P3 > Colimorpha. The sequence goes on along the minus strand of JAZUIX010000141.1, from coordinate 173 downwards.
TTGCGTAGAAACTTCGCCAGATATGCTGCATTTAGGTGGGTTCTATAAATTGATTTCTTGGGATTTCGGAGTGGTTTTCGAGCAGATTGCTGTGCAGAACGAGGAAGCGTAGCGGGCTACGTGACCGAGTGATAAACAGCAAGATGCCGGAAAACGCCCGAAATCGCAGAAAA